>JAUCPZ010000036.1 GCA_030372995.1 Dehalococcoidia bacterium
AAGATCAAGGAGCTGAAGCCCGAAGCCAACGTCTTCATCCTCTACCGCGACCTGCGCACCTATGCCTTAAATGAGAAACATTACTACAAGGCCAGAGAGGCGGGTGTCAGGTTCATACGTTATGAGGAAGACAAGAAACCGGTGGTTACTGCCGATGGCGGGATGACGGTGACATTCTACGACCCGCTCCTGCGAGCAGATCTCATCATTAATACCGATATCGTGGTGCTCTCCGCCGGAACAGTCTCGACAGCGGGCAACAAGGTCATAGCCGAGATGCTCCGCGTGCCACTGAATCAGGACAACTTCTTCCTGGAAGCGCACTTGAAGCTCCGCCCGGTGGACTTCCCAGCCGACGGCCTCTACGTGTGTGGCATCGGCCACGCGCCCAAGAACGTGGAGGAGACGATCACACAGGCTAGCGCGGCCGCAGCGAGAGCATCAACCATCCTGTCCAAGAAGCAGATTCAGTCCGAGGCCACGGTCTCCTACGTTGACCCGGAGGTGTGTCGCGGCTGCGGGCAATGCGTGGCCGTCTGCGCCTACAACGCCCTTCAGCTCGATGAGGTGCGGAAGATCGTGGTGGTGAGAGAAACGGTGTGTCAGGGCTGCGGCGCCTGTGCCGCAACTTGTCCCTCGAAGGCCATCAGGCATCGGAACTGGAACCCGAAACAGTTCTTCGAGATGATCGAGGCGGCTGGTCACGCATACGCCGAACAGGGCGAACGGAACCTTCTGGCGAGGTGAGTATGCCTGGTAACACACGTAAGAAGGGCGACGGGGTTCTGGTGGTGGGAGCCGGGGCGGCTGGAATCAGAGCCTCACTCGATCTAGCCGAGATGGGATGTAAAGTCTATCTCTGCGACAAGAGCCCCAGCCTGGGCGGGGTGATGGTTCTCACAGACCGCTGGTTTCCCGATAATCACTGTGGCATGTGCAAGATGCTCCCCATCTTCGCCAGAGACGATACGTCGCAGTATTGCCTTCGCCGCGGTCTGATTCACCCCAACATACGCGTTCTGCCCCTGACGGAAGTGCAGAAGGTCCAGGGTGAGGCGGGGGATTTCACGGTGACATTGAAGTCGGCTGCGGCCGGCGTGAACCACGATCTTTGTATCGGCTGCGCGCAATGCGTCAGCGTCTGCCCGGCAGAGGCCTCCGATGCCTTCAACGAGGGGCTGGCAAGACGAAAGGCCATCTACCTGAGGAACCCCTGGATGCCCTCGAACTCCTATGTAATCGATTGGGCCGCCTGCAACCGGTGCGGCGCTTGCGTTGAGAAGTGCCCCACCACCGCGATCGACCTGAACTCCGAGGACGTACTCACAGAAATCAAGTGCGGCTCCATCATTTTGTCCACGGGTTTCGAGGAGTTTGACCCAGCGAGGGCGACTCAGTACGGGCACCGCCGCTATCCAAATGTAGTGACCAGCATCGAGCTAGAAAGGTTGATGAGCCAGAGCGGTCCGACCCAAGGAAGGTTGGTGCGGCCATCTGATCACAAAGTGCCTGACTCGGTGGCCTTCCTGCAGTGCGTGGGCTCGAGGGACATGAAGAGAGACTACTGCTCCTACGCCTGCTGCATGTACGCGCTCAAAGAGGCGATATTGATCAAGAAGACATACCCTCAAACAGAGGTGGAGATCTTCTACATGGACATGCGCACCTTTGGCAAGGGTTACTACCGCTACTATCAGCAGGCGGTTGAAATGGGCATCAAGTTCACGAGGTGTCGCATTCCAGTGGTCAAGCAGGACTTCAAGAGCGGTGATCTGCTGATGACCACTATCTCGGAAGACGGCCAGCTGAGGCCTTGCCGCTTCGGAATGCTAGTGCTTTCCGTCGGGCAGACTCCATCGCCCCGTTTCGAAGAACTGGCGGACTCTCTCGGCGTGAAGCTGAATGAGTCGGGTTTCTGCGAGACCAGCGAGCTGGACCCGGTGGACACGAACAAGAAGGGAGTCTACGTTTGTGGCTCTGCTTCAGGGCCGAAAGATATCACCGACGCGATGGTCACCGCTACCGCCGCAGCCGGAAGAGCAGTGCTCTTCGCCCTGCGACCGGACCGGAAGGCAGCCGAGCCGGGTGAGGTGGCGGTGGGCATGCCGAAGACAGCCGTATTCTTGTGCGACTGCGGCAAGGAAGTGGCTTCAGCGCTAGACATGGATGCGCTGTTGCAGGCAGCCAAGACGATGCCGAGTGTCGTGCATGTGGAACGGGTTCCTTATCTCTGTCACAGTGAGGCAGTGAAGAGTATAAGGGCCAAAATGGAGCAGTGCCATTCCAACCGCGCGGTCCTGGCCACCTGCGCCCCCTTCATATCCAGGAAGCTGTCTTCAGACATCGCTGTGGACCCCTGCCTCATCCAGGTGGTCAACCTGCGCGAGGAGGTAGCTTGGCCGCATCGAAACGCGGCGGCAGCGACCAGCAAGGCCAGGGCTTTGATTGCCATGGCCGTCGAGCGTTTGAGGTTGCAGGACTGCGTGCCGCTGCCGCATATCGTAACGAAGCAGTCGGCTCTTGTCATCGGCGGCGGATTGGCGGGAATGACAGCATCTCTGTCCATCGCCAGCATGGGATACGAGGTCCATCTTGTCGAGCGGGATGCGGACTTGGGGGGCCGGGCCAGGGACATGCACTTGACTCCAGACGGCAACGACGTTCAGATCCTCTTGAGGAAGACCATTCAGGATGTGGAGAACAATGAGCTAATTCACGTTTACAGGGGCACGGAGGTGGTGGGCGTTGATGGGTGCGCCGGGGATTTCAAGGTCAGATTCGCCGGGAGAGATGGCGCCAAGTCGGTGGTCGAGGTGGGCAGCATCGTGGTGAGTACCGGGGCTGATGACCTGAAGCCTGACGAATACCTCTACGGACAGAACGAGAGAGTCCTGACCCAGGGCGAACTGGAGAAGAAGATCGCCGCTGGCGAACTGGGCGACCTGAAATCGGTGGCCATGATCCAGTGTGTTGGTTCCAGGGATGAAAAGCGACCCTACTGCAGCCGCTTCTGCTGCTCCCAGGCACTGATGAACGCCCTGCGTATCAAGGAAATCAAGCCGCAGGCTGAAATAGTAGTGTTCTATCGTGATCTCATGAGCTACGGTTTCATTGAGAGACAGTACCTGCGGGCGAGAGAGAAGGGCATACTGTTCGCTCGCTACGATCCGGAGCGCAAGCCGGAGGTTAGAGCCGAGGGGGGCAAGCTGAAGGTCACAGCAAAGGAACTGGCAGTCGGGGGCACCATCACCTTGGAGCCCGACTTGCTGGTGCTGTCGACGCCGGTGGTGCCCGGCGATCAGAAGAGACTGACCAAGCTGCTGTCCGTGGATCTGGACGAGGATGGTTTCTTCGATGTCGCCGAGGCGAAGTTCCGTCCTGTTGACTTCTTGAGAGACGGCATATTCGTTTGCGGCCTGGCACACTCACCCAGGAGCCTGACGGAATCATTGGTGCAGGCCCAGGCAGCAGCCCAGAGGGCGTGCTGCATTCTGTCCAGGGGCAAGCTCACCTCGGGCAGAATGGTTTCTGAGGTCAAGCAGAGATGGTGTGCTGGTTGCGAAATGTGCATTAGTGTCTGCCCCTATGGCGCGAGGGTCAAAGACGAGAAGCAGGGCGCGGTAGTGGTGCTTGAGGCACTGTGCCAGGGCTGCGGCACCTGCGTGGTCAGTTGCCCCAGCGGGGCAGCCAGCCTCCGTGGGCTCAGCGACAGGCAGGTCATTTCCATGACAGACGCAGCACTATAGCGATTGGAGCAAGGCGGGAGGAGAACAGTGTTGGACAGCAACCAGAGAATAGACGGCTTCGAGCCGACAATAGTGGGCTACTTCTGCAACTGGTGCACGTACGCCGCGGCTGATGTCGCTGGAAGCAGCAGACTTCAGTACCCGCACAACATACGTCCCATCCGCGTCATGTGCAGTGGCTCCGTGGATCCCTTGTACATCCTCCGGGCCCTGTTCAGCGGGGCCGATGCTGTCCTCGTATCCGGATGCCGGCCCGGGGACTGTCACTACGTTTCCGGTAACTACAAAGAGAGACGAAGGATGGTGGTCCTCAAGACCATCATGGATACGCTGGGCCTGGAGAGTGACCGAATATGGTTGCGGTGGATAGCGGCTTCTGACGTACCCAAGTTCGCAGCCACAATGAATGAGGTGACGGAGGAGGTCAAGAAACTGGGCCCCAATCCCATCGGCAGAGCCTGGTCAGTCTGACCTGGCAAGAGAAGAGGGTATGACAGAGGTGCGTCTCTCGTTCCTCAAGGAGTGAATAATGGCAAAGACGGTCAGTTATGCGGTCAGGGACGGCAGCATCACTGGTGCGATGCGTCGCATTCTGAGGGAGCTCCTGGAAAAGGCTCTGGTGGATGCAGTGCTCGTGCCCATGGAACTGCCCTCCAGAGAGAACGTAGTTCAAAGCGTGGTGACACAACCGGCCATCCTTGACGCCGCCAATCCACTGGCTCCTGTCCTGCCAGTGAATACCGCCAGTATCGTGTCCAAGATAACGAGGCTGGCCCCAAGCGAGAAGAAGCTGGCCGTGGTGGCCCGGCCCTGCGAACTGCGGGCCCTGGTGGAGTTGGTCAAACTCAAGCAGGCTTCGTTGCGCAATATTGTCCTTATCGGCATGGACTGCTTCGGAACCTATTCGGTGACGGACTATAAGCAGTTTGCCAAAGAGAACCAGAACACTGGCGACGCATTCGTGAGAATCTGCAAAGCAGGCGAGGCAGACAGCAGGCTGAGAGAGGCCTGCCAGATATGTGAGTATCCCTACCCGCTCGTGTCCGACATCACTGTCGGGCTCATCGGCAGGGACTTCGATACCGAGATCGGGCTACTGGCAAATACAGCCGTCGGAGAACAGCTCTTAGATGGTCTCGGATTGCCTGAGGCCAAGGACGACGGCCGGCAGGCCGCCATTGAAGAGATGGTGGCTGCGCGGGTCAAGCGGAGAGACGAGGTCTTTGCACAGACAATTGCGGAAACGAAGGGATTGGAAAGACTGATCTCTGTCTTCGCACCGTGCATCGGCTGCCACAACTGCCGGGATATGTGCCCGATATGCTACTGCCGCGAGTGTGTATTTGATTCCGACACGTTCGCCTTCGAGGCAGACAAGTACTTCGGCTGGTCTTGCAAGAAGGGCGCATTAAGGGTCCCCACTGACACTCTACTGTTCCACCTGACGCGTCTCAACCACATGGACACGTCTTGCGTGGGCTGCGGCCTGTGCCAGGCAGCCTGTCCTAACAATGTGCCCGTGTTCCGAATTTTCCGTCTAGTGGGGTCCAGAGTGCAGCCACTGTTCGGCTATGTGCCAGGCAGAAGCATCGATGACCCGTTGCCGCTCACAACCTTCAAGGAGGCTGAGTTCGAGAAGGTAGGTTTCGAATAGGCTCTCCGGAGAGCGGCCGCTTCTCCGCGATGCCTTCAGGAGGCTGATTATGCGATATGAGAGCAAGTCCTGCGTGGCAACCTGCGACTCTGCTTTTGCCGCGCAGGTACGGAAAGAGAGCGGCGTTGCTTTTGAGCGGTGCTATCAGTGCCTGACCTGCACCCTGGGCTGCCCGGTAGCGAAATACATGGACTATCGCCCCAACGAGGTCATTCGTCTGGTGCAACTGGGGTTGAAGAAGGAAGTCCTGACTTGCTCCACGATCTGGATATGCGCCTCCTGCGAGGCTTGCTTTGCCAGGTGCCCCAACGAGATCAATATACCTCACCTGATGGACACCCTTCACCAGATGACCCTGCGTCACGGTATCCGGCCCAAGGAAACCAGAGTGGCGGCGTTTCATCTGGCCTTCCTCGACCCCGTAAAGCGGTTCGGCCGGCAAAATGAAGCGCTCATGTCCGCGGAGCACTTCATCAGGTCCAGGGATTTCTCTCTCAAGACACTGAAGGTCGCCGGCAATCTAGGGATCGGCATGATAACCAAGGGCAAGATCAAGATCACGCCTGCCAGAACCGGCAAGGGCGCGGCCAGGGTCAGGAAGTTGTTCAAGCACACCATGAGAGGTACTCAGCCATGAAGTACGCATACTATCCGGGTTGCTCACAGGAAGGCGGAGAGGAGCATTTCGGAAAGTCTACCGAGGCCGTGTGCCGCGCGTTGGGAATAGAACTCGAGGAGATTCACGAGTGGACCTGCTGCGGTGCTTCTTCGGGGCACTTCCTCAATGAGGACCTGTCCCTCGCACTTCCGGCGCATAACCTCGCGCTGGCAGAGAAGATGGGCCTCGACACCCTGTGTGTCTGCGCTGCCTGCTACTTGAGGCTGAGACATGTCCGGCACGAGGTCCGTCACCGGCCCGGCTTAGGGCGCAAGATAGAGGGTTGGCTCGACATGCCCTACGAGGGAAAGCATGACGTGCGCCATCTGCTGGACGTGGTGGTAAACGAAATTGGGCTCGATACGGTCAAGGCCAAGGTCACGAAACCCTTGAAGGGGTTGAGGCTGGTGTGCTACTACGGGTGCTACCTCATGCGCCCGCCCGAGATCGTGGCCTTCGACAATCCGGAGAATCCCACTGCGATGGACAGACTGGCGGAGGCTCTCGGGGCGGATGTACGCGACTGGTCAGCCAAGGTGGACTGCTGCGGCGGCAGCCTGATGCTGACGCAACCAGACGCCGTGCACGACTTGGTTGGGAACATAGCGGAACGGGCACGTGACGTGGGAGCCGAGGCCATAGTCACTGCCTGCCCCATGTGCACCATGAACCTGGAGGCCATGCAGGAATCCAAGGACAAGCTTCCCGTCGTCTACTTCACTGAGCTCATGGGCGTCGCGCTGGGGCTCCCAGACACCAAGAAGTGGTTCAAGAAGCACCTGAAGAGCCCGGGCAAAGTGCTCGCCGCGCATGGACTGTAGCATGGCTTTCGCCTTCCAGCACCGAAACGAGCCAGCATCAATACGACTCCCGCATCGACGCGCCCTTGCGCAACTCTAGACAGAAGACGATTCACCCGATCACGTTCCTACCGACTGCTGACGATCGGTCGTCTATGCCAGGCGTTCAACTGGCTCACCGCCTCACTGTCTGACCACACCCGCATCAGTACCATCAAAGCTGTAGAGGCTGTCGAGCCATCTTCTAGTTGAGCATCCGTACGCATCGAAGCAGGCAAAATGGCGCATGCCCGGCGCCGGGCCTCCCGTCAACCTGCTGAGTCAACCCGAAAACCTTGCGGGCCTTTCCGGCAGCCGGAAATAGGCAATGCGGCGGAAGTCAAACCAGCCCCACCAGCAGTATCCTGATCTCGGAAATGAAAAAGGCCTACCGGCCAAGGAAGGAGAAAATCAAATGACAACCACAGTAATCGCCGCAATAGTGATGACTCCCATAGTCCTCCTCCCAG
>JAUCPZ010000037.1 GCA_030372995.1 Dehalococcoidia bacterium
GTGGGAGCCTTTGCGGCCCCACACCCCGGTACTGCTTCTCTCTATGCGAACTTGAGGTCTGCTGCCCTCGGCAGCTTCTTGCGCCCTTCGACCAATGTTGTCACCACACTGGGATCAGCCAGCGTGCTAGTGTCGCCCAGATTGCTGGTATCGTCCCTCGCGATGAGCTTCAGAATGCGCCGCATAATCTTGCCGCTGCGGGTCTTGGGAAGACCGTCAGCGAACATGATTATGTCCGGAGTGGCAATTGGGCCGATCTCCTTGCGGACGTGGGCCGTGAGTTCCTTCTTCAAGTCATCGGATGGAACCCTGCCGGTCTTTAGCGTGACATAAGCGAAGATGCCATCGCCCTTGACCTCATGGGGATAACCCACTACGGCCGCCTCGGCAACCGCCGGATGGGACACCAGCGCGCTTTCGACCTCTGCCGTGCCCAGGCGGTGTCCGGAGACGTTGATAACGTCATCAACGCGTCCCATCAGCCAGTAGTAGCCGTCCTCGTCCTTGCGGGCTCCGTCGCCTGTCAGGTAGTAGCCAGGGAAGCGGCTGAAGTAGGTCTCCTTGAATCTCTCCTGGCCACCCGCGCCCCACACGCCCCTCATAATGCCCGGCCATGGCTCGCATATGAGGAGCATGCCACCCTCATTGACGCCGACCTCGACCCCATCCTCGCTAACGATCTTGGGTTTCACGCCCGGGAATGGGACAGTGGCGGAACCTGGCTTGATCGGTATGGCACCGGGCAGCGGAGTGATCAGAATTCCGCCGGTCTCGGTCTGCCACCAAGTGTCGACGATGGGGCACCTGCCCTTGCCGATCACGTTGTAGTACCACATCCACGCCTCGGGGTTGATGGGCTCACCCACCGTGCCCAGAATTCTCAGGCTGCTGAGGTCATGCTTATTTGGCCACTCTTCGCCGTCCTTCATCATGGCGCGGATGGCCGTGGGAGCAGTGTAGATGATGTTGACCTTGTATTTCTCCACCACGTCCCAGAACCGGTCTGGTTTCGGATAGTTGGGCACGCCCTCGAACATGACGCTGGTGGCGCCAGCGCACAGGGGTCCGTAGACGATGTAGCTGTGCCCGGTCACCCAACCAATGTCAGCGGTGCACCAGAAAGTGTCTTCCTCATGGTAGTCAAAGATCCACTTGAAGGTGAGGTACACGTACACCAGGTATCCGGCCTGAGTATGAAGAACGCCCTTCGGCTTGCCGGTGCTGCCGCTGGTGTACAGGATGAATAGCGGGTCCTCGGCATCCATGATCTCGGGCTCGCAGGCGCCGCTGGCATCCGCCATCTCCTCATGCCACCAGAAGTCCTTACCGGCGTTCATCTTGATTTCGGCGCCGCTTCTCTTGACAACGATGACCTTCTTAACGTTGGGACAGGACTCCAGGGCCTGGTCTGCTGTGGCCTTGGTCGGGATAGTCTTTCCACTGCGGTAACCAGCATCGCACGTCACCAGAAGCGATGACTGACAGTCGATGATGCGGTCCCGGAGGGCCTCCGCGCTGAATCCGCCGAAGACTATGCTGTGGATGGCACCTATCCGGGCGCAGGCCAACATAGCGATCGGTAACTCCGGAATCATGGGAAGGTAGATCGAAACGCGGTCGCCCTTCTTGATGCCGTGCTTCTTCAGCACGTTGGCAAACTTGCAGACTTCGCGGTGCAGCTGCTGGTAGGTATAAGTGCGGCTCTCACCAGCGGGCTCACCCTCCCAGATGAGGGCAGCCTTGTTCTTCCGCGGGCCACTCAAGTGGCGGTCCAGACAATTGTAGGTGAGGTTCAACTTCGCGCCCTGGAACCACTTGATATGCCCATTGACAAAGTCATACTCGCGGACCTTGGTCCACTTCTTGAACCAATCGATGTCCTCAGCTATCCGGGCCCAGAAACCCTCGGGATCCTCGATGGATTCCTTGTAGATCTTCTTGTACTGGGCCATGCTCTTGATCCAGGCATTCTTGCTCAGAGACTTCGGAGGATCAAACTTTCTTTTCTCCTCCATGACGCTGCTGAAGCTCTTGGGTTTTGCCGTCTCTTCGGGTTTAGCCATGTGCTATATCTCTCCTCCTTCTAATCCTTCCTTCTAAGGTCACGTTCAGACAGAGATACGTGCCTCGACTCGGTGACATTCTTTGGTCCTGGCGCCTTTCTGCTGCTTGGTACTTCTCACCCCTTTCCGGTCCGCAATCCGACTAGTGCGCCTCAGCCACGCGCCAAAAGAGGTCTAGGTGGAGAAGTTTGGTGAGGACAACTCGGGAAACAGGGCTAGCCGGAGAGATTTCCCGCCGTCGATGTTCATGCGACCTTTGATTGATTGACGAAGCAGTCAATGTTTTGGCCAAATCAAATATTAGATTACCATAACGGCTTGTAAGGTGTCCAGCAAGCTTCTTCCTCGCGGTTCGTGCCCGTTCAACGGCTGAATCGAGGGCACCAGGTTGACAGCAACCATGGAAGGCATGATCTCCCTGCGCTGACTTTGTCTCAGCCGAACAGCCGACCGCAGACATAGATGCACAGAGCACTGACGATCAGCATCAGGGGCATGACGGTCAAGCCCAGCTTGATGTACTGCACCTGGTGAATGTCCAGACCCCGCTGCCTCAGCAGCACCAGCCACAGCATCGACGACAGCGAGCCCAGGATGGTGATATTGGGGCCCAGGTCCGCCCCCAGGACACTGGCGTAGATGACACTGCGGTCAAATGCGGCCGCGGCACCGTTGACGCTGGCCAGACTGGAGACCGAGACCATCATCATGGACCAGTTGTTGATCAGATTGGCGCCCAACGCCGTGATGAAAGAAACGGCCAGCACCGCCCAGAGTGCGCCCGCAGAGGACAGGCGGACCACGGCCTCCCCGATGGCTTTCGTGACCTCCACGTTCTCCAACCCCCTCACCAGCAGGGCGAGACCGAATATGAAAATGAAGATCGACCAGGAAATGCCGGAGGCCACCCCCCGCAGCCTCAGCCGCCGAAAGGCAAAGCCTCCCGCCAGCAGCGTCACCGCCCCACCCATGGCAGGCCAGGAGGCCGGCTGGCCGTAGACCAGGGTCACGACGTACCCGATGGCCGTGAGGACAAGCACGGTGCTCACAAAGAGAAAGAAGCCATCAACCCTAACCGGGGGGTCTGGGTCGTCATGGCTGAACGACCCGCCGATGCTCTTTCGGAAGATGTACATAAAGAGGCCGATGTTGATGGCAATGGCCGCCAGGCTGGGCAGCAGGGTGAATTTGAGGTACTCAGCCAGGGTTATGCCGAACCTGTCCACCGCCAGCAGATTCACCGGGTTGGACACCGGCAGCAGCATGGACGCGGTGTTAGCCATGAAGGCGCAGGCGAACACATATGGCAGTGGGTTGAGCTTGAACTTGTTGATCAATACAAAGACGATTGGCGTCAGTATCAGAGCAGTGGCATCGTTAGAGAAGAAGGCGGTAATCAACACCCCCAAGCCGAACACCACCAGCAACAGCCTTCTTGCGCTTCCCTGAGCCAGACCCACGGCCTCATGGGCGCACCACCTGAAGATGCCAGCCTGGTCTGTTATGGCGCTGATGATCATCAGCCCGAGGAAGAAGAGCAGGATGTTATCAGTGCCCCGGAAGACGTCATAGACATCGTCCAGAGATATAACGCCCGCGATCAGGATGGCGATAGCCCCAAGAGCCGCCGCCGTTCCCTCGTTCAACGGTTTGGGGCGGACGATGATGAGAACCAGGGTGATGGCGAAGATGACGACGGCGAGAATCATACGAGGTCAAGGTACAAAAGGAAACGGAAGAGCTATCTCCACCGAAGTAAGCCCTTCCGCCTTCCCGTTGACGTCGAAGTGTCAGCTATTTCTTCTTCTTGGCCGCCTTGGCTGGCTTCGCCGCAGCCTTCTTCGTTGTTGCGCCTTTTCGGGTCTTGCACGCCGGCATCTGGACACCTCCTTTCTTCTGGAGCCCCTGCATTCACGGCGGGCGACTCCACGATTCCCATGATCTGGGTGCGGAGTTCAACTCCGCTCGTCCATGCCGTCTACCCGAGGTAGCAACACGCGTCACGCAGGGACCCCAATTCCCGGATGCCGCACGATCCCGTGCCCTGCTGACGTCTTAGGCTTTCAAGGTGCCCGCATACCGCACTCATGCGGCAGCCCCTTTCTTTGGTCACGTGTATATCATCGGCACATGGCGGTGTCAAGATGCACTGCCCCATGTTGTATACTGAAATCTCCGCAATCTGATCGGACTGTGTATCACTTAGGGACGGAAAAGGAAAGTGTGGAGGTGAAAAGATGATCTATCTGGCACCGCTGCTGCACTTCTACCAGCCGTCAACCCAGTTCCATCGCGTGTTGAAGAAGGTGTGCAACGAGTCTTACAGACCGTTGGTGAACCTCTTTCACGAGCAGTCTCACGCCAAGGTGACCGTCAACATCAACGCCGTGCTCACAGAAATGCTGGATGAGCACGGCATGTCAGATGTGATCGACGGACTGCGGGACCTGTCCGAGATGGGGCGGCTCGAGTTTGTCGGCTCAGCAAAGTATCACCCCATCCTCCCCCTCATCCCCCAGGAAGAGATGCTCCGCCAGATAGTTCAAAACCAGCAGACGAACCGACGCTATTTCGGAAAGACCTACTCTCCCATGGGCTTCTTCAGCCCGGAGCTGTGCTACAGCCGCGATATTGTCCGGCCCATATATGAGACCGGCCACCGCTGGCTCATACTCGGCGGGATAGCCTGCCCGGTGGCCTGGCCGACCAGCGTCATCCATCAGATACGGATCGACGGCCAAAGCCTGGCAGTGTTCTTCAGAGATGATGTTTTGAGCAACCGCATCGCCTTCAAGCAGACGGATGTCAAGAGCTTCATCGAGCAGCTCAGGGCGTTCGCACCCAAGAGCGGTGACATCTACGTGGTGACGGCCATGGATGCGGAGACCTTCGGCCATCACATACGGCACTGGGAGGACATCTTCCTGGCGGAGATGTACGAAGCACTGCAGCCTGAGGAGGCCGAGGAAGGGCCGAGGCATGCCCGGGTAGAGCATCTGGTGCAGCCCGTGGACCTGGTCAAGCAACAGTCGGAACTGTTGCGCACCAAGGAGGTAGCCAAGACAGGAGAAATCCGTGTGGTCACCATCAGCCAGTTGCTGGAGCTCTTCCCGGCCGGCAGTTACTTGGAACCCAAAGAATCCTCCTGGAGCACTTCCGCCGAAGACCTCCAGGCGGGCAATCCCTATCCGCTGTGGAAGTCGAAGGACAACGTGATACATCAGTTGCAGTGGCAGCACCTGAAGATAGCCATCGAGCTCACCCGCAAGGCGGAGAAAGGGGCCAGCAACGAGGCCGCCAAGTACTATGCCGACCTGGCAAGAGGACTCCTCGACCGCGCCATGCAGAGCGACCAGTTCTGGTGGGCCAGCCGCCGGCCCATGTGGGACATCAACCTGGTGAACCGCGGGCTGATGCAGCAGCGGGAAGTAGTCTTCAACGCCTACAAGGCCATCAGGCTCGGCAACCTGAGTGAGGACGAGAAGACCGAGGCCTACTACCGCGTGATCGTCTCCCGGGACCTGAGGACCAAGATCACAGACCAGTTGTTCATACTTTGACTGGCAGTCCCGCACGGTGCTTCCACCTTGCCGATCGACTGCCTTGATCAGCCTCTCCTTCCCCATCCGAACCGAGGTTTCGCGATCGGATCCCTCGTTCTCTATTCCGCGTGGCAGCATAAGACTGCTCCGCATATAGGCCATTTTCGTCTCTCGTGGTGCTGACGGCAATCAGCATGGCCGGTTCCCGCACAAAGTCTGAGCATGCTGGTGGGTTCCGGCGGCTTGCCCGCTGCGCTATGTACTCTCTGACGATAGGCATAATGGCGCATGCCGGCATGCTTCCACACCCGTATGTCGACCATGACCGTCACCCTCCTCCAGAAGCCTTTTCTGCATCCACAAACAGGTAGGTCTGCGGAAGTCGAACCAGCCCCACCAGCAGTATCCTGATCTCGGAAATGAAAAAGGCCTACCGGCCAAGGAAGGAGAAAATCAAATGACAACCACAGTAATCGCCGCAATAGTGATGACTCCCATAGTCCTCCTCCCAG
>JAUCPZ010000038.1 GCA_030372995.1 Dehalococcoidia bacterium
TGTGAACCATGACGGCCCGATTCTGCATGGTGCCGTCTCCAGAGAGTCTATCAGGAATCAGTGAAGACGAGAGGGGATGGGCACCATGTTGGGGAGCACTGCAGATGTCATATCCTGGAATGCTTCGCCGAGCCTGTCCCGGCAGGTCCCGGCAAGAGCGAAACCCGTGAGTTGAGAGTAGCACGGCCCTGGCAACGTGGGTGCCTCGCCCAGGACTCGAGTCAGCCGTGGTGACAATGCTCACCTTGACGGGCTCCTGCCGCCGGGCGTCATGTATAGTGGTGGAAATGAGTAACACGAAGGAGTCTGATCATGGCTGCTGAATCGCCCAAAGAACTGACTTCGCATTCCGGCATACCGCTGAAAGAGCTCTACACTCCCGAAGACATCAAGGACCTGGACTATGAGCGGGACCTGGGCTACCCGGGACAGCCTCCCTTCACCCGCGGCGTCTACAGAACCATGTACCGCGGGCAGCCATTCACTATCCGGAGATTCACCGGAGTGGAAACGCCCGAACAGACCAACGCTCTCTACAAGGAGGAACTGCGGCTCGGGCAGAACGGCCTGGCCATTGCCCCTGATGTCCCCACCTCGATATCCCTGGACTCGGACAACCCCAGGTGTGAGGGGGACGTTGGCTTCTGTGGGGTGCCCATCGACACCGTTGAGGACATGGAGATCATTTTCAGGGATATCCCCATTGAGAAAGTGACCTGCTGGTGCTACACGCCATACATAACAGGCCTATACTTTGCCATGGCGGAGAAGCGGGGCGTTGATCTCAAGACACTTGGAGGCACCACTCCTGCCATGGGCATCTTCGTCCCCATACCAGTCGACATCCCCTTCAGAGTATCGCTGGACGGCGAGATCAGAATGGCGATGGACTTCGCGGAATGGACCGCCCTGAATACCCCGAACTGGCACAATACCAGCGTCAGCGTCTATGGCCCGAAAGACAACGGCATGAACAATATCCAGTGCCTCGGCCTGCTGATAGCCGCTTCTATCGAAGCCGCCGATACCTGGAAGGCACGCGGCAGGATGCCCCTGGAGCAGTTCTTCCGCCGCATCTCTTTTGAGATGGCCATTGCCAACGATATGTTCGAGGAGATCTGTACCCTCAGAGCCGCCAGAAGGTTGTGGGCCAAAGTTTGCCAGGAGAGGTACGGCCTGACCGACCGCAAGCTCATGCAGTTCAGGGTCCGCGTGCAGACCTCGGGCTGCACCAACGTGGCACAGGAGCCGCTGAACAACCTCATCCGCATTGCCTACCACATGCTCTCAGGGTGTCTGGGCGGCGCGCAGACCATGCATCCCAACGGTTACGATGAGGCGCTGTGCATACCGACTGACCAGTCGATGCTGCTCTCCATCAGGACGCTGCAGATACTCCAGGAAGAAACCAATGTGACCGCTGTTATCGATCCCCTGGGCGGTTCCTACTATGTGGAATGGCTGACGAGTGAAATCGAGAAACGCGCCTGGGAATACTACAAGAAGATCGAGGTTATGGGCGGAATCTGCAAGGCGACGAGGTCCGGATTCTTCGTCAACGAATACAAGAAGGCCAACCTCGAGTGGGATCGCAAGGTAGACAGCGGGGAGAAGGTAGTCGTCGGCGTAAACAAGTACCGCATGAAGCCGGAAGAGGTTCCATACAAGGTTCCTATCTACAAGTTCAAGCCCACCGCCGGCCAGGAGAAGATCGCCAAGCTCAAGAAGTACAAGCAGGAAAGGGACAACGCCAAGGTACAGGCCGCTCTCGAAAGAATGGAGAAGGCCTGCCGTTCAGAGGATGAGAACATCTTTGAGTACCTGGTGGCGGCCTACCGGGCCGGCGCGACAATCCAGGAAGGGACCGATGTTTGCCGCAAGGTTTACGGTTTGGACACCGTGCAGTTGATGAAGCTGTAGGGAGAAGTAGACATGGGAAACGGCAAGAGGATCAGGGTATTGATGGCTAAACCCGGCATGGACGGTCATTGGCGCGGCATGGTCATAGTGACCCAGGCGCTGCGCGATGCCGGCATGGAGGTCATTCATGGCGGCAACATGTCGGTGCAGCAGATCGCCCAGACCGCAGTGCAGGAAGACGTTGACGTAGTCGGTTTGAGCATCATGACCGGCAACGTGGTTGGCATGACCGAGGCCACCATCAATGAGCTGAAGAAGGCGGGGAAGGGCGACGTGCTGCTGATCATAGGAGGCGTCATATTCGAGGATGACATCCCGACCCTGAAGAAGCTCGGCGTGGATGGCATCTTCACGTCCGGCACGCCATTGCGCGAGATAGTAGAGTTCGTGCAGAAGAACGTCGGCAAGCCAAAGGCGAAGCAGTAGGTCAATGTCTCAACACAGGTCCCCGTGTCAAAGTCAAACCGAGGTGAATGATTTGAAACAGAAGCAAGACCCTCTGGACTTCGTATTCGAACCCGAGTCAGTGGCCGTCACCGGGGCCTCACCCGGCAAGAATGGGCACATGTTCCTGAGCTGCTACATCAATTCCGGCTACAAGGGCAGGCTCTACGCCATCAACTCGAAAGGCGAAGAGGTATGCGGCCTGAAAGCCTATACGAGTATCCAGGAGCTGCCAGAGCCGGTGGACTTCGTCATGTGCTGTATCCCTAACACGGCGGTGCCGGGTTTCATCCGCGACTGCGGCGCCAAGGGCGTCAAGGTGGTGTGCGTATTCACGGCGGGCTTCTCTGAGGCAGGCACCGAGGAGGGCAGGCGGCTGGAAGCAGAGGTCGCCCGCGCTGCGCGCGAGACAGGGGTGAGGGTGGTCGGCCCGAATTGTCTTGGCCCGTACACACCCAAGGTGGGATTGTCCTTTACGGTGGACTTTCCCCGGGAGAGTGGCAGCGTGGGTTTCATATGCCAGAGCGGCGGGAATTCCGTCAGCACCACACGCGAAGCGGCCGCCAGGGGCGTCCGCTTCAGCAAGGTCATCTCGTACGGCAATGCCTGCAACATCAATGAGTGCGATCTGCTGGAGTACCTCGACCAGGATGAAGAGACGAAGATAGTCGCTATCTACATCGAAGGGGTCAGGGATGGGCCGCGTTTCCACCGCACGCTGAAGAAGCTGTGCGAGAGGAAGCCGGTGGTCATACTCAAGGGCGGGTTCACCCCGGCGGGAGCGATGGCGGCGGCATCCCATACGGGGTCGCTGGCCGGTTCGGATGCTGTGCTGGACGGTCTTCTGAAACAGGCCGGAGCGATCCGCGTCTACAGCCTGGAGGAGATGGTTGACGTTCTGGTTACCCTTTACCTCCTTCCGTTGCCCCAGGGGCGCAGGATAAGCATAGTCGGGGCGGGGGGAGGCTCCACCGTCCTGGCCACTGACGACTGGGCGCGTAACGGGTTCGTCCTGCCCCCATTGCCTGCCGGCATCCGTGAGCAGCTCAGGCAGTCGATCCCCAACGAAGCAGGCCTCATTCTGCAGAACCCGGTTGATCTTTCCCTCTTCGCCTTCGGCGACAATGCCGAGTTCTTCCTCACGACCCTGGTGAACCGTGAGAACTTCGCCGACCTCACCGTATTTCATCAGGGTTTCGGGCAGTCCGGCTGGATACCGTCTGACACGACGGAGCCTCTGCTCGATAATGCCATCAACGCCTATCTGAAGGTCAAGAGCACCACCGACAGGCCGATCTTGCTGGTGATGCAGCACCTCGTATCGGGCTGGGACTGGCAGAAGGGCGTGGAAGACGTGCAGAAGCGTTGCGCCGCTGCCGGAATCCCAGTCTACTACTCCATGTACGGGGCCGCCAGGGCCGTTGACACGGTGTTGCGGTACCACGAAAGGCGCCGGGAGATGGCCAGGTAGGTACCGGGGGCTGCAGCTACTCCTCTGTCCAGAACTCCCACTGGCAGGCGATGTCCTGAGGGCTCTTTCGCGGCGCGTACTTCAGCCCTTTGCACCTGATCTTCGGGTTGATGATCCGGGCGTATTCCTTGAAGCAGCGCTCTTCCACCCCGTTGACGCCGCAGCAGCATTCGATGCTCTCGTTCAGTCCGTGCCTTTCGAAATAGGCCAGAGTCGGGCAGGCAGTGAAGGTGACGATAACATGGTCCTTACTCTTGATATCGTAGTCCACCTTGTACAGCACCCCGTGATTGCCGTCCGGGACCATCTGGAATATCTTCAGCATAGAAACCACGTCCCTGCCCCGGATGTTCATTGCCTCCGCAATGAGCGGATATTCGAACACCTGCGCCATCGGCTTGTAGACCTCGTAGTCGAACTCAAAAGCTTCTTTGATGCTCATCCGCTTCCTGTTGACGGTATTGACCATGCCGATGTACCCGACATAGATCCTGGTATACGCGGAGATGAGCCTCACGAGCGCCTCTTTAGAGAAGTCCTCGAACTTCACATCCGGCTTCAGGTCACCGCTGTAGTCCTGCAACTCCTTCACCATTGCCTCCTTCACTCAATCTCGCTTGTTCCCCAGCAGCGGCAGTGTCTTGCCGGATTCGCCGGGGAATCCTTCACACCCGAGCACCGAGCCACGATGATAAGCCCGGCCGATGAAACCACTCAAGACAACCCAGGCCTCAGTCATCAGTCAGATGCATCCAACCTACCGTCCAACGAACGTCATAGTGTCTCGTCCACCCACGCGTACAACGTCTTCAGACGCTCGACTGCCTCTGGCAAGCCCAGGCCACAGGCTGAACACATGACGAAGCCTCCGCCTCTGGCCAGCATCCGCATCCCATTCAGGAACTCTTCCTTCCGCAGTTCGAGGGGCACGGCACAATCCAGAAGCTCGGCTCTTATGCCAGTCATCAGGGTGATCTGAGAGCCATAGCTCATCTTCAGGGCAGACAGGTCCAGGCACTCGGGCTCGCACCCCGCCAGACCGTCGAAGCCGCAGGCCACGAGGTCGGGAATCAGAGCAACGATGTTGCCATCGGAGTGGAAAAGCGCGTAGGCGCCGCCGCCATGAATGGCCTCCACCATGCGGGAGTAGAGAGGCAACAGGCGCTGCCTCATGACCTGGGGGCTGGCATACGTGGAGCGCTGATAAGCGATGTCATCGGCTATCACCACCGCGTTCACGCCATTCTTCACCAGTGCGGCGACACTCTCTTCGACAGCTGTGGCCATCTGCAGGAGCCGGCTCGGACCTTCTTCATCGCATCGGGCGGCGAAGACTGAAAGGTCTCCTGGCCTCCTGGCCGACCCCTGAAACGGCCCGTCCACCACGGCACAGACGAACAGGCCGCTGCTGGCCACCGCCTCGGCTATCTCGCGCAGGTTGAAGCGCCTGTAGTCCCGCTGCGTCGGGGATGGTGCCTCGAAGGGCAGCGAGAGAAAGTCCATGCCCAGCTCCCGGCACAACCCGATGCGCGCCTGAAGGCCGTCATCCGCGCCGAATCCACGGCGGCCGAACACCCCGCTCCCCACCCACAGTTCCCCCCGGGGGATGCGGCGTTGAGCCTGGTGGGCAAAAGCGGCCTGCATTCTCTCAACGGCTGTCATGTTGCATCGCGTCTCTCACCGGCCGGACCTCTGTTCGTTTACGTCACCAGCTTGCCAGCGCGGAAGGCTTTGAAATACGCCTTGCAGTAGGGATCCCTGCCCGCGAGGGCATCGGCCGCCATGAGACTGGACATCATGGCTTTGTCGCGCACATCCACCATGACCGCCTCCACGCCCATGGCCGCAGCCACGGCCATGGCAGCGAAGGTGCGATTGAGCAGACGCCGGTTGGGCATCCCGAAGCTCACGTTGCTGGCGATACACATGATGCGGACGCCGGGCAGCTCCTGGCGAATGAGCCGCAGGGTCTCCAAAGTGATCTTCGCCGCTTTGTCACTGGTGCACATGCCGAGAGTCAACGGGTCAACGTAGATGTCCTCAAGCTTGACGCCGGCCGCCTGTGCCCGTTCCACCGTGATTCGGGCCACCTTCAGCCTGGCCTCTGGAGTCTGAGGAATCCCTTCATCCCCGAGGCAGAGGGCCACCACGCTGCAGTCATGGCTGGCTACGAGAGGCAAGACGCTATCCAGCTTGTGCTTCTCGGCGCTGATCGAGTTGATCATCGGGCGGCCCTTGTGTATGGCCAGGGCCGCCTCCAGTGCCGCGGGGTCGGCGCTGTCGATGAGGAGCGGCACCGACACCGTTTCCTGAACGAGGCCCACGAGCCAAGCCAGGTCCTCTGCTTCGCTGGCGCCCGCCACTCCGGCGTTCACGTCCAGCATCTGGGCACCGGCCTCCACCTGGTCCAGAGCCAGCTTCCGGACGAATTCCGCATCTTTGGCCTTGATGGCCTCCCCCACCTTCGGGATAGTGCCATTCAGCGATTCACCGACGATCAGCATGGATTCCGTTCTCCTCTGCCCGTACTGCGTTCCAGCCGCCGCAAGTGCGTCCCGGTCAGGCACGCACCCACCACCCAGACACGGCTGCCACCAATCCTAGTACCTGAAGGGAATCCCGGCCTGGCGCAGGTCCTTCTTAGCCTCCGCGTAGAGCTGTTTGAATTCGTCCGACGGCTCCACCTTGTCAACGTCGTAGCATTCTGGAAAGGTCTTCCCCTTCTCGGGGTTCTTCATGGCGTGCTGCATCAACATGTTCACGACGTTGCTGGCAATCCGGTTGGCCTCCTTGCGGTCATCCATGCCCGCTGCAGCCATTGCCGTTTCGCATACTATCTTCCCTTCCATGCCCGTCGAGCCATTTACGATCGTGCCCATTCCGGATTCGCCGAAGCTCACCACGGCAGCCCCAGCGACAGACGGCGCGAAGGCCATCAGAGCGTTCTCATAGAGCGAGGCCTTCGTGCAGGCTTTGAAGATCGCTCCGGCCGTGCAGACGAGACAGATGTTCATGTTCCGTGTCTTCGCCAGAAATTTCAAGGATTCTGTCGGCAGCACCGGCTTGTAGCTCTTGATGGCGCCGGTCGGAATAGTGGCGCTGTAGAGAAGATTGCCGTTGGTGAAGGACAAGAGCGCCAGTTCACCAGCTATGGTCTTGATCGCCGTCTCGATCGGATCCCTGGCAAATGCGCCGAGGACCACGAAGGCCATGCCCCAAATCTCAATGCCCTGCGCCTGGGCAAACGCCGCGATGTTGAGATGATGCCAGCCTATCTTCAGGCCAGGGTAGACCTGTATCGGGATGAGGGAGTTCGTGGCCCTGTATCCACCAGGAGCGTACGCCGCTATGATGCCGGGGTCGTTCATGGCGGACATCGGGACTTCGCCCAGGGGCATACCCGGCTTACCGGCGCGCCGGGCCACCTCCTGCAGCAGCTTGGCCTCCTGCATGGCGCAGACAACCTCCGCGGGTGTGGCCGCGAGGTTCTTGAATCCCCGGGCGGTGCTCAGACAGCCGGGGACGATCCCCTGGACCTCGGGCAGCTTGGCATAGGAAAGGTGAAGAGGAACGTAATACTCTTCCGTGATGGGGACGCCGGCCGGCCCGGGCATCCTCACCGGCAGATTCTTATCGCCGAAGCGGCGCGCCCTGATGGTCACCATGTCCTTGCCTTCGCCGATGTTGAATTCGGCCTTTCTCGTGTTGGCCGTCTCGATCAGTTCCTCGCGGCTGAATTGCAGCACCCGGCTAGTGTCCTGGTTGTAAAGCCCGATCTCCGCGCCGAAATCGATGGCCGCCTCGAAGACGGCATCCGCCACGTCCGGCGGGGGTATGATCTCATCGAGGTTCAGTTTGACGTTGAGCTTCGCCGAAGCCTCGCGCAGCTTCACCTGCAGCTTCTTGTTGAAGTCCTTGACATCCATGAGAGGGCCCTTCTGGCACCTCTCCATCGCCTCCAGTACACTGATCACTGCCGGGCTCCCTTCTTCTCCATCAGTCTGTCAATCACCGCCACCGCCTGCACTGCATCCACACCCCACCCGTCGGCGCCAATCTGGTCAGCCCACTTCTGCGTGGTGGCGCCGCCCCCGACAACCACGATGTACTTGTCCCTCAGCCCCAGTTCCTTCAGATTCTCGATGACCTCCTGCTGAGCCGGTATGGTGGAAAGCAGTAACGCCGAGAGCCCGATCACGTCCGCCTCAACCTCCTTGGCCTTGTTGATGATGTTCATCGACGGGTTGTCCATCCCCATGTCGTGCACCTTGTAGCCATTGAGGGAGAGTTGCATGATCACCAGGTTCTTGCCGATGTCGTGCAGGTCCCCTTTTACCGTAGCCATGACGACGGTCCCTTTGGGTTTGCTCTGATCCACGGTCAGTCTGGGTTTGACCAGGGGCAGCAGCTTCTCGGCCAGTTCAGCGCCTTCCTGAAGCTCGAGCAAGAAATACTCCCCCTTGCCGAACCTGTCACCGACTGCCTTAATGCCCTTTACGATGCCCTCTTGCAGTATCTCCCATGGATTGGCGCCCTCCTGGAGTGCTTTCTTCACCAGCTCTTCGGCCTTGGCTCCTTCCAGCAGCTCGATCGCCTCTGCAATCTCCTTCGTTGACACGTCGCCATCTCCTCTTCACGATATTCCCACGTTCGCCCCAGCAGCCGGACGTTCAGAATGCCCCTGGAGTTCACCACGCGTGCACATCCACCCAACCGCAACGGCTCAATCCTCGATCTTGAACTCCCACATGCATGCGGGCTCGCTGGGGTCCTTACGGGGCGGCAGCTTCAGATTCGTACACTTCATCTTGGGATTGAAATGCTTCGCGGTGTCGGCAAAGGCCCAGGTATCTATCCCGCATGCCGTTTCCTGCAGTTCCCTCTTCCCGTGTTTCTCGAAATGCTTCAGCGCCCGGCAGTTCGTTATAGTGTATATGCCGTGATTCTTGTTCTTCAGCTCGAACTTCATCTCCAGGACGCCGACCGAATCCGGTATTGTCTGGTAGACCTTGAAAAGGGCCTCCACGTCGTTTCCGTGTATGTTGAGCGCCTCCTGGATCCGCCCTATCTCTTCCCAGGTCATCTTCTTCCATATCTCCCGATTCAGCTCGCCAGCCAGCTTCTCGTTGAATCTCTCCTTGATCAGGGAATACCAGAGCCCGTCAATCAGTACGAAGCACCTGGTGGTAGCCTCCCAAGCCCGCACCGGCGCCTCTTTGGAGAAATCACTCCTCTTCAAGTCCGGGATGAACGGCCCGCTATAGTCTTTCAGGTCTCTCACTCTGACACCTTCCAATCGGCAAGTAGTCCGGCGCTGGCACTCTATCGGACTACGCAAACCAAAGCGCCCGCTCCGCCACCACGCATAGAGCAGTCAACGACTGCAGAATAGGACCCTGCGGCGCCGCTGAGTATGGTGTCCGTCCTCGTTTGTCACTCCCAATTCTCAAGGCGGCTACTGGAGAAAGCCCTACGCAGAGTGGGGTATGCCTGATTTACACCAACGAGACAGCCGTGTCAAACTGTGAAAACCCGCAAGGGAACCATTGGAATCCTGGCTTTGATGCTTTCTTCCGGCCGATGCTATACTGGGTGGCCAAGAAGCCGGCGAGGGTGAATGGCCCGTTGTAGTCCCATGGATGTCACGCTCCGACCTCACCCCATTGCGACAGCCTTATCCGTGCTCTTGTCAGCGAGAGACCCACAGAAGAGGCCATGAAGATAAAGAACGGGATGATGAGTGGCGAGGTCTTGGAGGGCAAGGCCGACAGGGTCAAGATCAACGGCGACTACATGATCCTGAATTGCCACACCGAAGGGAAGGCGGAGTGGACGGTGCAGGTGGCGTTCGATCACCGTGACATCACGGCTCTGATCAAGAACATGGTGCTGAGTTCGGTGCCTTTGTTCCTGATCACAGGATTCAAGTCACGGAAGAACCCCAGGCCACCGGCGGAGTTCTAGGGCATGAAACTGAGGATAACCTCGCCTGAGCTCGGCAAGGTCGATGCAGATGGGAAGATGGGCAGGCTGAAGGTGTCGGGCGACTACGTTGTGGCTACCGTGGCGGTGGAAACTAAGACCAACTTCGATCTTGACACCAAACTGGCGCTGGATCACAGGGACCTCATCCGCTTGATGGGACTCTTCATCAAGGGCAACATGGCGCTCTTCCTGGTCAAAGGCCTCAAGAACAGGAGCAGGCCGAGACCGCTGCCCAAGAAGTGGTAGACGTATGAACCGCCAATAGGGATGACCTTTGTTCTCAGCCACTTGGCCTATGAGGAGAAGAGTCGGTTGATGCCACGAGATTCGGGTTGAGACCGGCGATTCCCGGAGGGGCACTGCGGAAGAAGAGGAGCGACCGTGGAGGATAGAGAACCAGTGTTCGATCACATATTTCGACCCGGCAAGATAGGGAATCTGGAGATCAAGAACAGGCTGGTCAAACCGGCCCAGCACCTGGGTACCGCCAACTACAAGACCGGCTTCATAACCGAGAACCAACTGAACTACTATCGCAACTGGGCCAGAGGAGGTGTGGGGCTGGTGATCGTGGAGATGGCGGCCATCGACTACGTGGGTGCGGCAGAGCTGCCGGGGATGATAATGATCGGCAGTGACGAGACCATCCCCGGACTGGCAGGTCTGGCGAAGACCATCAAGGATAATGGTGCTGCCGCCGGCATACAGGTCTGCCACGGAGGCGGGTGCAAGGTGGGTAAGCCCAGTTTCGGCCCGTCCAAGTTTCCGTACGTCAACATCTTGGGCGTGAAGCAGGACTGCGAAGAGATGACGCAGGCCCAAATCGAGGAGACCATCGAGAACTACGGCCAGGCAGCCCTCAGAGCCAAGAAGGCGGGCTTCGAGATGGTGGAGATTCACATGGCTCATGGCTACCTCCCCGATGCCTTCTACTCCCCGAAATACAACCTGCGCACAGACGAGTGGGGTGGCAGCCGGGAAAGGCGGATGAGGTTCCCGCTAGAAGTCTTGAAGAGCGTGAAGAGGCATGTGGGAAGTGATTTCCCCGTCAGCTGCCGAATCAGCGCCACGGAATGGGAAGAGGGGGGCATAACGCTGGCCGAGTCCATACCGTTTGCCCAGGCTCTGGAGAGCGCCGGAGCTGACGCCATCAACGTGTCCTCGGCCGGAGCCTTCACCCATTACAGGATAATCATCCCTATCTACTATCCCCGCGGTACCAATGTCTTCCTGGCCGAGGAGATCAAGAGGGCAGGCGGGATTAAGGTCCCCATCATCTGCAACGGCGGAATTACCGTGCCGGAGCTGGCGGAGGAAATACTGGCCGCAGGCAAAGCCGACTTTGTGGCCATCGGCCGGCCCTTGTGGGCGGATCCCGAGTGGCCAAACAAGGCCCGGGAAGGCAGGGTGAACGAGATCAGGCCATGTGTCAGACAAAACATCAGTTGCGGCGGCGCGGCGGTGATGAAGACCGGGGTCTTCACCTGCTCCGTGAACCCCGAGTTCCAGACCCGATACGAGGGGACACTGGACAAGACGGCTAGCCCCAAGCATGTGGCCGTGATCGGAGCCGGACCGGGTGGATTGCAGGCCGCATGGGCCGCAGCGACGAAGGGGCACAAGGTGACCCTGTTCGAGAAGAGAGATGTGCTGGGCGGCAATCTGGTCGAGGATGCCGTCCCTGCCTTCAGGGTCGACAAGGCGCGCCTGCTCTCCCATTTCCGGTACGAAATGAAAAGGCTGGGCGTCAACGTCAGGCACGAAGAAGCCACGGCTGAGACCATACTGAAGGGCGGATACGATGCGGTCATTGTCGCCACCGGTTCGAGGAGAATGAAGCCCAAAATGAAGGGGATCGACAAGCCCATCGCTATCGACTTCGTCGAGGCCCTGCAGGGGAAGATGAAAGGCGACAACATAGTGATACTGGCCACCGACCACGAGATACGCTGCGTCGATGTTGCCCTTTACGCCAGCGAGCTGAACAAGAAGGCCATTCTGCTCTTCACGCAAGACAGCGTCACGCAACTGGCCACGGACATGGGGGCCGCCGAGTCCGGACTGCAGAGCCAGGCCATCATGGATGTGTTGCCCAAGACGGCCAACGTCAGCATGCAGCTGGGCGTGGAGCCTCTGGAGATAACGGATCGCGGCGTCGTTGTGGAGAGAAACGGCAAGAAGGAGACCATCCCAGCCGATACCGTGGTCTACGTTCCTCAGTTTGTGGCCAACGACGGAATAGCCAATGCCCTGGAGAAGAAAGGCATTGGGGTCACCAAAGTTGGTGACTGCGTGGAGCCCATGCGGCTGATGTGCTACGCAATTCACGAAGGACACGCGGCGGCCAAGAAGCTCTAGCACGGGCTACGTCCGTCCCGGCTCCTCCGTGAAGGATCCGGTAGTCAAGCGGATGGGATCATGTTGGGAGAAGGGCCGTTCTGAGCGATAACACTTCGCCAGCTATCAGCCAGGTTGAGTTATACTGTCGGCAGAAGTCAGGCCAGCCCTATTGCGCCAGACGTTATCCTCCGCTAGCCTTTGTGGAAACCAAGGGGGGACAGACAGCAGCGGCATTGGCGAGGAGCGCATGTTGCGGCCGTGCCTGGTAGCTGCTTGATCACAAGCGAAGTGTGCGGAGACCTGTTGAGTCCCAGGGGTGAGGTACCACGTTGAACAAACCAGAGGGCGCCCTGAGCCCGTACCGCGTCTTGGACTTGACCGACAGCAAGGGGGCCTATTGCACCAGGCTGTTTGCTGACCTCGGTGCCGACGTCGTCAAGGTGGAGAATCCCCGGGGAGACCCGGGGCGTGCGATGCCGCCCTTCGCGGGAGATGTGCCACATCCCGAGAAGAGCCTTTACTTCTTGCACCGCAACGCCGGCAAACGCGGGATCACGCTGGACATCGAGACGGCGGATGGGAGAGACATCTTCCTAGGTCTCGTTGCCGGAGCCGACATCCTGGTGGAGAATTCGCCGTCCGACTATATGGAAGGGCTAGGTCTCGGGTACGCTGTGCTCAGGCAGGCGAATCGCCGACTGATCATGGCCAGCATCACTGAATTCGGACGCTCCGGTCCGTACAAGAACCGGAAGAGCTCCAACCTCGTCGGCTTCGCGATGAGTGGCGTCATGATCACCAGCGGTTACCCGGGCAAGGAACCCAGTCTCTGTCCCGGCACCCCGGCATACGATGCAGCATCCCTGTACGCCAACATATCGATACTGGCAGCCCTCCACATGCGCAGCACCACGGGGGAAGGCCAGTTCATCGATGTGTCGGTTCACGAGACATCGCGCTTGGGTCTCTACCCCTGGATAGTGCCGCATTATTCCTACGCCCTGAATCCCGGCGGCCCCCCGCCAAGCCATGAGTCAAGGCTGGGCGCATCTGTCTACCCCGTTTACCCCTGCAAGGACGGTCTCATCAGGGTAATCGCTTTGACCCCGAGGCAATGGGACGCCCTGGTCAGGGTGCTCGGCAGCCCCGAGGTCCTGCAGATGCCTGACTGGCGCAGTTTTCTCTACCGCATTGGGAACGCCGCTGACCTGTATGCCCTCATGCTGGAGTTTACGCAGAAGTACACCATGATCGAGCTGTTCGAGGCGGGCAAGCGCGAGGGAGTGCCGATCGCGCCGATTCTGAACATAGAGGACTTCTACAAGAGCCCTCAAACCGTGGCCAGGCAGTTCTTCGTCGAGGTAGAACACCCCATGGCCGGCAAGGCCCACTATCCAGGCCCGCCGTACAAGTGGTCGGAGAGTCCGGCCAGGATAGCCCGGCCGGCTCCCTGCCTCGGGGAGCACAACGAAGAGATCTACTGCCAGGAACTTGGCTTTTCCAGGGATGATCTGGTGGCCCTCAGGGGCGCTGGAGTCATATAGGACGGAGAGAGAAAAGTGCTGCCTCTGCAAGAAGTGAAGGTGTTGAGTTTCGGAACGGGCGGCGTCGTGCCGGATGCGGGCAAGATCCTCGGTGAGCTGGGCGCCGACGTCATCAAGGTAGAGTCAAAGGACAACCTCGATTTCATGAGGACTATCGGTCCGGACATGAACAACATCGCCGGTTTCAACGAGGCCAACCGGAATAAGAGAAGCTTCGGTGTGAACCTCAAGACGCAGAGAGGCAGGGATCTCGTCAGGACGCTCGTGAAATGGGCCGACGTCCTTCTGGAGAACTTCCGCGGCGGAGTGATGAAGAACCTGGGTTTCGATTACGACAGCGTCCGTACACTGAACACGGAGATCATCTACGTGAGCAGTCAGGGTTTCGGCGGCGGAGGACCGTACAGCGACTTCCAGGCCTACGGCCCCATGTTGTCGGCTGCGTCCGGCATGCTTTCCATCTGGGCCCAGCCTGATGACCCGTATCCGGTAGGATCCAATTCGCCCCTGCCCGACCACATGGCCAGCAAGCATGTGGTCATTGCTGCGCTGGCCGCGCTGGACTACAGGCGCCGGACCGGCAAGGGCCAGTACATCGATATGGCTCAGACCGAAGTGGCCGTGAACCTCATCGGCGAGCACTATCTGGATTACACCTACAACCACAGGATATCCAAGCCCACGGGCAACCGCAGCACGTACGCGGCGCCGCACGGCTGCTATCCGTGCAGAGGCAACGACGAGTGGTGCGCCATAGCCGTATTCACGGATGAAGAATGGCGCGGTTTCTGCCACGCGCTGGGAGATCCCGAATGGGCGAGAGATCCCAAGTTCAGCACCCTGCGGAGCCGGCTAGAGAACGTGGACGAGTTGGACCAGCACATCCGGGAATGGACCTCCGGGCTTGATGCTTGCGTAGTAATGGAAGTCCTGCAGGCGGGGGGCGTGGCGGCGGGGGTAGTGCAGCGTGCGCCGGACGCCCTGGCCGATCCGCAGCTCAAATGGCTCGGCTCCATGGTGGAGCTGGACCACCCTGTCTCGGGTAGAAGGCTGTACCCCGGCGTGCCCTTCAGGATGTCCGGCGCGCCGCCGATGCCCAGCACGGCGGCGCCGCTCTTGGGCCAGCATACCGAGGAGATATGCCGCGATCTGCTCAAGATGCCGGACGACGAAATACAGCGGCTGGTGCGGGAGGGAGTGCTGCACACCCCAGCCAGCACGAAGGGCGGGGAGGCCGGCATCCTCGGATAGGTAGTCGGCGTCTAGATTGAATCGCAGGAAGGGAGGGGACACATGGCTGATTTGACGTTTGACGCAGTAGTGTGCGGCGGCGGCAACAAAGGACTGATGCTGGCCATGTACCTGGCCAAGTACGGCGGCATGAGCGTGGGAATATTCGAAAGACGGCACGAGATCGGCGGCGGGCTGGCCACCGAGGAGACGGCAGCCCCGGGCTTCCGCGGCAATACTCACGCCACCCTGATGCTGCCGTGGTACTGGCTCCCCCTGTACCGTGATTTCCCCGAGTTCTGGGACTACGGCGGCCAGTACGACCAATACCTGGTGGCTCAGGGCACGATCTTCAAGGACAGCGGCAAGTGCCTGGCCATTTACAGCATGAAGGACGATCCCACCCAGGAGAGAACCGCCAGAGAGATTGCCCGATTCTCGCAGAGAGATGCCGAGGTGTGGCTCAAGATGCAGGCTCTCTTTCAAGGCGATGAGATCCAAAGGGTCCAGTGCGACACGGCCTTCGCCCCCATGGAATGGAAGCTGACCAAGCCGGAGTATATGGAGAGACAGGTGGCCGTGCTTCCGAAGGTGCTGGAAGCCGGCATGTCCCCTGACTCCCTGCTACTGGCATCGAGCCCGATACGTTCCGCGAGGGAGTTCTTTGACAGCGTGGAGCTGCAGTATACCCTCTGCCGGTTCATCGTCTCCGGGGCCCGCAACCCCAATGACCCTTCGCAGGGGGGAGAGGCGATGGGGCTGGTAGGCACCCTGCCGAACATCGGCTACGCCAGGGGAGGAACCCACCAGATAGCCCATGCCTGCCACCAAATACTCGTGCAGAACGGCGTCAAGTTCTACACCCATGCCGAGGTGGTCAAGTTCATCATCGAGAACGGCGTGGCCAAGGGGATCCAACTGGCCGATGGCAGCGTGATCAACGCCAGAAAGGTCGTCGTCAGCGCCGGATTGAGTCCCATGCAGA
Organism: Dehalococcoidia bacterium; assembly: GCA_030372995.1. Classification (GTDB taxonomy): domain Bacteria; phylum Chloroflexota; class Dehalococcoidia; order UBA2247; family RBG-13-53-26; genus JAFGCL01. The sequence continues at coordinate 15,920 of JAUCPZ010000038.1, forward strand.
TAGTGAAGTTCATGGGCAGAGATGTCATTGGAGAGAAGATAGCCCGGCGCATCGACAATCTGTCATTCAACAACATAGGCAACCTCATGTGGTACACCTTTGCCCTCAAGCAGGCGCCCAACTACAAAGCCAGCTCCTTCAATCCTGACATCAACAAGTGCGAGTGGCTCGGACTGGCGACCAGTGCCGACCTGAAACACCTCGCCAACGAATGCTACTACGCCAACATGGGCAAGATGCCCCCGGTAGAAGAATACAACCCGGTCGTCTGGTGCCACAGCCTGGCCGATCCGTCCTACGCGCCGCCCGGGATGCACACAGCCCAATGTGAGATGCAGGGGCCTCAGGCCACAGACCTGACCGAGAGCGAGTGGCTGAAACTGAAGGAGGAGTTCGCTGAGAACATGGTCCGCGTTTGGGGCGAGTACGCGCCCAACATGAGCTGGGACAACATCATCGGCGTTGACACCAATTCCCCGTATGACAACCTGCGCCTGGCGAACCTGGCTCCGCACGGTAATTTCTCCGGCTGTGACCAGTCTGTTTTCCAGCGATACGAGAACAGGCCGTGTCCGGAACTGGCCAGCCACAGAACTCCAGTCAAGAACCTGTATGCCACCGGAGGCTACTGGACTATCGGTTCGAACGCCAGCGCCGACTCTGCCTACACCTGCTACAAGATCATGGCAACAGACATGGATCTGGGGAAGCCGTGGGAGGAGAAGGGCAAGGAAGACCCGGATTCCCTGGTGCAGCAGTTGCGTTGGGTAACCAAGAAGGCAAGGGAGTCGTTCAAGCCTCCTGTATAGCGGGGCGGCATAGAGAATCCGGGGCCGATCTGGGGCGCACACGACGTCCCAAGCAGGCCTGTGCTGTCATCGTATCGTGAGGAATCACGCACGTGTTTGCCGGCGAAAGCGAGGACAACGGCCGGTGCCCGACGGAATAGCGATTGGGGTCCCAAGCATCCCTGATTAGGCGGCAGGGCTCGGAGAAGGAGGAGAAATGACAGACAGGTACGATGTGATCGTGGTCGGGGCGGGGCCCGGCGGCGCCACCAGCGCCGCCTTGCTGGCCAAGGCGGGACTCAAGGTGCTGCTGGTCGACAAGAACTCCCAGCCCGGCGGCAAGACCATGACGGTCTCCAAGAACGGTTTCCGCTACGAATACTGGCCCATATGCGCCGGCCCGGCCCGGGACGGGCTATTTCAGAAGCTGATCAAGCAACTGGAGCTGGAGGAAGAGGTCCAGGTATGGCTGCCGGATTATTTGGCCAGCGCCTACTATAAAGATGCCTCGGGTGAGATGAGAAACGTAATACTCCCGGGGCAAAAGGGCCTCGATGACCCGGTGACGCTGCTCAATAGCATTCTCGCCTGGGCTGGCGTGACCGAGAAGGACATGCCGGAGGTTATGCGGTGTATGGGCGACATGCTGGCCCTCGGGCCCCGCGACGTTGCCGACCTGGACGAAGTGACGCTGCAGGAGTGGCTGGGGCGCTACAAGCTGCCCATGGGAGTCTACACTTTCCTGGCTACGATACGATGCGAAGGCACGATGGAGGTTCCCGTTGACGCCGGTAGCGCCTCTGAGTTCATCAGAATCGCCCAGGCGACGGCGCTGGGTGGAGGGGGGTTCTACATCAAAGGCGGGCTGGGACGGCTCTCCGAGGCGTTGGCCAGATCGGTGGAGGATCACGGCGGCGAGGTCCTTCTGAGAACGAAGGTGGAGCGCATCGACGTACAAGATGGGCAGGTCACTGGCGTGTTCACGAGCAAGGGCGTCTTCCGCGCGCCCATCGTGATCAGCAGTGCCGGAATCCATCCCACCGTGCTCAAGCTCGTAGGACCGGAACACTTCGACACCAGCTACGTCAACTACGTCAAGGACCTTGTCCCGGACTGGGGCTTCTTCGGAGCGCGCTACTTCCTCGACAAGCCGGTCCTGGAGTATCCGGTGTACCTCTACTGCTCCGACAAGACGATACTCACGCTTGACGACCTGAAGAAGGAGGAGTCCGGCTGGTTCCCTGATGACTTCTACGTGTACATGGGCACCAATTCGCTCTGTCCCGGCATGGCGCCCAAGGGAAAGCAGTTCGCCTGGATCGGCGGCACCTGCCCCTCTGACCCGAAGACCAAGATGAAGCCTTTGTGGGACGCGCTGGAGAAGAAGGTGGCTGAGCTATGGCCGTGGGTCGTGCCTCATATCGTAGAGAGGGAGTACTTCGGCCCAGCCCAGGTTGCCGCTCTCGTCAGAGACCAGGTGATGCCCGGACAAGGTGGTGAGTGCTTCGGACTGGCGCAGATAGCGGGGCAGTGCGGCAAGCACAAGCCATCACTGAAGTCTCCGATCAGAGGGCTGTACTATGCCGGATTTGATGCCGGCTGCCAGGGGTTGGGCATGCACGCGGCCGTGGAGTCGGGCATGAAAGCGGCCGAGACCGTCCAGCGGTACATGGCTTCCCACCGCATGTGGTGAGCCTGCCGGGCGGATCAAAAGAGGCTCTCTCAGCCAGTGACAGGCCCCTCGTCATCGCTGCCCGAGGCCGCGCTGCGCGGTTTGCGGTGCACTCTTGCTTCGAGACAATTCCCGTTCGGGCATGAGAACAGACTGACGTTATCGGCCTGTGACTGTCACTGGCCGAGAGAGCCTCTTTTGATCCGCCCGGCAGGCTCACCACATGTGGTGGGAAGCCATGTACCGCTGGACGGTCTCGGCCGCTTTCA
>JAUCPZ010000039.1 GCA_030372995.1 Dehalococcoidia bacterium
GCATACGAGATACACAGCGCTGTCTCGTGGGCTCGGAGATGTGTATAAGAGACAGCCGGCGGGATGACCTGATGCAGGTAATGATAGGGCTGGTGATGACCCGGGAGGGGATACCGATAGCGCACCAGGTCTTTCCGGGGAACACCGCCGATATCACCACCTTTGGCCAGGCCATCGCTGACCTGAAGCAACGGTTTGCGGTGAGGCGGGTGGTGATTGTAGCTGACAGAGGGGTGGTAGCGGAGTCTTTGCTGGGAGCCTTGGACAGGGAAGGGATAGGCTATATCGTGGGGATACCCTTGCGGAAGTGGCAGGCCTCCCGCCGGGTGCTGCAGCGAGCCGGGCGGTATCGCCAAGTGGCCGACAACCTGCGGGTGAAGGAAGTGTGGGAAGGGGAACAGAGGTACATTGTCTGTCACAACCCGGAGCGGGAGGGAGAGGACAGCCGGAGGCGGGCGGAGATAGTAGCGGCGCTGGAAGCCAGGCTGAGGGAGGGAGGCTTGGCGGGGCTGGCGAAGAGGAAGGGCTATGGCCGGTATATCGAGGTCAGTCATGGGGGAGAGGCCAGGGTGAACTGGGAGAAGGTGAAGAAAGACGAGCGCTATGATGGGAGGTTCGTGCTGAGGAGCAACACGGAACTCAGTGCCGGGGAGATAGCCCTGGCGTACAAGGAGCTGTGGCGTGTAGAGCAGGGGTTCCGGGAGCTCAAGAGTGGTTTGGAGGTGAGGCCGATACGGCACTGGACACCTTCCCGGGTAAGGGGGCATATCATGGTGTGCTTCCTGGCGCTGGTGATGGAATCGATGCTGCTGAAGCTGATGAGAGACCAGGCGGCCAAATCAAGCTACCAAGCTGTGATGAAGGACCTGGAACAGGTCAAGGCGGTCAAGGTCAACTTGAAGGACAAGAGCTACCTGCTGCGCACCGAACTCAAGGGCCGGGCCTATGACGCCTTCCAGGCTGTTGGGATCAGGCCGCCCCCGCGGATTCAACCCTTCCCCGGTTGACCGCTCTACTGTAGTGGTACGTCCCTTTTCCCACCTTCGGCTCACGCACAACAGGTGTCAAATTTGGGCTCAACATGGCAACCATTTGCTGGCCGCCGTACCAACTCCACATCGATGGTACAGGTGAGCCATCAGTCGCCTGACCCACATTCCGCAGTTGACTGGTGTTGTGGCAACATCGCGAGCTAGGCCGCGATGTCCACTGTTACATCCAATGTGTTGCATCCGGCCGAGCTAAACCAGGTGACACCCTCCTGCACCATGTCCCACTTCAGGATGTAGTTGCCCGGTGTACCAGGGGCAGACACCGTGGCAGTCACTGTGGTGCTTTGACCAGGCGCCAGATCCGTCAGGAGCACTGACCTCTGCCCATCCCACTGGACCAGGTATCCATCAGACGTGTACCAGTGATAGGCCAGGTGCACCGGACTA
>JAUCPZ010000040.1 GCA_030372995.1 Dehalococcoidia bacterium
AGCGTCAGATGTGTATAAGAGACAGGGCTGATTGCCCATGAAAAGAATCTCGGGTTACCCTCCCCAGCTTCTTGATGCCCCCTTGCCTTTGAAGCCTCCCGGCCTATCCTCGCCACCATGGTGAGCTTGGTGGGGAATATCCCTGCCCGTTTCGCTCCGGCGAACCCAGTGTCGTCCGGCCGGTTTGACAACCGAGAAGGCTTCGAATTATGCCGGCGTTCCCGACTCTGTCGAGGCTGTCCAGAGGCACCGGAAGGCAGCGCGGATAATCTGGGCGAAACTGGGTAAGGACGTCAGGCAGCCCGAACCGCTTCTCCCCTCGCTATGCGAGGTTTCCACTCTGTCTTGGATCCCTCATTCGAATGGGCTGCACGTGTCGAACGCTGTGCCGCACAGGCAGATGGGAGTGTTGGCCTGAAGACAATCTCGCGACCGGAATGGAACACCGAGCGGCAAGATCGAAACGAAGCGTCAACACAACGGGGCCAGAGCGGTAGTGCTTACTCAAAGGTCGAAAGAGGATCTCGCCCTTCTTGGCGCTCAAACGAGATTGGCATTGATGGGACGGCTAGCGGATCCACATAGGAAACAGTTCTCGGGTGACCTTTCCAGCCCATACGATCTCTCTATGATCCGCCGGTCAGCTGTCTTAGCTCCCACTCGCCACGGGAGCGAGTTCCTGTGGTGGCACCCCCCTATATCTTGCTGCGGCGGACATAGCCTCTGCTTCTCTCCTGGCTGGTGTGACCACCCGAGAACACCTTACATCGTAGCACCAGTCCCGACGCTGTCAAGGCTCCCGCAGGGTACCCTCAGTAGATGCTCGACTGTGTTTTCAACGGCGCGGACTCTCATAAGATGCTCTTGACATGGACACCAGCCGCTGCTAGCATCACACGAGACGCACTCGGCTTAGGGATACGATCCACCAGCTCTGGCAACATGTTCTGCCGGACATCGGCGTAACCCTTGCCAGGATTGCCTCTAGGCTAGTGCTGCTGCACAGGCAGCCACCCGCTGCTGTCATGCCGGGGCGGAGGAAGACATGGCAAATGATTCAATCGGGCTTAGCAAAGACGAATTGCTCTGGGGCAGGCTGTTCTTGGCAACAACTTTGGTGCAGAGGGCGAGAGAGGTTGAGCTGTCCCGCATCAACATATCGCTCATCCAGGCTATGGTACTTTACGCCTTGAAGATCTCGCCGGAGCCTCTGACTCCCTCCAAACTGGCCAAGATGCTGTGCCGGGAACCGCATTCAATGTCAGCCCTCATCGACCGCATGGAGAAGCAGGGCCTGATTGAGAAGAGGCACGACCTAGTGCCCAAGAATCTCGTGAGGGTGGTTGTCACGCCAAAGGGCGAGGAGGCCTTCCAGCGCCAGCGAAGGGCCAACGCTGTTACCAATATCACCTCTATTCTGACCGAGGAAGAGCGCGAGACCCTTGGCAGGGTAGCAGACAAACTTAGACTCAGGGCCAAAGAGCTGCTCCGTCAGATGCAGCCGGATCCTTACGAGGAAGCGCTCTTCTAGTCGAGCCTTGCCTTTCACTCTCTGCCAGGGACACCTGACTTCAACGTCACCTGACAGCTTCCCTGACGTGACTTCTGGCTGTGGCTGACCTCTATCAATGCTCACACCATTCTCGCCGATTGATCCAAGCCTTCTTTCGTGGCACAATACGGTCACCGTCTGAGGGAGACAAGAATGATCACGAATCCGCTTCTCCGATTGGAGAGGAGACTGTCCCCCGAGGCGCTGGCTCTGATTCAGCGGGCCGGTGCACTGGCTGCGAAGGGCCGCCTGCGTATCTACCTTGTCGGCGGGGTAGTGCGGGATGTCCTCATGAACCGGCCCAGCGCCGATCTTGACCTGGTGGTGGAGGGCAATGCCATCGGGCTGGCGGGATCGCTGGCGCGGGAATCAAACGGCCGGCTGGTCATTCACCGCCGCTTCGGCACTGCGAAGATACGGTTGGGCAGCCTGAACGTGGACTTGGCCATGGCGCGGGCGGAGACCTATGCCCGCCCCGGTGCCCTGCCCTCGGTGCAGCCCGGCTCGATCCAGGATGACTTGGCACGGCGAGACTTCACGGTCAATGCCATGGCAATCCGGCTGGAGCGCGGCGGCTTCGGCCAGCTGGTGGACCCGTTCGGCGGTCAGGCGGACCTGGACAACAGGCTCATACGGGTCCTCCATGACCGGAGCTTCATCGATGACGCCACCCGTATGTTGCGGGCCGTCCGCTACGAGCAGAGGTTCGGCTTCCGACTGGAACCTGACACCGAGAAGTTGCTGCGCCGGGATGTGGGTATGTTGCGCAGCATATCTGGCGACAGGATACGCCACGAACTGGAGATGATGCTGGGGGAAGAACAGCCTGAGAAGGCGTTGAAGCGTGCTGGAGAGCTTGGCCTCCTGGCCGAAGTCCACCCGGCTCTGGAAGGCAACGGTTGGCTGGCCGAGGTGTTCCGCAAAGCGCGCGAAGCGGCAGCGCCACAGACTGTGGCGCTGTACTTTGCCCTCTTGACCTATAGATTCAAGGAGACCCAGTGCGAAGATTTCACTCACCGCCTGAAAACTCCAGGCCCCGTCTCTCAAGCAGTCCGGGACACTGCCCGCCTGCGGCAGCAACTCCCGTCTCTGGCACAGCCTTGTCTGGCACCGAGCGCTGTCTTCGAGTTGCTCCAAGGATACTCCCTGGCTTCAATCCAGGCTTGTGCGATAGCCACGGATTCGGCTGTAGTCCGGGAGCGGCTGACCCTGTATCTGACACGATGGCGCCGCGTCCGGACGGGGCTGGATGGCAGCGCGCTGCAGAAGATGGGCGTGCCGGCCGGGCCCGAGTTGGGCCGGCTGCTGAAAGAACTGCGCGACGCGAAGCTGGATGGTAGAATAGTCACCAGGGAAGACGAGATAGAACTGGTGCAGCGCTGGCTGTCGCAGGGGAGATGATATGGATCAAGTATGCTGTGTCTGCGGAGAGTTGCTGGACGAAGAGAACGTTTCCCGCTGCCGCCTTTGCGGCGGGAGCTTTCACTTGGCTTGGTCCACCGGAGCCAACATCAAGGAATGCGGCTCTGACTTCTTTCATCCGGAGAGCTGCGGCCTGGGCTTCGTCTGTCGCCTCTGCGAGCCCATGCCCGGGAGCGGTGGCCATCCTCACTCGCCCAACCAGTCTACCACTTCCTGAGGCATCTGCCGCAGGCCACCTCTCTTCACTGTGCACTTGGGCAGCGAATCCAGGAAGATCCGCCCATAGCTCTTAGTCTGCACCCGCCGGTCAAGAATGACGAGCACGCCACGGTCGGTCCAGCTTCTGATGAGCCGTCCGAAACCTTGCTTGAACCGGAGAACGGCCTGCGGGACCATATATTCGTTGAACGGGTCGTCAAACATCTCAGCCCGCGCGGAAAACACAGGATCGGTGGGCACAGCGAAAGGCAGGCGGGTGATCACCAGGACGCTCAAGGCCTTTCCCACCACGTCCACGCCTTCCCACATAGCCGACGTTCCGAAGACCACCGTGTCCGGATTCGTTCTAAGATGATTCAGCAGCCTCTTCGGGCTCCCGTCTATGCCTTGCCCCAGCACCAGGATGCCTTCTTGGCCGAGAGGCTCCTGGACTGCGGCGTGGGCTGTGCGCAGCGCGGCGTGGGAGGTGAAAAGCACAAGCATGCGGCCCCTGGTGGCCCGGCAGAGCTCCGTCAAAGCCACGGCTACTCCCTGCTGATAGCCGGGTGTCTCCGGCTCAGGGATGTCATTGGGCAGGTAGATCATGGCCGAACTCTTGTAGTCGAAAGGCGCCTCGATCACTAGTTCGTCCGCTTCGGTGATGCCGAGGGCGTTCTTGACATAACCGAAGTTGCCTCCTGCCGTCAGGGTGGCACTGGTCAACACCACGGAATCCTTCTGTGAGAAGAGGGTCTTCTCCAGTATCTCGCCCACATGCAATGGCGCTGCGTGAATAGAAAGGCCGTACTGCGGGTTGAGGACGATCCAGTAGATCACCTTGTGCTCCGGTTTCGATATCGCCGATCTCAGTTGCGCCCTCAGTGTACCGATCCATTGCTTCAGAGAGGACATCTCGCCGAGCAGGCCGATCATTTCGATGCTCTTTGCGTCCGTCAAGTCTTCGGTCAACGCATACAGGTCTCCCAGGTTCTTATCTGCGCCTGCCAGCTCCAGATCGAGGTTCTCCCAGCGGGCCTCCACATCCGTCCAAGCGGTCTGCCCGCGGACCGCGCCGGTGATCCTCAAGTTGATCTCATAGTCGGCACGGCTCCCCCTATGGCCTGTCTGCAGGAAGGATCCCAGGATTTCCACCAACTCAGCCGCTCTGGCACGGGCCGAATTCGCGCTCTCTTGCATGTCCCTGAGACTCTCGTTCAAGGCTTTCCGCCTTGAGGTGGTGATCGCCGCGTTGCGCAGATAGGCGCGGAGCCGGAAGCCGATGCCTCCCTTGTCCGCAAACTGGCCGAGGCAATCGTAGATGTCGTGCTCAGAGACTTCGAAGCCGAGCTGGTCAGTGGCCTCGTCCTCGAGTCGGTGCGCTTCGTCGATGATGAGGTGGCGATACTCGGGCAGAAGACCTCCGCTCCTCGCTATGTCAGAGAGGAGCAAGGCGTGGTTAACCACAATCACGTGTGCCCCTTGCGCCATTTGCCGGGCCCGGTACAGGAAGCAGCCGGATGGATAGTAGCTGCAGCGCGTCGTGACGCAGTTGTCCTCTGACGCAGACACACGGTGCCACAATTCGGCCTCGGCCCGGCTCAAGTTGAGTTCGGCCCGGTCACCGCTGGAAGTTGAGTTCACCCAAAGGACAAGCCGCAGCAGGAACCGCGCCTCGTCCCAGGGCAGCCCGGGCGTCTCCCGCCACGCGTTCCAGCGCCGCAGGCAAAGGTAGTTGCTGCGACCCTTCAGTTGAGCAATATGCAGATCCGGGCCTGCATAGCGTCTCTTCCCCCCGGCCTTTGCCAGCACCCGCAGGAGGTCCGGGATGTCCTTGGTCATGAGTTGCTCCTGCAGGTTGATGGTGTTTGTCGATACCACCACCGGTGTGCTGTTCTCCAAGGCAAAGACGATGGACGGTAGAAGATAGGCGATCGACTTGCCGATCCCCGTGCCTGCTTCCACGATGGCCTGTCCGCCGTCATTCAGCGTCTGGGCTACCTTCTTCATCATTGACACTTGGCCGGGACGGTACTCGAAACCAGGGAAGGCACTTGCCATGGGGCCGCCATCGCTGAGGAACGCAGTCAGCCATTTGAGATCCAGAGGCCTGATGACCTCTTCCGGCCTGAGTGGCTTTCTGTCCGGCACGGATGCGGGCCGGGGTGTGTAGTCACCTGCCCAGGCCTGTCTCTCCCAGAGCGAGGTCTTGCTGACCTTGGCTCTCTCCAAGTCGAGAAACAGGGGTCGCCACGACCAACTGGAAGAAGCCGCGAGCCGATTGATCTCGGCCAAAGTTGGGAGGTCGAGAGCCGAGGCTCGTCGCACCAGTGCCAGCAGCACGCCCTTCACCGTGATGGCGTCTGCCAGTGCCCGGTGCTGGACAGGGCTCGACACGCCCAGTTCCATGGCCAGACTACCCAGTGTGTAATCCTGAAGTTCCGGCAATAGAACGCTGGCCACGTCCAGGATGTCATGGACCGTGTTGTCGAAGTTGAGCCCCTGGGCGCGCAGGAATTCGAGATCGAAGTTGATGTTCTGGCCTACGATCGGATGGTGGCCGATGAAAGCCGCTAGCCTGCCAGCCACCTCGGAGAAATCCGGGGCGGAATCGAGCTCTGCCTGACTGATGCCTGTGAGCATATGGATGCGGTAGGAGAGGGGGCGGTGAGGATTGACCAAAGTGTCGAAGGTCTCGATCTCCCGATCTCCCTGGAACTTGACGGCGCCAATCTCCATAATGGCGTCATCTTGCTGACTCAGCCCCGTGGTCTCCAAGTCAAGCGAAACGAGGATTTCATCAATCATTGACTGTCGGTCGCCCCGCTTTCATGATTTGCCGTCTGCCGTCGTCAGGCTTCATGACATCGGGAATGGCGGGAGCTTCCCTTCCTATGGTTGCCCCTGCGGACTGGGCCAAAGGCGAAGCCGGGCGGATACGCAGATAACAGCAGAGTGTCCAAGTCAAGCAGTACACAAGGATTATAGCCTCTGCTAAACACCTTGGAAAGTGAATGAACTCGTCCGCTATGCACCTCCACTGTCTCATATCTACCTGAACGGGTTCAGTTAAAGGAGGGATCAGAGATGCAAGAGCTCCGCAAGAAGGGATGGTGACGCCGCCGCCGTCTACTTCAGAGTGTTTCCGCCAGATAGGCTTCAAGGCCTGTTGCCCTCAGCCGCCGGAGGATGGTCTCGCCCTTGTCTCTGTTGTCGACCAGTGTGAACAGCGCAGGCCCGGCTCCCGCCAGGTGGACCGTGGCCGCCCCGCCAGCAAGGAATGCCCGTTTGTAGTGGTCCAAACCGGCGAAAACCGAGCAGGCGACTGTCTCGAATGCATTGTAACACCGCAGGTCAGCAAGGTCTGTGCCGCCGCGGATGGAATCGGTCAGCCGTGCGGCGTGCTGCCCTCTGGTAAAGCACGCCGGGTCAAGATGGCCATACATCTTCCTCGTCTTGTCAGGCAGTTCTATCGGAGGCCGAACCAGCACCACCCAGGTTCTGGACGGAGACGGCAACGCCTTGACCTTATCACCCCTGCCAGTGACCAGGGCCGTTGGACTGCCCTGGACGAAGAACGGCACATCAGAGCCGAGCCGCGCTCCCAGTTCCAGCAACCTCTTCTTTGACAAACGAAGCCCCCACAATCTGTTCAGGGTTAGGAGTGTCGTGGCAGCATCGCTGCTGCCGCCACCCAGCCCGCTGGCCAGTGGAATTCCCTTGCTCAGCGATACCGCAATGCCGCAGTGGGCGCTGGCCAATCCCTGCATCAGCCGGACCGCCCGGTACACCAGGTTGCCCGGGGAAACGAGTTCTGCGATATCAGCCGCCAACTGAATGCGGTCATGAGGCTCGAAAGTGAGAACATCGTGTAGGCTGATGGCCTGCATCACGCTGACCACTTCGTGGTAGCCGTCCGGACGCCGGCCCAGCACCTCGAAGGTGAGATTGATCTTGGCGTAGGCCCTTCTCACCGTGGGCCTGCTCTCAGGGCTCAAGTCGGCTCCTCTCCCGGCATAGACTTCCCCACTCCTCGATGCTGAGGGTCTCCGCCCGTCTCCTCGGATCAATGCCGGCGCGCCGCAGCAGGCCGGCTGCTTCTTCACCCGTCATACCAAGACCTTGGGCCAGCGAGTTGCGCAATTGTTTGCGGGGCGCGCTGAAGCCAGCCCGCGCCGTGTCGAACAATGCTTGGGTGCTGGGTACTTCTACAGGCGGCTTGCCATACACGTCTATGCGGAGAACTACTGAATCCACCTTTGGTGGAGGGTAGAAGCTTCTGGCTGGCACGCGGGCCACTATCGACGGCTTGCCGTAGAACTGGACGCTGACAGCTAGCATGCTCATATCGCCCGGCCCGGCGACTATGGCCTGACCCACTTCCCTCTGCAGCATGACCACCATCAAGGTCGGACGGCGCGATGCTTCCAGGAAATGGCGCAGCACGGCGGAGGTGATGTAGTAGGGCAGGTTGGCCACCACTTTGTAGTCGAACCGGGTGCCGCTTGTAGCTGGCAGAAGAGAGACGGGGTCAATCTGCAGGATATCGCCGTGGATGACAGTCAGATTTGTATACTGGGACGCGATTTCACTGAGGATGCGGACCATTTCGCTATCGGCTTCGACGGCTAGGACCCGTCCGGCGCGCTGGGCCAGTTCCCGCGTGAGTATCCCCAATCCAGGGCCCACCTCCACCACCGTGTCCTCAGTGGTTAGATCCGCCGCGGCGACAATGCGGCGGAGGACCCGGGCGTCGACCAGGAAATGCTGGCCGAGTCCCTTCTTGGCCCGCAGGCCGTGGCGTTCCAGGAGGGCCTTGGCCTTTGTGGCTGGCACTTCGGCTGGCTGAGTGAAGGATGGCTCCATAAACAGAATCAGGGTCGTGCACCTGACTTCGACCCTGCCTCATGGCTTTCCTCAGCCGGACGACTCCGACCAGGAGATCCTGTGGCACCCAGAAGCGGCTACTTACCGCTGCTTCCTTCCGGACCTGACGGGGTTCATAGCTTTCTGCCGCACAGGGCCCGATCTTCAATGCCACCCGGAAGAGGCAGTCCCAAAAGACATCGGGCCTCGGACGGGAATTCAGCCCCGCTATAGCGGATTTCGGGTACAGGGCACCGCTAACTCCCCGCCTAGCACGACCCAAGGCCAATGTTAGACTGGCACCTCCCTCTTGTCAATTGACTGCACTCTCGGACCCGGTCCGACGATGTGGACCTGCAAAGCGATCTCAGAGACCGCGCCTGACGCCTATCCTCCTCTATCCCACAGGCAGATCGGCCCCAGACCGTTCCGTTTGAGGGATACCCCCGGCGGGCCGCGCTCAATCGTGGCTGCGGCATCTCGGGGAAGCGCAGAGGTGGAGCGGGTTGGTTCTCGGAGGGCTTCAGTATGCCTTGGCCGGGAGGCTAGACGCTGTGTCGCAGAAGAAGCACGGCCTTCTGCCCGAAAGAACTATCCCAGGAAGAACTTTCTCACGTCGTCGGCGTCGAGCGGCCCGCCGTGGCCGGAAAGCAGGGTCTTGGGTGAGTACGACAATACCCGGCTGACGCTGTCCTTAATCTCTTGAGGATCCTTCACCCAAAGAGGATAGGCGGGCTTCCTCGGAGCATTGAACCTGCCCACTACCAGGTCGCCGACGATAGCCGTCTGTCCTGGAAAGACCACGGAGATCGAGCCTGGGGTGTGTCCGGGAGTGCGAACCCATTTCGCGTGGATGCCGTAATCTGATAGGTCTCCCTCATCCCCTTCAAGGGTGAAGTCCGGCTCGAAGGGCTCGGCCGTGATCCGGCTGACGAACGGCTTGGTGATCTTCTCCCAGGCGTTCCGCGTCGCCAGCGGGAGGTTCCGCCCGCTGCGCGGGCCCTCAGCATCCAGTTCGTGGATGGCGATCATGCAACCGAGCTTGCGCTTCAGTCCCGGCGCGCCGCCGAAGTGATCGAGATGCCCGTGGGTGAGAAGAATGAGCCTTACCTTGTCGAGGGAGTCGCTACCCCTTCTTTGTATAGAACGGATGATCTTATTCTCATACCAGTCATTGAGGGCATCAACGAGTATGGATCGCCTTTCTCCCTCAAGCAGGTAGACCTTTCCCGTCGGAGTGCGTATCTCCAGGATAGCAGGCATCTTGGCGGCCAAATTCAATTACTTCCGGAGTGGGAAACTCATCGTGTGCAGAAACCTAGGATAGGTCAGTACGCATGGTTTTTCAAATCGCAGAGTTGGCATCGTGGGCAGGCGAGACATGAATTCTTGACCGGCTGACGTGCTGGGGGGAAGTGAATGCCCACCCTCGATCTCTGAGGACTTTGTGTGGGGTGGCACACCTGATGGGCGTCTAAAGGAGAACAATAAGCATTATGGTGGCGGCGATGACGATCACCGCAACTGCAAGAGACTGAGCGAGACATCCAGACAGACAACCGCCCATGTTCGTCTCCCCGCTGTCCTCCCGGCCACTACCTAGCGCGCACCATACCACACGACGCCGACGGCTTTCAATGCGTCGATTGATGCATCAGGACAGGCCGCTGCTCTGTAGGCACGTTCGCTGGGTGGCGGCGTGACTTGGGGAAGAATGGCCGTCTAGCACATCTGAACGGGGATGGTGTGCCCCCCATTCTTCCCGGTCTTTCTGTTACCCGGTTTTGGCTGCGATCCCGGTTCTGGCTTTGGTTGGTCTTTCTCTGCCATATGCCAATCAAAGCGTAAGGTGAGACTGTGACTTGGCCGCCAATGGCGGCTTGCCGCGCAGTCACCTTCGCCCCCCTCTGAGGTTGACTGACTGCCTTCCGTTGCGCTCAGGGCTGCTATTGTAGGTCCATTCGGCGGGTCTTGTCAACACTAATTGCGCGCCAAGAGATGGCTGGTGTAGAATGCCAGCATCTCAGGGAAGCGCTTCTGATGAATCTGGGCGTCTGCAGCATGACTCTCCGCCTGCCAGAAAACGAGAGTCTCAAAGGCAAGAGAAAGGTGATCAAGTCCCTGATCGCCCGGGTGAGAAACGCCTACAATGTGGCCATAGCTGAGGTCGACGACCAGGACGTTTGGCAGTTGACGACCTTGGGCATAGCTTGCATCAGCAATGACGCGCAACAGAACAACAGGGTCTTGTCGAAAGTGGTGGAGTTCATCGGGCAGAGCCGCCTTGACTTGGAAGTGGTCGACTACCGCATTGAGCTCATTCCTTTCCCCTAGACCCGACTATCTGGAATTGCCTCCCAAACACCGAAGCTCAGAATGAGGGTTCCTTCCTTCACCGAACACATAAAGTCCTCGCCCGGCTACCGGGACCAGATCGTTCATATAGAACACCTGCCATCCCGGGTGGCAAGCTACCAGGAGCCAGCCGTGGGGGTGGACGATCGCCTGGAGTCAGCCCTTCGTGAATTGAACGTCTATCCCCTCTATACACACCAGGCTATGGCAGTCGACCTCGTTCACTCGGGGAAGAACGTGGTGGTGGTCACCGGCGCCGCGAGCGGCAAGACGCTGTGCTACAACATCCCGGTGCTGCAATCGATTCTCACTGAGAAGACGAGCCGTGCTCTCTACATCTTCCCGACAAAGGCCTTGGCTCAAGATCAGATGCGCAGCCTAGCCGAGCTAACGTCGTTGCTCCCCAGCCCGGTCAGGGTGGCCACTTTCGACGGTGATACTCCCCGTGAGGAGCGTTCCTATGCCAAGAAGTCTGCCCAAGTCGTGCTGACCAACCCCGACATGCTCCATCTGGGAATCCTGCCGAATCATCAGTCATGGTCGAGCTTTCTCCGCCGGTTGAAGTACGTTGTCATTGATGAGGTTCACACCTATCGCGGCGTCTTCGGCTCTCATGTAGCCAACGTGCTTCGAAGGCTGAGGCGCATTCTGGATGCATATGGTGCGAGTCCTCAGTTCGTCTGCTGCTCGGCAACGATTGCCAACCCTCGCGAACACGTGGAGCGGCTCGTGGGGCTGCCATTTGAGGTGGTGGACAGCGACGGCGCCCCCCACGGCCGGAAGGACTTCGTACTCTGGAATCCACCCCTCAGTGACAAGAAAAGAGCCACCCGTGTCAGCGCCAACAGCGAAGCGGCATTTCTGTTGGCCGAACTGGTGAAGCGGCGGATCCGCGCTATCGCCTTCGCCCGCACGCGCAAGCTGACCGAGCTGATCTACGTCTATGCCAGGCAACGCCTGGGGATTACATCACTGGCCAAGAAGATCAAGCCCTACCGGGGCGGCTACCTCCCGGAAGAAAGACGCCAGATAGAGCAGGAGCTGTTTCGAGGGGATCTCTTGGGGGTAGTGGCTACCACTGCCCTGGAGTTGGGAATCGACATCGGTGACTTGGGGGCCACTGTGCTCACCGGCTACCCGGGGAGCATCGCCAGCACTTGGCAGCAGGCTGGCCGCAGCGGCCGGAGGACTGGCATGAGCCTCAGCTTCCTGATTGCCCTGGATAGCCCGCTGGATCAGTACTTCATGCGCCATCCTGAGGCGTTGTTCGGCAAGCGCTGTGAAGAGGCCCTCATCGATCCGGGGAACCGGTATGTCATGCAGTCGCACCTGCTCTGCGCCGCCTGGGAAC
>JAUCPZ010000041.1 GCA_030372995.1 Dehalococcoidia bacterium
TCTGGACCCCGCAGCAAAGGCATTCATTGGGGACAAGCCATATCAGGACATGGTGAAGGAATCGATGGTAGGGGTGAGCTATGATCCAGGCAAGTGAACTGTGCTCAGATGCCCTCTTCCAACTGAATCTCATTCTGTGGCTTGCCCAGCCAATGCCTGCCCTCCTAACTCTGCGGCCCTTCTTGTCAGAAGCTGGTTTTGAGGTCTACTCCATTGCTCCGCTCTTGGCGCTTCCACCTCGAATCAGAGAGAAGGTGGCAGAGAACCAAATAGCGTGCCGAGATGCAGTCCGTCCCGACGTGGTATTGCGGCGGCGGACCGGGCGACGCATGTTTCTTCTCGCGGAGTGCAAGAAGTCGTCATTTGGGCTGGAGTCAACGACATCGGAACAGGCAAGAGCCTATCTGCTGATAACTGGACCTGACTTCGGTGATGTGATGGGGCTTACCACTGCAGAACATCCCGACTCTGCAGTGGTCTATCTGATCCCTTGGCAGCAATGTGCTGCGCTTGAGGATACTCTGCACAGTCTTGAGCAGGAGATGTTTCGCGATCGAGTGCCGCATGGACATGCATACTTCCTTGGCCTCAAAGGGGATGACGCCACCATTGCGCTGGTGGTTGTCGACAAGACTGCTATGGGGCTGAGTCTGAATGTAAGGTCTCCAGTGACGGTTCTGAAGGCGGAACCAGGGACTGACCCAAGGCCATTGTACTTCATCCCTTATGACCCAGGCATCGATCAGAATCCTGAAGAGAGGGCGTTCTGTCGCCGAATATTGCTGGAGCGTGTGCACGCCTCATTGCTCAGCAGGATCGGACGTGCTGCGCTATCTACAGACCGGACCTTCACCACTGATGATCTGCTGTCTGATGCTACATTCGAGATGTACAAGCTTTGGGTGGACAGTGAGGCTCGCAAGCATGTGCGACGCCTCGCCTTCGAGTTGCTTGCGAAGATTCGCCAGTCTCTGCCGAAGGAAGACAGGGAAATGCTCAATTTCGTAGATGGTGATGGGTGGGTTCTTCATATCACCACATCTGAAGGGAAGGAACGGCTTCTGTCATACATATCGAGATTTAGGGTTGATGGGTTCCAGCCATCTGACCCACGCCAGATTGCACTGATTGACGTTGACTACAAGGAGAACCAAGCGAGCTAGTGACATGTCCCTCTGGATGTAGCCTGTATTCCATAGTTGTTTCATTCTTCACTGTTCACCACCCGTCTTGCAGACCTTGAAATCATAGAAAGCATCAGCCCCGTGGTCTGGTGCGAGCACGTAGAGGGCTTCCCTGGCTCTGGTGATGCCCACATGGCCCACTCGCCGCTCCTCTGTCGGGTCTTCCTCGAAAGATTGAGCTGGCATCCCGTGGAGGTTGGGGTCGATCACTGGCCAATCATGGTCTGCCACCCCTCTTTCTTCTGGGCACTCACTCTGCTGCATCCATCCCGAGGATTTGAAGTTGCGAGAATTGCGGAAATTGCACTTCTTGCAGGAGATGTGGTCCAGAATACTGGCGTATGCTGTTCACTCAGTTGAAAGGTGTCCGTATCGGATGCTGGCTCCATGCGATGATCTCCTTGCCACGGTATCAATATCAGCGCAGATGTCGATTGCCATCAATTCCAGAGGCCCCAGCAGCTTGTATCCGGTGATGGCTGAGATCGCCCAATGTTCAAATGGCCCCCGATAGTGAACACAGCAACCGGGACACCTCAGCAAGATGGCGCCAGAGAGCAACTCTGCATGTGTCCGTTCGGTCAAGATCCTCCTTCCCCCGGATCTGAGTGGCACGTGCAGCGGAGCCACTCGTTGGACCCTAGCTGGTACCGTTACAGCTCACCCCTGCATGTTGGGCAAGCGAGCCTGCGATACCAGTATAGGTCGTCTTCATATTCAGGTGGCGCTGATGTGTTCCGTTTCCTTCAACCCGGATTGGCTGCCTCGAACCTCCATAAGCCAACCCTGAAGCTTCTGCAGGTGTCGTGGATTCACTATGTTGTTGCTCAGCAACTTCTCGAGGTCTAAGCATGTCTCACCTGGGCCAAGAGGGATACCAGGAGAACCAAGCCCTCTCCATACGGATAAGACCTCAGTGATTGCCATACCCAGCACGCCTTCAGGAGAGTCTTGAGTCTTTCGCACCCGCTTCCGGTCTTTGGTCTCGACTGTTTGAGCGCTGGCCGGTGCAGGGCTCTGTTTCTGTACGACAGCGTCAATCAACCCGTTATCTATTAACTCGAGAATCCTCAGCACCATCACCCTCCAGAAAGTGCAGTTTCCAAAATTACCGCAATTCGGAACAACATCTTGAATTTCAACAAATCCCACGTCGCTTGCCACCGGACAGGCAGATTGGGCAACTTTGGCACGAGTCAGAAACGGCCAGTTGAGGCCGGCGGTTACGAACTGATCTCACTCGAATGCTCTCAGGCATAGCTGTATCACTCGGTGGCTGTGCCCATGTATTGTCTTGGTGACGATGTTATCGTTATTGACGGGAATCAGGATCTTCTCATCACGCAGCTGCTCGTAGAGAGCATGTTTGGTGGTTGTGAAGTGCTCACCCTGTTCCCTTGCGAACTGGACTACCACTTTGTAGGTGATTTCGGATAAAGCGTACATCATCTCCTCGTCTGTATCGACCCATCCCAGGAATTCCGCGTTTGGACCGGGATCGGCTAGAGTCCGCCCACGTACCTCTGTGTTGATCCAACCCCAGAGTTCGCAATCATCGGGCTCTCGGTTGGTGCGCCTGTGTCTGAAGTAGATCCGCTTCCGCGACAGCAACTCCGACAGAATGTGGATAAACCGCAGGGTGGGCCGCTGCGCCGAGATCTTCTTCTCTTGACTCTTGCCAACGGTCTTCAGAAGCTCAAAGCCCGAGATGAGTAGTTGGTCCCTCTTGGCCGCGTCAATTGCGCCAATGCTGGAAGCGTGTTGGAGCATGAGATCCCACCCCATGCAGAGCTGTGCCACCATCTCGGCCACGTTCAAGTGAGTGTAATCACCTCGCAAGTGATCTCTCAGCTTCTTGAAGTCCTGAGGCAGGGCTCTTTTGAGATTATCAAGATGTGGAGAGAGCCAGTCGACATAGGACCTCATTGCTGCGGGATAGAGCTTCGCCTCAGCCTGTGCTTGACTCAACTTGTTCATATCAACCTTGTCTTTGGACATGTCTATCACAATGATGCGGGCGGCTGTTGAATGACCAGTGGGGAGTACTTCCCCGGTGACAACGACGAGGCCACGGGGTAGGTACAGGTGCCGCATCGATGTATCCGACCTTAGCCTTCCCCTCGCCCCACGCCCGGCCTGACCTCGTATCATGCGCTGCAGTACTTGTTCCTGTTGCTTGGCCTTGGCCTCCGTTGGCTGCGGATAGTAGTCGTCGACTATGAGCAAGACATCTTTTGCCTGACTCTGGAGTCTCTCGAGACTGTTGTCGGTCCATTCAAAGTTTGCCGGCACTGAGGAGCGTGAAAAAGGGCCGCCATAGTGAGAAGCCCCCAAGCACGCCAAGCTTGTCTTTAGACTGCCGGTCCTGCCGCACAAGAACAAGATGAAGTTGGGGGGGGTCACTTCACAGAGAGGCGCGTAGTACACGGCGGCCAATAGCGGGACGGTGATTTCATATGAGGCAATATCCATGAACCGAAGGCTGGCCGCGACGGCTTCTTGGTGCCCACCTCCACTACTAGGCAGCCGGTAGAGGCTCAGTGCCTCTGGGAGCTGCACGTCAAGATCTGGTGCCTCTGCACTGAGAAACCGCCAGATCCCATCTATCTTCCTCCAGCCAGTATGGGTGTAGACAGTCCTTTCACTTGCACCGCTTGACATAAGCTGAATGGCCTCTCTCAGAGAATCCTTCACAGTCTGTCCAGCTGCAACCACGGCATCGATTCCCCAACTTGGGACAACCCAATTCAGAGTGCCAAAAGAGGATGCTGGAATCTGGACCGGTGGCAGTCTGCGCCCGCCGGCGAGTTCGCCCTCGATCACGAAGTAGTGCTCAGGGTCGATGCCGTCATCCCTCTTGAGATCCTCCGAGACCTTAGCCACGAAGTTGCACAGTGGTTTGAGTCTCTCTGTGCCCTCGTGGTCGACTATCACTTTGCAGATTCGGCCGTCTTCCACCCGGTAGCCACCCCCGAGAGGGCGACAATCCTCCGGCCGTCTGGCCAACGCGATGGCATCAGTGATAGTGTGAGAGGACAGGAAATCGTCAATGCCCACCTTCAATCCATGCGGGGAGGGCAGATGGACCACCAGGACATCCTCAACACCACGGTGTCTCAACCAGGCGATCAAGGCATCGAGAGCTTGCTGCACCGGGCGCTTGAGGACTACATCAGAATCGTAGGCAACGTATACCAAGCGAGAATTCAGGGCTATGTCCCGCCATTCTGGCAAGGTTGTGATGCCACCTTGGATGTTCTTCCCGACGAAGCCCCAGACCCCGAGGAGCGAGATACTGCATACACCGTGACTTGCAAGTGAATCGCCCTTCTTGATGCCTTCAGTGACCCAAAGTGGGATCGATGGGTCCGTGACTAGACTGCGGCAGGTCGGCGGTACATCTAGGCAAATGCGACTGCCCTTCGGGATCTCGTACTTCACTGGCTTCCCCTTGTCGATGCGAGGGTGGTCCGGACGAAACTGGTGGTTGCCAACTTTCCCATTTGGGCTCCAGATCGGCATCAGCAACCCGGGAACGCGGCGCTGGCCCTTGGTGAAGCCCAATTCCTTCAATTGTGCCTCCCCGAGGATTGACTGATATCCTCTCTCCTTCATCACGTCGATCGTGATTGCGGAACTGAGAAGGTGGTCGAAGTGCCTCTGAAGTAGTCCGGGGATCTCCTTGCAGAACGGATCTCCGGGATCGCCGATACTGTTCATCTCTTCATGTTCCTTCGAAGTAAGGATTCCCACCGACGGTGGCACGCCTGTCTCGAACCGATCTGTCTCATGTTTGCCACTTGTGAACTACCGTCACAGTCCCTTTCAAGGAAGGGGGGAGGGCAATCCCCCCTCCCATCGGCGGCAGGCATGGTCATGGGCCGACCTTTCCTCCCTTTCTCGATTGACCATGCTATGCCGCGTCTTCAAGTTTGACTTTCCGAGGTCGCCCACCCAGTTGGCCCCATCGCTTCGTGAGGTGGCTCCACCTCTGCCTTGTCTTCTGCCCGCCAAGGGACCCGATCCGCCGATAGTGTTCGGTGCCGTACCGGTTCGCAGTGGTTCTTCCGCCTCTCTGCCCGGCTTCTCTGCAACTAACCTCACTCATGTTGACCTCCTCCTATCCCTTGCCCTAAAATGCCAATGCTGGGTTTCCTTGTCAAAGGAACGAAAATGTGCAATTACTTGCCGCGAAGGGGCCGTCCCGCACGGCTGCTGAGCCCGGAACTGCGAGCCAAGACTCTGTACGTTCGCATGTTACGCAACAGGGGATTCTCAGACGCTGAGATTGCGGTCAGAATGGGATTCCGCGTTCAGGATGAGGACACATCAAGTTGCGCGGCGCTCAGTGTCCACAGGCGAAAGAGAGATACGATACGAACGGTGGCTTCAACCGCCCAGCCAACTCGCTTGGGTTCCCGATCAGTGCGGAACTACTTACACGATGCGAAGTTGGCTCTGCCGCAGTTTGTCTCGGAGGCGGCGGGCGAACTGGCGCGTCTGAAACGAGACCTGAAGACCGCCTTGGCGCTCTACAACCATGTTTGTCGGGCCGGCTTGCCGGGGGGTGATGACCTGCTCGCCGCCATTAGGCCAGTCTTCGAGAGATACCAGCAACTCGGGGAGTTGGCGTTGGCCGTTGCGGGGACTCCACCCGCCAGTGCATATCCCATGATGAATGAACTGCTGGATGCGATTAGTGTAGATGATCTCTATTATTCTGCTGTCCGAGACCTAGACCCTTGACTGCCTTTGCCCCGTACCAGTGTGCATCTCCTGTATTGCGGCTGGACATGGGGTGTGACATCTGGCAGAAGTCAGAGATTATGGACGCCCCACCAGAGTCGCGGCAGTGGGGCGTCCTCAGTTTCGGTCTCGCAGCCTAGCCCAAATCGAGGTTCATGACTGGCGATGCACCGTTGCGATGCGCTTCAACGGCCTCTTCCCGTCGCAGCGCCTGAACATATCGCCTACTCATGGTCAAGTCCTTGTGGCGCAGAAACGTTTGCAGCAGGAACGGGTCCCTAGTGTGCTTCAAGAATGTGTATGCACCAGTGTGCCGGAGCCTGTGGATCCGTCCTGGGCATGTTACGCCGGCGCGTCGCTTTAGGTAAGCGAACCATCTACCTAGCCCCTCTGGCGCAAAAGGCATGCCCTCCTCCGTGACAAAAAGCGATTCACACTTAGCCCTCTTCTGCCTTTCCTGAAGATAGAACCACAGTGCCTTGGCTGTTTTGGCCGAAAATGGGAGTTCGTCAACTTTGCCGCCTTTGCCGACAACGCGGACCATTCTCCTATTCAGGTCCAAGTCAGACATCTTCGCGGACTCGACCTCCCGCAGCCTGCCGGCCGTGTCGAGATAAAGGAGAAGAACAGCCTTCCCTCTGAAACCGATGAACCGAGCGCCCGCCATTATATCCTGGTTGCACACAGCCAATAACTTCATCAGATGATCTCTATCATATGGCAAGACCGGAGTAGGCGCAGGCGTCTTGTAGTGAATACCTGATACCGGACTGCTTCCCACCTCGCTCTCATCCGCTGCCCAGCCATAAAGCCTTCGCACGGCTTTGAAGTAGTTGAAAACCGTTACGGGCTTCGAAGTAGTAGTCCGTCGGCTCCCATTGCCTGCACGGTATTCGAGAGTCCTGGTGGATACCCAGTCGAGGAACTCCCCAACATGGTGTTTCTGGATGGCATCTGCCTGAATTGGCCAGCCGTGATTTTCGGCATACTTGAGGAAGGGTTTGAGGAGTGTACGGTAGTATTCAACGGTGCGGGGGGAACGGCCTTCGGCGGCGAGCGAGAACAGGAAACCATCAACCAGGGCGCGCAGTGTGAGTGTGTCTTTTCTCACCTTTCATTTGCGGTCGGCCCTCTCTTGATATTAGTCAACCGGTGACTCGCAGCTTTGCCCAGCCTTGATCCTCTCAAGAGTCAACCGGTCAATCACGTTCAGTGCCGTTTCTGCCCCTTGACGTTCGTTGGTGAGGCGCACAGGACTCGAACCTGTAACCGGCTGATTAAGAGTCAGCTGCTCTACCAGTTGAGCTAGCGCCCCGTGGTATCGTCTATTCTATCCTAAACCGACTCTTCAACACAACAAGAGAATGCTGGGGACCGTTGATCAACTGCGATGGCCCATGGTACTCCGGAAGAGCACCGGTTGGTCGGATGGTTGTTCGACCAAAGCGTCGGGTTTCTTGGCATCGTGTGGAGATGACGCAGAAGCGCTCATGGCATGCGCCGGCCCGAATGCCGGCAATAATCGATGTGAAGGAGTACAACCTCTTGACATCTGATGATCCTGTCGTCTAAGATGAGCGCAGCCCTTAGTACAGCTCCGCGGATTGCCTAGGGCAGACCTAGCAGACCATTCCCGCCGTTGGGGACCGTATCGACGACTTGGTGGGATTCACATCTCATCAGTCTCCTGCGTTGACATCGCTGGTGGTCTTGTTATCTGTATTGAATACAGAAGGACGGAGTATGGATTTGGGAGGTGGCGCGATGAAGGCAAAGGCAAGGATTGGACGGGAAAGCGAACTCTGGACATTGCTCAACCAAGCCCAGCATGCGGCCATCAGAGCCTCGGAGACCGAGCTGCGACAACTCGGTGTACCCCAAATGCACGCTGAGGTTCTGATGATCGTCAAAGGTGAGGATGGCCCTGTAACACCTGCTGAGATATCGCGGTCGCTGTTCAGGGAACCTCACACAATCTCCGGCCTCCTTACGCGGATGGAGAAGCAGGGTCTGGTGAAGAGAGTCAGAGACCTGCAGAGGAAGAACATGGTCAGGATCGCCATCACCGAGAAAGGTGAGAGAGCCTATAGGAAGCTGGCTGATGTGAGCGCCATCAGCAGCATCATGTCCTGCCTGTCATCCCGGGAGCAGGAGAACCTGAGGAATACCCTGCTGAAGCTGCGCCGCAGGGCACTCGAGGAGCTGAGGATCAGACAGCCTTTGCCCTACCCCTAGGTTCTCGTGACTGCTGCGAGGGCGGTATCGGAGGCGCCAGACTGCGGAGCGGATTCCCGGTCTCGTGCACCAGCGATTGCAGATATTGGCGTCCCCTGGTCGTGCACTGGCGGGGCGCCATCCGGACAAGTGTCACTCGCGCTGCTGTCCGGTTGGAGACTGCCACAGTCCTAGGGAGAGGCACGCATCGGATCGTCCAATTGCCCCAGAGCAGACATCCCTCCCCAGGCGGAAGCCTGCGTCACAGGCGCCGCGTCTCTCCCTGCAGAATCCGCTGCAGCAGCGCCTGCAGGGAGTACCTATGCTTCTCTGACATACCTAACTATCTGCCGCAGGTTTGGTCTCTTGCCATAGATCAGCAGAGAAGCGCGGAATATCTTGGCTCCAGCCCACATGCAGAAGGCTATTGCAGCCACGAGGAATGACAGGCTGAGAGCGAGCTGCCAGGCCGGGATGCCTTCGGTCGGCAGTCTCATCATGGCAGTAACTGACGCTGTTGTTGGGATGAACGTGAACAGTATGGCAACAATGTGGTCCGGGTTCTCCACGATCAGGTTGAGAAAGAATGTTGGCAGCACTGCAGTCATGACTACGATGCTGGACCAGCTTTGAGCTTCCCTCGCTGTTGTGCCCATCGAACCGAGGACGGCCATGATCACGGCAAACAGGAGGTAGCCCAGCACGTAGTAGATAACTGCCAGGATGACGAGTCCGGGAGGCAACGACGCGTCAGTCAGGCTAGGGATCCTGGTCAAGCCCACGTCGACAAGCACCCATAGTGAGACCACCCAGACGAGTATCTGGAACAGCCCTGCAGCGCCCAGGCCGAGGACCTTGCCCACCAGTAGTTGTCTCGCTGAGACCGAAGACAGCAGCACCTCCATCAGTCGATTGTCTTTCTCCTCGGAGATGCTTTGAAGCAGATATCCGGAAGCGAAGAAGATGGAGAATATGAGCAGCAGGGCGAGAACGTATGGCATGAAGAACTGCACAAATGGGTTCTGGCCCTTCATCGGTTCGCCCGCATCGTCGAGTCTCACTGAGCTGAGAAGGATGGGTGTCTTCGCCCGTTCGAGTATATCTGGAGCGGTTGTATCTCCGATAAGGTTGGAGATCAGGAAGGCTTTGATGTTCTCCACAGTCTCCGGTGGAGGCTCAAGTTCCCTCTTTGTCGTATACCTGATGATTCGACCTGTCTGAACATAGTCGCGCGGTATAACGAAGTACTCGCCGATCTCTCCCGAAAGGAGCGACTGCCTTGCGGCTTCCTCTTCCGGGTAGGCAACAAGATTGGCTCCGAGGTCAGTGTATTCATCAAAGCCTCCGGCTTCGTCAACGTAGCCGATCTTCGCAGTCTCAGGCTCGCTGGGGTGGTACCAGTTCTGCACGGCTTGATAAATCCCGTATCCCAACAGCATCAGCAATGGTGCGGCGAGGGTGATCAGGATGAAGGATTTTCTTCTGATAGTCACCAGCAGCTCGTGCCGGAATATGATGAGTGTCTTGTTCATGTCCTCTGTCCTGTCACCACCTGGACAAAGATCTCGCTCAGTGAGGGGGTGGCTACCTCGAACCTGTTGATGGTTATGTTCCTGCCGACCAGGCTGGCCAGCAGCGTCTGCGGCGACATCTGCTTGTCCAACAACAACTGGTAGTGGGTTCCGTGGTTCTTCATGCTCACGATGCCTTCGATCTGACCCAAAGCCCCGTCCACTGAAAGCAAGACGGAATCGGTGCGGTGGCGTGACTTGATCTCTGACAGGGATCCATAGAGCACTGATCTCCCTTTGTCTATCATGAGTATTCGATCGCAGAGCTCCTCAACCTCGTTCATCATGTGCGTGCTCAAGATAATGGTCTTCCCCTGTTTTCGAAGTTCGCCCACCATGTCCTTCAACATCCTCGTGTTTACGGGATCGAGACCGTAGAACGGCTCATCCAGGATGACCAGCTCCGGATCATGCAGTATCGTGGCAACAAACTGAATGAGCTGAGCCATGCCCTTGCTGAGCTCCTCCACCTTCTTGTGCTGGTGAGCAAGCATCCCAGTGGCTTGCAGCAGGGATGTGGTCCGTTGTCGCGTTGCATCTCCGGTCTTGCCTTTCAGCGACGAGAGGTACAAAAGTGTCTCGATGACCGTCAGCTTCTTGTACAGCCCGCGCTCCTCGGGGAGATAGCCGATCTTGTTCTTGGTGGATTCCCGAAGAGGCTCTCCCAGTATTCTGATTTCGCCTGAGTCTGCCTTTATGATCTCCATCAGCATGCGGATGATGGTCGTCTTTCCGGCGCCGTTGGGGCCGATAAGCCCGAATATCTCTCCGCGCTCCACCGCAAAAGAGACGTCTCTGGCTGCTTCCACTTCCCCGAAGCGCTTGCTGACGTTCTTGATTTCGAGTGCCTTTGAGTCAGTGCTCATTTTGATGCCAGGAGATCCGTGCCCCAAAGTGTCCAGTACATCATTCTATCACGCTGGGCTCGTGAGGTGCGGCCGGTGTCATGAAACGCCAGGCAGGAGTGCGGCGTTTCGGGGGTGCGCTGAGGAGGAAGCAAGAGGTTACTTGGTGTTCGCCTCGCCCCGTTTACCGGTCGGGGAAAGTGCCCTACCGTGCGGGGCTGGGTGTAAGCCCGCGTCCGCGGGAGAGCTGCGGCGCCAGCATGGCAAGGGTCTGGTCCGTGGCATTTATGTGCGGGGGTTTGAGGTGCCCCAGGTCCGCGCCCTCAGCCTGGCGCCGGGCGATGTAGTTGGCGAAGGCGCCTTGGGGCAGCAGGGTTACCTCTATCTGTCTCAGATTGGCTTCCACTGCCGCCCCGGAATCCGAATCGTATATGTTGTAGGGATTGTGGTGGTATTGTTTCTCCAGCTTCTGAAGTTCGCGAGCGAAGGCCCTGGCTAGGTCTTGCTCGGCAAGACCGTCGACGTGCCTCGGCTCAAGGTAGAGATGCAGCACGGCCCTGTCCTCGATGATCTCCTTCCGTGCTGTCCAGTCAACGTACGGTACGGTGGTGTTCTCAAGAGCCTCCCAGATTATTCTCTCAGTCAACCTGCCCAACCCGGCAATGTCGATGACGTAGTCAGCCCTGCCATAGAAAACCATTTGGGGGAGGTTTATCCGGGATTGCTCGTTGCGGAGGGAGACTATCCTGATCATGTCCCCGATCCTGAATCGCGTCAACGCCCCCCCGTGGAAGTTGGTGATGACGAGTTCGTAGTTCTGGTTTGGCTTCAACTCGTCCAGAAGCAAGGTCCTAGGGATATACGAACGGTCCCTCTGCCATTTGAAGTGCTCGTCTTCTGGTATGAACTCCAGGAAGTTGAGGTTGGGAAAGAAGGTCATTCCGGCACAGTCCCAAGTCTGTGTCGCATAGGCTCCGCCCTCGGTGCCGCCGTACATTTCGAGGGGCTTCCGGCCCCACATCTTTTCTACCTTGCTCTTGAAGACAGCGGCGTCTGTCCCACCGCCGATGATAGCCTTGAGGTTCCAAAGGTCCTTGGGCAGCATTGGGCGGCGGGCCAACTTGCTCTTTGCCATCCCTTTGGCCAAGCGAAATGCTGCCTTCGGATGACCGACCAGGAATCTCAGGTCAGGCTTGCCCTGCTGCTCCTGCATCTGATCCCCGACCATCGCCAGAACCGATGGAAGCCCTCCGAAGGCATCGAGCCCTTCATCAAGGGCCTGAGCGAAGCCGGCCTTGACCCTGTCAGTAAAGGACATACCGTCGGCATTTGATGGTAGGAAGTCGAAATTGAAGGCGCGGCGCGTGAGTTCGCCGGCGGCGCCAGAAGCGTACTCGGGCCCGCCCACCGTATAGAGAACCTTCAGATGTTCCCTCGCCTTGGAGAGATCACCTCGATACCGCGATATCGAAAACAGCGCGCAAGCGGCGCACGCTTTCTCGGCTTCTGCTTCAAATCTGGCTGACCAGGGCACCCACTTTATGTCGTAGGTACCGCTATAGCCTGAGGTTCTTATCCAGCGCGCCGGCTTGGCGGGCAAGACGTATTCGCGCCGCTCCTGCAGTTCAGGGCAGTAGTCAGCGTAAGTGGTGAAGGGGGCCTCTTTCCTGAATTCCTCCACGGTCTCCGGCATGGCACCACGCATGACTTTCGTGCCGATGCGCGAGGTTCTCAAGAGACGAAGCTGTTCCAAGAGGAGCCTGTTCTGGATGGCCATGAACTGGTCCAAAGAGAGGTCGATGAAGCCGCAGCACATGAGCCACAGCTCGTCCTTCCTACCCTGTCGCAAAAGGTCAATCGGTCTGATCACTGTGCCCCACATTCATTATCAGGGCAGGCCAAGGGCGCCGCTCTCACGAGAGTCCTGACTACTCCGTAGCCCAGTCGGAGGATCCCTCAAGCACCCTCCTGCCGTTCGACACGGCGGCAGGAGGGGCGCATCAATGGGGGACAGCCACCGAAAGCGAGCGGATGCCGGGCTCAGTCTCTCACGCTACCCCGGTCCCCGAAACATTCGATGTCCTACAGGATGCTTTCTGACCAGCAAGATGCTGCTAGGATGATCTGTCCCGCGGTCCCTTCTTAAATCGCGACGAAGTATAACAAAGGGACTCAGGCGAGTCAATGAAGTCCAGGACAGTCCATTTGGACATCGATTGTTCGATCAACCGCCAGGGCTATTCGGCTGCGCCGAGGGTCCCGAAGATCCGGGATTCCCCCGACGCTGTACCGCGCATCCCGCGAATGATCACGGGTTGCGGCCGTGATGAAGTTGTCAAAGGCTGTTGAGGGTGTTGCCGCTCGTACAGGCTGGTGGGATTGATCTGGCCCGCCCAAACCGACACGATGGGCGAGTATGAGGTGGCGTATCACCGATGCGAGGAGTGTCAGGCACCTCTGTTGAGTGCAGGTGCCCCTGCCGTGATCCATCTCGTGGC
Source organism: Dehalococcoidia bacterium (assembly GCA_030372995.1). Taxonomy (GTDB): domain Bacteria; phylum Chloroflexota; class Dehalococcoidia; order UBA2247; family RBG-13-53-26; genus JAFGCL01. The sequence goes on from JAUCPZ010000041.1 coordinate 13,059, forward strand.
CTTTGTGAGCGACGAGGGGAGCGGTGATCGCCTGTCTCTTATAAACAACTCCGAGCCCACGACACACCGCTGTGTATCTGGTTTTCC
>JAUCPZ010000043.1 GCA_030372995.1 Dehalococcoidia bacterium
AACTCCGTTGCCTTTTCTCTGAACCATTCGTCGAAACCGAGGTCTCTTAGATCCATATGTTGTGGTCGTTCATTCCGTCGCCGCCGTCGGGGTCCTTCTGACTGGAATTGTAGGTTCGGGCAAGAGAAGCGTCAACACGGCCAGCTGCAAGAGGGGCAATCTCAAGCTCACTTTCCAGGGCTGGACGTGAGCGGAGGTGGTGGTGCGGGCATCTCCTGATGACCACGATGTGCGCCTAGTCTTCGGGGCGCGTCATATACCAGGCTGCAAAGGCAAGATCCATCACCCACAATGCTATCATGCCTATCAGGCCGTGTTGCCAGGTGTAGAGATCGGAGAGCAAGCCTACGACGAACACGAGTATGCCACATCCGAATACGAGTGCTCCTATGGAGTACAATAGCCGCTTCATTCTCAGTCTCCTCGCGCGCTGGTGGCTTTGTTCCCGTTAGGCGATGCTCCTGATACCCCGGCTTTCGCCGGGCGTGCGTGGTCAAGTCGCCCGCGGGCACAGTATAGTCGGACCCCACTCCTATCGTCAAAACGCAGAGAACTTGACACCGTGCTGTGGCGGGATGAGCGTACGCCTGGATCGGGCTGAGGACAGCGTTGGGAGCTGCAGGCGACACCGAACAGTACAACACCCCGCGCCCGGCCTGGGGCGGACCGCTGCAGCGAAGTCGCGTGCCCAAGCGGCGACCTGCGCGAAGGAGCAGGATGGCGGCGGTGCTCTACTAGAACAGGGTCGCAGCGCGCCTGCAGCGGGTCAGTGGAAATCGATCTCGCGTTTGCAGCGGCCTGTCGTCAGGTCTATCCAGGCGCAATGCACCTGTGCTTGAACCAGGAGTTCCCCGTCTTCTGCCCGTCGGATCAGGCAATGCCGCAGCGCGCTGGCGCGCTTGGCCTCCGAGTACCAGGTGGATATCTCCAGCTCATCGCCCATCCTCGCGGCCTGGCGGTACTCGATGCGGTGACGGCGCGTCAGGATAGCGGACTTCTCCTCGGTCATCCGTTCCGCCGACCAGCCATGAGCCTCGGCCAGACGTACTCCGGCTTCCTCGATGTACGTAAGGTACACGGCATTGTTGACGTGCCACATCATGTCGATGTCATGCCACTCCACCTGTCTGGTGATGGTGAACACATCCGGGGGTGGAGTTGGCGGCGCCGGGAACCGTTCGCGGGGAGGGACTCTAGCGGGCGGGTCATCGGCGAGGTATGCCCGCTGCATGTCCTCCGGTACGAGCGCCGGCTGCCACGTCTCGGCGTTGATGTAGACCCAGTCGGTAACCGCCCGGGCGGCCAATTCGCCGCTCCGAGCCAGGGTGAACTCGTATGCCCGCCGGGAACGGAAGCGGCGGAAATCCAGCACCCACGTCCTGAGGTCTACCTCGTCGCCGTACTTGAGCGGTCTCAAGTACCTGATGTCTGTCTCGCGCGCCAGCCAGACGAACCCCATATCGCGGTAGCGCGGCCAGTCATAGCCCACCGCCGCTGAAGCGCCAAACGCGGCCTCCTGCATCCAGCGGAAGTAGTTGGTGCTGCTCAGCTGCCCGAGCGCGTTGCACATCCAGTACCGGACCTGTAAGGTCTCATGATGAACGGGCGGCATCGTTAGGGTTCCCCCTCGGAAACAACAGACCTGCTGCGCAGGCTTTGCGGCAAAGAAGGAAGGGCATGCAGGCTGCTATTTGCTGCCTCCCTGCGCGCTGATCAAGAGCCATGAAGCGTCCTTCTTCAAATAGACCTCGGTCCATCGGCCATTCACCTTCTCGGACTTTCCTTTCGCTGTTGCCACTTCAGCCTCAAACGTGTAGTGCACCACGCCCACAATGCTGTCGTACACTTGCACGCTCAACGGAAAGAGGCGACAGCCGACGATCACGGGGTCGTTCGCGGCTGCTTTCAAGGCAAAGTCCCTGTCGTGGGGCAGGAGACTGCCCGCTTCCCAGCCGATGTACTGGGGGTGAATCGCCGCCTGGATGGCGGCGATGTCTCTCTGCTGGAGAAGGCGCCACAGGTTGCAGGCGCTGTCCCACAGTTCCTGCTGTTCAGCAGAGAGAGGCTCGGCGGATTCGATGTGGGTCATGGCTGGCTCTCTTTGCTGTGAATCACGACCCGGTGAGAGACCGGACTTCTTCGGATTGCGCGTTTCGTCAGAAGGCGATGGAAAGGCACATTACAGTGTACCCGTGATGGCATCAGTCGGCTCTTCAGGCCGTAATGAGCGGCCCTCTCGGTCTGCCCGAGACCGCTGCCAGTGACTCTCCACGCAGATTTCTCGCTCCTGCAAGTGTCACAGGTCATGCACTGCCTTGATCCGCTGCATGAGCGCGGTGACATCGACGGCGCTGCTACCATGCGGCGGGCTCCCCAGCGGATCGTCCACGCCTGCGGGCAATCCCATCAGTACCTCAATGGTCGCCTTCACCGAATGGGCCAGGGCTTGGAGGTGATAGCCCCCTTCCAACGCCAATACCAATCGGCCTTGACATAACTCCGCAGCCAGTTGCTTCAGGATGGCCGCTATTCTGGCGTACCCACCAACCGTCACCTGCATCGAGGATATATTGTCGGCCCAGTGCGCATCGTAGCCGGCGGAAGCCAGGATGATCTGGGGGCGGTAGCGGCGGGCTACCGGAACCACAATCTTCTCGAAAGACAGCAGGTACTCCCTGTCGCCGCACCACGGCGGCAAAGGGATGTTCACCGTGTATCCGCGGCCTCCGGCCACCCCCGTGTCCTCCACCCTGCCCGTGCCGGGATAGAGGGGCCACTGGTGCGTTGAGAGGTACAGCACCCGCGGTTCATCGTAGAAGATGTCCTGCGTCCCGTTGCCATGATGAACATCAAAGTCGACAATAAGGACCCGCTCCAAGCCATGCTTCTGTAGTGCCAGCTTGGCTGCAATGGCGACGTTGTTGAAGAGGCAGAAGCCCATCGCCTCGGTGCGCGTCGCATGGTGACCGGGTGGCCTAACCAGCGCGAAGGCGCTCTCGATTTCACCTCTGATGACCTTGTCCACCGCCTTGGCCGTGCCGCCGACGGCATAGATAGCGGCTTCGTACGATTCCGGCGACGTCACCGTATCACCGTCCAGCCATCCGCCACCCTCGGCGGAGTACCGGTCCACCCGCGCGACATGCTGCGCCGAATGCACCAGCAGCAAGTCCTCCAGCGGCGCGGGGTCAGGAGCGATCCCCACGAGTTGCTGCCGGATGCCGCTGTTGCCCAGGACTTCGAGGATGCGCTCTAACCTGCGGCCGTTCTCTATGTGGTCGCCAGTGTCATGTCCCAGATATATCGGATCGTATACCAGGCCCACGCTCATGGTGTGTCCGTCCCCTCCCGTCTGATGAGACTCTGCTCGACCAATTCCTGGTACGCCTTCATCAACCTTCGCGTCACAGGTCCAGGGCGGCCTGTTCCGATCCTTCTGTCCGCCACAATGGTGAGCGGCATTATCTCGATCATGGAGTTGGTCAGAAAGGCTTCTTCGGCCTCGAGCAAGTCGGACAGAGCAACGTCTACTTCTTTGGTGCCCAGTTCCAGTGAAGGGGCCAGTTCATTCAGCACCACGTCGCGCGTTACTCCGCGGAGTATGCCGCTGTGTTCGGCCGGGGTGAAGAGAGTGCGGTCGTTCACATAGAAGACATTGCTGCTGCTGCCTTCGGCCACCAGATCGTCTTCATTGAGCAGAATGGCATGGTCCACGCCGTATGAGGCGGCTTCCTGGCGTGCCAGCAGGATGTCGAGGGCGCTGAGCGACTTCAGGGCAGAGGCCGGAGATCGTGGACTGCGGTGCACCCGTGACACCATGGCCACAAACCCGCGGCGGTAAACGTCCGGGGATGGAGGCGTGTAGCTCTTGGCTGTGATGAATACGGTGGGTCCTCCTTTGGCCGGCGAGCCTGAAGCGAGGTCCTCCTGGCCCGGAGAGACGGACAGCCTTATGCGGGCGCTTGAGGCGTTCGACAGGTGATTTGCCTCCAGCGTATCGTAGATGGCCTTTTCCAGTGTCGCCAGGCTATCGAGGTCGATGTTCAGCGCCCGGGCCGCGCGTTCCAGCCTGGCCAGATGCTTCTCCACGCGGAACACGTATCCCTTGTAAGCTCTCATGGTCTCGAAGAGGCCGTAGCCGTAAAGGAAGCCGTAATCCATCGGAGAGATGCGCGCCTGCGACAGAGGGACGAGAGCACCGTTCAGATACACCACGGCTTCCATACTCTGACTCCTTATACTTCCGCGGCCACCTCTGGCGAGAGGTTCAGGGCTTCAAAAAGGCCCCTGGCTTTGTGCAGCGTCTCCTGGTATTCGTCTTCCGGCTTAGAATCATACACGATGCCGCCGCCTACCTGTAAGTATACTCTCTTGTTCTTCGCCACAATGGTCCGAATCACGATGCTGAGGTCCATCTCACCGCTGAAGCTCAGATAGCCGATGGAGCCGGTGTAGACGCCCCTCCTGGTAGGTTCCAGCTCATCGATGATCTCCATGGCCCGTATCTTTGGCGCGCCGGTGATAGAGCCTCCCGGGAAGCAGGCTTCCAGAAGGTCTATCCGGTCCTTGCCAGGCGCCAGGCGTCCTTCGACGCACGAAGTAAGCTGGAATACTGTAGGGTATCTCTCGAGGGTGCAGAGCTCGGACACCTTGACTGTGCCTGTGCGGCAGACCTTGCCCAGGTCGTTCCTCTCCAGGTCTACGATCATGACGTTCTCGGCCCGGTCCTTGACGCTGTTCTGCAGCTCCGAGGCCAGGGCGGCATCTTCGGCTGCCGAGCGGCCCCGAGGGCGGGTACCTTTCATGGGCCGGGTCTCCACTCGATCGCCCTCGACCTTCAGGAACCGCTCGGGCGAAGCGCTGAGTATCGTCAGCTCATCGAGGCTGAGATAGGCGGCGAACGGCGCCGGATTGATGGTGCGCAGCCGCCGGTAGAGGTCATACGGATGCCCACTCAGATTGGTCTCAAATCGCTGCGACAGATTCACCTGGTAGATCTCGCCGTCCATGATGTACTCACGCGCCTTCTCGACGGCGCGGAGATAGGCCCCGCGCGTGAAGTTGGAGATCGGCGCCGTTTCTCTGCCATTGTCCAGCGGACGTACGTGCCAAACGACCGGTTCCAGCTTAACGTGAGCGATTCTGGACTTGGCCTGCCTCAGGCGTTCACTGGCCCTCTTCAATCTCCGACCTTCGTCCTTCTCGGGAAAGCCGCTGGAGCCGATGTATGTCCTCTCCTCCAGATGGTCGAATGTGACGACCACGTCGTAGAAGCCCAAGCAGCACTCCGGAAGCTGAAGGTCATCGGTGGCCTTGCCTGGCACGTTCTCTATGAAGTGGCAAAGGTCGTAGCTGAGATATCCCACCGCCCCGCTGGGCAGCGGGGTCGGCCCCCCGGCAGAGTTGAGGGTATGTGTATCCACAAGCTCACGCAGCGCCCGGAACGGGTTGCCTTTGCGGCGTTTCTGGCATTCGGGACTCAGCAGCGTCAGCTCATCCCCGCGGCTCTTCAGAACCAGGAAAGGGTCGAAGCCAATGAACGAGTACCGCCCCAGCTTCGCCTTGTCCATGCCGCTGTCCAAAAAGAAGGCGAACGGCTCATGCTGAAAATGGCCGAAAAGCTCCGCCGCACTCACAGGTGTGAAAATCTCCTCAACCAGCGGGCAGCGCATCTTCAGGACAGCCTTCTAACCAGATGATTCTCTGATACCACAAGGAGTTGCGGAGCGGTTTCAACCGCGCGGGCACGGGACATGTCCAGCGGCAACGAGGAGCGCCAGCCTCAGCCGTAAGTCAGCAACTCCCAATCTAGAACAGGGGACTGCCGCGTACCAGGGGTGCGTGCCAACCTTCGTTTGTAATCTCTTGGGACTTGGCGTTTGGAACTCGGCATGCCCGGGTACTGGGACGGCTGACAAATGTATTGACAGGCCAGAAGTGGGCAACTAGAATGCGCTCAGAGACCAAGGGGCAGCCAGAGCCCTTGCTCTGGAGGAGGAGGTGTGGCATGGTCACTGTCCACGATCTGAGGCACTTCAATCTCTTTGCAGGCCTTGATGACTCGGAGCTGGCGCAGATTGCCAGGCTTTGCACGAGGCGGACGTACGAAGGCGGCGCCGAGATATTCTCGCCCGGCAGCCAGGCTGGGGATATCTTCATGCTCGAGGGCGGAAACGACGCGGTGCAGATTGAGATCAACATCTGCGAACACGCACCGAGGACCGTGATCCACACTTTGCAGAAGGGAGAGGTCTTCGGGTGGGCAGCGCTGGTGCCGCCGCACCAGCGGACGGCGACGGCCCGGTGCATCGAGAGGGCTAGCGTGATCTGTCTGAATGGGAGGGAGCTGATGGATCTGCTAGACAAGAACTACCACATGGGCTATGTGGTGATGAAGAACCTGAGCGGCATTCTGAGCACGCGGCTAACGTATACCACGCTGGTCCTGCGCCGAGAGATACGCAAGGTAGCCAAGAGGCTGGTCACGGTGCAGTAGGTGAAGCAAGTTCTGCCTTGGCCACATCCCACAGCGTGATGTCCGGCCGACACCGTGCCGCACTGTTCCTCCGAGTCCGTACAACGGGGCTGCTCTCGTCTCGGCGGCTAGCGTCTGCCCCTCTTTAGCTTCTTGATCTCCTCCTCGACCTCCGCGGCGCCCTCAGCATAGAACTTGTCCTCGTCCGGAGCCAGCTCTTTGAGAAGTCTGAGGAACTCACCGGCGTGAACCCGCTCCTCGTCGGCTATATCCTCCAACACCTCGGCGGCCAGCTTGTTGTCTGTGGACTCCGCCAGCTGCATGTACATCTGCACCGCCTCGTACTCCGCGGCCACCATGAACCGTATGGCGCGGATGAGCTCTGATTTGGTGAGCTTCCTGTCATGGGCCAGACCCGAAAACGGGGAACCGAATTCCGGCATCGCCGCACCTCCCCTATGTGGATTCGATTGGATTGTACACTAATCGCCCTCGAGTTGTCTTTGTCTCTTGCCGCAGCCCGGGAAGGCGGAGGACATCGGCCCCCGGAGCGGTCCATTCCAGTCCCATCGCGTGCTTGAAGATCACCCGGCCCTCGCTCGGGCCGCACGAGTGGACTAAGAGGGGCTCCGCCCCTCTTGACGCCCCATGCCCGTGTGGGGAGGCAGCCGGCTGTAGCGAGCCGCGCCAGAGCCGCTTGCTGCCATGAGCCATCAGCTATCAGCTATGAGCTTGGGGTTTAGGATTTAGGATTCGGCATTTCGCACCGAGGGTGCGCGGCTCCGCCCATTTTCATGCCGTGTGCCTGACTTGGGTTGATGTTCACTTTGGCCGTCGGCACTGGAACCCACTGCTCCCATGAGCTATCAGCCATGAGCTACGAGCTCAGTGTTTAGGACTTGTGATCTTGGGTCTCGGGTGCTGAGGTTGGGCTTTCGGCATTGGCCCTTCTCGTTGCGGAGGGTCCTGGTTACGCCAACCCCCTCGGACGATACTGGATGGCCTCCGCCAGGTGGTGCGTCTTGATTGTCGAGGAGCCATCGAGGTCCGCAATCGTCCGGGCCACCTTCAGGATGCGGTGGAACCCCCGCGCCGAAAGCGACAGTTGTTTCATGGCGGTGCGAAGCAGGCCCTGAGCCGCCGGCTCCACCTGGCAGAATTCCCTGACCTCGACCGCAGTTGCATCAGCGTTGCAGGCGGTGCCCCGGCCATTGAACCGCTCCCTCTGTATCTGGCGTGCCGCCTCTACCCGTGCCCGCACTGTCTCGGAGCTCTCGCCCAAGGCATCGTCCGCCAGCTTCTCATAGTCAACCCGCGGCACCTCTACAAAGACGTCGATCCGGTCCAGCAGAGGCCCGCTGATCCTCTTCGTGTAGCGGGCCACCTCGCTGGAGGAGCAACGACACTCCCTGAGGGTGTCTCCGTGAAATCCGCAGGGGCATGGGTTCATGGCCGCCACCAGCATGAAGTTGGCGGGATACGTTACTGTGCCCTGGGCACGGCTGATGGTGACCACGCGGTCCTCGAGAGGTTGCCGCAGTGCCTCCAGTGCGATGTGCCCGAACTCGGGCAGCTCGTCCAGGAAGAGCACGCCCCGGTGGCTCAGGCTTATCTCGCCAGGGCGCGGCATCTTGCCTCCGCCGACGAGCCCCGCATGTGAGATGGTGTAGTGGGGGGCCCGGAAGGGCCGTTGCCGGATCAATGGAGTATCCTCCGGCAGGAGCCCGCCGACGCTATAGATCTTGGTTACTTCCAGGGACTCATCCATGGTCATCTTCGGGAATATCGAAGGGATCGAGCGTGCCAGCATAGTCTTTCCGCTGCCCGGCGGCCCGATCATCAGCATGTTGTGGCCTCCGGCGGCAGCTACTTCAAGCGCCCGCTTGGCATGTTCCTGGCCTTTGATGTTCGTCAGATCTATGGCACTGTTCGGATTCGTTCCCTCATCGTTTGACGGGGGAACGCAGCACGGAATCGGGCAGTCCCCCCGCAGGTGGGCAATGAGTTCCGACAGCGTGTTCACCGGGATCACCTCGATGCCCTCTATGAGTGCTGCTTCCCGGGCGTCGCACGAAGGCACGACGACGGTGCGCATACCTTTCTCCTTGGCCAGCGCCACCATGGGCAGCACGCCCTGCGCATGGCGCACGCTGCCATCGAGCGAGAGTTCCCCGAGGAACAAGGTCCGGGAAACGTCAACGGCCAACTGCTCGGAACTCAGAAGGATTCCGATGGCAATGGGCAGGTCATAGGCTGGGCCCTCTTTGCGAACATCTGCTGGCGCCAAATTCACCGTTATGCGTCGGAAGGGGAAGAAGCAGCCTGAGTTCCTGAGGGCGGAGCGCACGCGCTCCTTGGCCTCTTGAACGCCAGTGTCGGGTAATCCGACTATGGTGGTGCCAGGCAAACCACTGGCGATATCGACCTGCACCTCTACCAGTTGGCCTTCAAGCCCCAGGACAGCCGCGGAGTTCACCTTGGCCAGAGCCAAATGAGTACCCCCTTTTCTCTTCTCCTGCGTTTGATTAGTGACTTGTAGGATTATATCAAGATAGAGACCTTCATAGCAATCAAGTATAACACTCTTCTGCCCGGGGGCGTCTGCCCCCGATCCCTGGCTTCGTCGGGCCGGCAGGGAGCGTCAGCGGTGGCATAGCACGAGTGGCTGGGGCTGCGCGCCCCTCTGCCCGGTCCTACCTGTGGAGGCGAACCTCCTTCCGGGAGCCGATTGACCCGATGCTGGCGTCCTGCTATCTTGTTGGCAGCCTTTTCCATGAAGTTCAGGGCTGTTATCTTCGACTTTGACGGGACGCTGCTGGATACCCTGCGTGATCTGGCGGAGTCGGTGAATGCCGTGCTCAGCCGCTCGGGCCTACCGCAGCACGACCTGGAACAGTACCGGCATTTCGTGGGCGAAGGCGTGGAGGAACTGGCGCGGCGGGTGCTGCCCGAGGGCCATCGCGATAAAGCCACCATAGCGAACACGATATCGGCCGTCAAGGAGGAATACCGTCAGCGCTGGCCGAACAATACCCGGCCCTACGAGGGTATCCCCGAGTTGCTGGATGAACTCTCGGCGCGCCGCGTCAAGATGGCCATCGTGACCAACAAGCCCGAGGATTCCACAAGGAACATGGCGGCCACGCTCTTGCCGCGCTGGAAGTTCGACGCTATTGTGGGAGCGACCCCCGATCTGCCCAGAAAGCCGGACCCCACGGGGGCCCTGGAAGCCGCCCGGCGCCTTGGCTTGCCGCCCGAGGCGTTTCTCTATGTCGGCGATTCGGACATCGACATGAAGACGGCAAACGCGGCTGGCATGTATGCGGTGGGAGCGCTCTGGGGCTTCCGTGACGCGGACGAACTGATCAAGAATGGAGCCAAGGCGCTGATCAGCAAGCCGCTGGAGTTGCTGGACTTGCTCTAGCCTGTCGGGAGAAGGAAGGAACAGGTTGAGGATCCAGGTCAAGGTGAAGCCACGGTCGAAGACGGAGGACGTGACCAGGGAAATCGGCGGTGATGTCTACGTAGTGCGGGTGAAGCAGCCGCCGGTAGAGGGGAAGGCGAACCGTGCGGTGCTCAGGCTGTTGGCCAGGCACTTCGGGGTCCCCGAGAGTCACCTTAGGATCGTCAGCGGCCTGTCGAGCAAGAACAAGGTGATCGAGGTGATCCCCTCGCAAGGAGCCGAACGGTGACTGGCAGCCCGCAATCCGGGCCCGGGCAGGATCCCCGCGGACGCTCTGGACCAGGGCGCTCCCGCTTCAAGGGGATGTGGACGAACATGCAGGTCAAAATGCCTCTCCACCGGAAGCTGCACCTGTTGGTCCGCAACAACTGGATCAAGATGCGCACGAGGCAGAGCTGCTGCGGGCACCCGGGCGAACCTGGCTGCTGACAGGTGGAGGACCAGCCCCGGTCGGGGCCAGAGTGCTAGCCGCTCAGAAGTCCGCAGCCAGGGCGCCGTCGATCTCCTCGCGCCAAGATTCCATCCTGAGGCCAAAGGCCTTCACCAGACCGTAGCATCCCGTGAGCATCGTGTCGCCGTGCGGAACTGCCGCATGAAAGCGCAGACTGGTACCTGAGAGGACGTCCCGCCGCGGGCCGGTCACTGCCAGAAAAGGCTGGCTGTCACTCGGACTGATTACTATTGCCCCGTGACCTCCTCCTTCGAAGACCTCTTCGTGAGCCAAGACGCCACGGGCCAGCTTCTCGGCCAGGTCGTCGACCTTCTTTGCATCGAGGAGGTTGGTATGGTGCTCGAAGAAGCCCTTGATTTGGAGGCCGTCGAGGTGGAAGGCTACGGCGTGGGAGTTGCCCATGTTGATGGCCAGGACCGGGTTGTGCCTGGACACCGCCGGGTCCTGCAGGGCACCCAGCGCCGCTGCCGCGCCCGTGTCCATGAGCAGCACGGGGACGTCTGCGTTGACCGACTTCGCCACCGCTTTCATCCGCGTCAACTGGTCAGGGAGTTCTGCGGCCAGGTGGGCGAAGGCGCTGAGACTGCTGTTCTTCTCCATCAACTGCTGCAAGCACTGGAAACGGAAGAGGCGATTAGATACTCCCTTGGGCGCAAAGCCGTGATCGAGGACTGCCACAGCGACGGCGTCGAAACGGCTGTCGGCACCGAAAGACTGCAGCGCGCCCATGATAGCGGTCAGATCCAGGTCGGCGAGGCGGATCACCTCGCACTTGTCATGCGGGCCCACCTCATCGCGAGACAGAACGGTCACGCCCATGCTCTTGACCACTTCCAGGTCGTCGTGGAACGTGAGCGCTGCTTCCTCGGTGGCGTAGGCGGCCAGGCCGGCTGCCGTGTGGCGGGAAAGGGCCTTCTTGCTGGGGCCACCCCCCATGGTCACGCCCTCCAGGAGGATGGGCCGTCCCTGTCTGGTCGCCGCCGCGATGCATTCGGCCACCAGACGGGTTGGTGAAGGCATCACCATCTTCACACAGTTCTCAACAAGACTGGAGCTGTCGAACAGCAGAATGTCCTGGGTGCCCGTACCGACATCAACAGCAAGAATGCGCACACTGGCCTCCGGTGTAACGTCTGGCTGGAATCGCTGAAATCATATCGATGGAAGACAGAGACTGCAACCCCACTGGATGGCGCGGAGCGGCGGCCTCAGGAGGCAAGGGGGCTCAATCAAGGTCACGGGCCGGCGCGCCGGGTGCTCCCGCGGATTCCCGCTCCTCACCTTCGCGAGGACACGCTCCGCGGGAATCGCCCATGCTGACTACTATCAGCACCACGAAGGACAGAGGCGGCCCGTTTTCAAAGCAGTGACATTCCCTGGTAGGGGTTTCGAACCCACCTCTGCCGCGTAGGTGCGGGGCATGAAAAAGGGACAGAGCCGCGGACCTTCGGTGCGAAATCCCGCATCCTAGACCGTAAGTTCCGGTCTTGCAGACCAAGCCGAACCCATGCAGGCAAGGGGCGTCAATCGAAGATCCGTCTCAGGCGGAGAGGGGCAGAGCCCCTCTTGGCTTACCCGTCTGGCCCGAGCGAGGGCCAGGTGATAATGCGAAGTGCCCAGCTCATGGCTCGTAGCGCGGTGG
>JAUCPZ010000044.1 GCA_030372995.1 Dehalococcoidia bacterium
AGGGTAATGTGCCACGCGTTCTTCCGGAAGGCCTGGGCGCGCACTTCAGCAAGGGATCGTGGACGGTGCCGCCGATTTTCCCGCTAATCCAGCGGCTGGGCAAGGTTGATGATGCCGAGATGTACCGGGTATTCAACATGGGGGTGGGCATGGCCGTGATCTGCGCGCCTGAGCATGTCAAGCGCCTCCAGAAGTCGATGCCGGCTGCCAGGATCGTCGGTGAGGTGGTCAGGCAGAAGGGCAAGACCAGGGTGGTCATAGCCTGAATAGTCTTTGAAGAGTCACTGGGTATTCCCCACCAGCAATGGGGAGTCTATGCGGAAACCGCGGCCAACCTCTGCTTCGCCCGTGCTGCCGATCGTAGAAAAGAAGACAGAAGACGCTACAGGGACATGTCCCTGTCGGCGGGAAACCGGTGGTATCCCCCAGCCCACCATGGCGCCCCCAAGAGTCGGGGATCAGGGGGTTGACCGGTCTCAATCAGGGTCCCCTAATTCTTGAGTAAGGAGATGTGACATGCGAGCAATCCTCAGCGTTTCCGACAAGGCCGGACTGGTGGACTTCGCCAGAGGCCTGGCCAGGCTGAACGTAGAGATCTTCAGCACGGGTGGCACCAAAGACGCGTTGAAGAAGGCCGGTGTACCGGTGCACAGCGTTTCCGATCTCACCAACTTCCCGGAGATCCTCGATGGGAGGGTGAAGACGCTGCACCCGGCGGTCCACGGCGGCATCCTGGCCCGGCGCAGTCTCAAGGCGCACATGGAGCAACTGGCCGAGAAGGGCATGGGCACCATAGACATGGTGGTGGTCAACCTTTATCCGTTCATCCAGACTATTGCCAAGGAAGGCGTCACACTGGAGGACGCTCTGGAGAACATAGACATCGGCGGCCCGACCATGATTCGGGCCGCAGCGAAGAACTTCCCGGATGTGATCGTGGTGGTGGACCCGGCGGACTACGCGCCCGTTTTGGATGAGTTAGGCAAAGGTCAGGTCAGCTTTGAGTTTCGGAAGAAGCTGGCACAGAAGGCCTTCCAGCATGTGGCCTACTATGACACCGCCATCGCCCAGTACCTGCGGGGAGAGGAAAAGGGGTTCCCCGAGGTGATGACCATCGCGCTGAAGAAGCGGGCCAACCTCAGCTACGGCGAGAACCCGCATCAGAAGGCGGCCTTCTACGAAGAAGAGACCGTTCAGAAATGCGAACCAAGCTTGGTATCGGCCACGCAGTTCGGTGGAAAAGAGCTTTCCTTCAACAACATCTTGGATTTGGAGTCGGCCGTGAACTCGGTTATGGACTTCCCGCTGCCGACCGTAGCCATCATCAAGCACAACAACCCGTGCGGCCTGTGCAGCAATAACGACCTGGCGGAGGCTTACCGCCGAGCACTGGCAGGGGATCCGCTGGCGGCCTTCGGCGGGGTGGTAGCGTCGAACCGCACCATCGACATGGCCACCGCCCAAGAGATCTACAAGACGCACTACGATGCCATCATCGCCCCCAGGTACGCCGAGGACGCCCTAGCACTCCTCAAACGCAAGAAGGACTTCCGGATCATCGCCCTCGGCGCAGACATCACGCCGACCAAGGGCGAACCAGCATACCTGGACTTCCGGCGCGTGAGGGGTGGATTCCTGGCGCAGACTCCTGACTACATCACTGAGAAGGAACTGACGCCGAAGACCGTGACAAATCGCGAGCCGACCCCGGAGGAACGGGAGGAGTTGTTCTTCGCCTGGCAGGTAGTCAAGCTCATCAAGTCCAACGCCATCGTGCTGACCAAAGACAAGACGCTTCTGGGCATGGGCGCCGGGCAGCCCAGCCGCGTGGTGAGCGTGCAACTGGCCCTGGAGCGGGCAGGCGAACGCTCCAGGGGCAGCGTGTTGGGGTCGGATGCCTTCTTCCCGTTCCCCGACGGGCTCGAACTGGCCGCCAAGGGCGGCGTTACAGCGGTGATCCAGCCTGGCGGCTCGGTGAGGGACCAGGAGGTCATCAAGGCCGCCAACGAGCACAACATCGCCATGGTCTTCACCGGCGTCCGGCACTTCAGGCATTAAGATCAGGAAGGGCCTGAGCGACAGCAAGCCCGGCCCGCCATATAATGGTGTCCAGCGGGCCCCGTGACACGACCCGCCCGCATTACCTCAAGACCGGGAGGTACCCTATGAGACAAGGTGCCGTTGTTGCCACCGTGGTGATGGTGCTGATCCTCCTCGTGCCAACTTTGCTCGGCTGCGGGGATGGATCCCCGTATGGTCCTGCACAGGTGCACTTACCCGAGGATGAAGGAGCACACCCTGAATCCACGGTGGAGTGGTGGTACTTGAACGCCACGGTCTCCGACGAGGAAGGCCACCAGTACACCGCGATGCTGGCCTACTTTCATCCGACGCTGAAGATCATCTCCACTGCCGACCTCGATGCCAGACTTTTCTATCACGAGGTCCCCACCATCTCCGAACTGCTGGCGGCCACGCCCGACTTTGCGGAGGGAAAGCTTGATCTGCGCTGGGACGACTCCGACCGCTGGTACCGCACCAGTGATGATGTCTACGAATACAGCCTGCAGGCAAGAGGTGACACCATCGGCTTCGCCTTCAACCTGGTCCAGGAGAAGAAACCGCTCATGGTCGGCGGCGACGGCCTTATCGAGTGGACCGAAGGCAGCACCTACTACTACTCGCTCACCAGGCTGCAGGTCGAAGGGCAGATCGAAATCGAGGGGCAGACCATCGCAGTCGAGGGCATCGGCTGGATGGACCACCAATGGATGGACGATATCGCGGAGAAGGGGTGGCAGTGGTTCTCTATCCAGCTTGACGATGACACCGATATCATCTGCTGGAATATCGTTAGCCTTGACGGAACCATCGAGTCCAGCGATCTGACCATGATGCTTGCCGACGGCTCGATCTATCACACCACGAACATCGAGTTGAAGGCCGCGGACTCATGGCGTTCCCCCGAGACAGGACAGGCGTACGGGACGGCCTGGACCCTCCGTGAACCCAAGCGCGACCTGAACCTGCAAGTAGCAGCCCGCTTCCCCCAGCAGGAAATCATTCTCTTCAAGGGAACCCCTTACACTTGGCATTTCTGGGAGGGTGGCACAACAGTCTCCGGGAAGATCGGTGGAGAGACGGCCTCAGGGACCGGCTACGCCGAGCTCGTGCCCCGCATCCTAGTCGCCGGCTAACATAACGACGACAACCCGAAGCCGCATGGCAGCAGCCCGATGCCCCTAAACGGGTATCGTACTTGACATCGGGTGAGGGCAGCTATGGTAACATAGCCTTGCCAGCTCAGGGCATATTGCCTGTTAAAGCAAGGCAAAGCGATCTGGATACGGGGGCCTGACAGGCGGGTGAGCCCGCGTGGCTTGCTGATAGTGGCATGAACCTCGTCGAACTGTCCGAAGCCAAGCTCAGGAATTCAGGCGAATACGCCGCATTGGTCTTCGAGGGGCAAGAAATCTCCAATGCGCAGATGGAGCAGGCGTCGCGAAGACTGGCCACTGCTCTCAAGAGCCTCGGTGTCAAGCAGGGAGACAGAGTCCTGGTGCAGATGCCCAACCGCCCGGAGGTCTTTCAGAGCTTTGGCGCCATCTGGAGGCTCGGGGCAGCCGTCGTTCCTGTGAACCATATGATCAGCCCCGAGGAGAGTTCCTACATCTATCAGGATACGGGGGCGGAGACCCTGATCAGCAGTACAGATTTCCTGCCGCGGATACAAGCCTGCCGCACGTCCACGCCAGACTTGAAGAATGTGATCCTTGCCGGCCCTTCTGTGCCAAAGGGCTACCTCTCCTACCAGGAGTTGATCAAAGGACACGAAGAGACTGCCAGCATCGCCGAGACGAACGACGGCGATCTGGCAGCTATTGTATACACCGCTGGGACCACCGGCCGGCCGAAGGGCGTCATGCACTCCCATCGGAGTCTCTATGAGAGCGGCAGGATATTCTATCAGCAGGTCCCTGTGCGGGCAGGTACTGTCAGCGTCTTTGTGCTGCCAATGTGCCACATATTCGGCATTGCCTGCATGGTGGCAGCGTACTTTCATGAGAAGGGCAGAGCGGTTATCCTGTCCTCTTTCACCATTGACAAGATCTTCGAGGCCATCCAGACCTACAGGGGCAATCTGTTTGTCGGCGTGCCAACCCTCTATGTGTATATGCTGTTGCACCCTGACCCGAAGAAGTATGATCTCAGCTCCATGAAGTGGTGGATATCCGGTGCGGCGGCTCTCGCTCCCGAAACGTGGTACGAATTCAAGGACAAGTTTGGCTTCGAGATCATAGAGGGCTGGGGCATGACTGAGACGGGTGCCACTGGGTGCTGCAATCCGTATGATCAGCCGAAGAAACCGGGCTCGATCGGGAAGGCTTCGCCGGGGGTGCTATTGAAGATTGTTGACGACAGCGGCCGTGAAATGCCGCAGGGACAACAGGGCGAGATAGTCATAAAGACTCCAGGGGTGATGATGGGGTACTGGAGGAGACAGAAGGAGACCGAAGAGACTCTGAAAGATGGCTGGGTATGGACCGGCGACATCGGCTATGTGGATGAGGATGGGTTCTACTTCATCACCGACCGGAAGAAGGACCTCATCATCAAGAGCGGCGAGAATATTTGCCCTCGGGAGATCGAAGAGGTTATCATGACCCATCCCAAAGTCTGCGAGGCGGCGGTGGTCGGTGTGAAGGACAGCGTCTATGGCGAGGAAATCAAAGCCTTCGTTGTAGCCAAGCCAGGGATGCAGGTCACACCGGAGGAGTTGCAGGACTTCTGCATCGCCAGACTGAAGAGATTCAAGACCCCGAAGGATTTTGCCTTCGTGGATTCTCTGCCCAAGAGCCTGGTGGGCAAGGTACTGAGAAGGGAACTGAGGAGAATGGCTCAGGAAGGCCAAAGTGGCTGAGCACTGCCCCGGCCCTGCAGCACGGTTCCGAGCCGCAGTCCCATCAATTTAGTCAAGGAGGAGAAATGGATTTCGAGTTCACCGAGCAGGAGAAGATGTACCGTGACAGCCTTCGCGACTTCTTGAAGAAGGAATACGCCCCGATTGTGGACAAGAGGGATGCCCAGGGGCCTCTGACAAGGGCGGAGGCCATCGACATCCTGAAGAAGTTCCACCAGCTTGGCATCGGGTTGGACCAGGAGAGCGCCCGCGGTTTTGTGGGCAGTCCAATGCTGTTTGCCATCTTCGCTGAGGAAGTGGGGAGGGTCTGGCCCAGCCTGTTGACGCTGTTCGGCATGGGCATACTTCCCGCCATCTACGTGCCCGTGGCTTCGGACGAGGTGAAGTCCCGTCTGATCCCGCGGCTCGAGGCAGCGGAGTTTGTAGGGTGCTTCGCGGAGACCGAGCCTGAGGCGGGCTGTGACACGTCCAAGCTGAAGACGACTGCCCGTCCCGTCGGTGATCACTATGTGGTCAATGGATCAAAGACCTGGATAAGCAACGCTACCATCGCCGACACTGCCCTAGTCGGGGTCACCAATACCGAGACCGGGGCACAGACCTTCCTGCTCATGGAGAAGGAGATCTCTCCGTGGGAGACCAACGAGTTGCATAAGATAGGCTGGAAGGCTTCGCCGACTGGCGAGATGTTCTTCTCGGACTGCAAGGTGCCGAAGGAGAACGAGTTGAGCGTCCTGATGGGCAACGCTTTGAAACTGGGACCCCGGATGAAAGAGGTGTTGCCTCTTTCCGACGGCTTTCTCAAGTTGATGACCACCCTGGAGCCTTTCACGGCCATGATGACTTTGCCCCGCGCAGGAATGTGCATGGCGGCTTGTGGCATAGCACAGGCATCCTTCGAGGCCGCGCTCAACTACGCCAGGGAACGGAAACAGTTCGGGAAGCCCATCGGCAAGCACCAGCTTATCCAGGAGATGCTCTACGATATGGCCGTCTCCATCGAGACTGCCAGGCTGCTGGGCTACAGGGCGGCAGATGCTATCGTGAGAGGTCACCCGGATGCCCGGCGGCTCTCGGCCATGGCCAAGAACTACGGTGGGGAGATGGCCATCAAGGTGACCTACAAAGCGATGCAGATCCACGGTGGCATGGGACTCGCCACCGAGATGCCATTGGAGAGATACTTCCGGGACGCCCGGATGATGACCGTGCCCGACGGCACCAGCGAGATGATGAAGCTGGTGACCGGTTATACCCTGCTGGGCAAGGGTTTCGGGGCATACGCCTGACGGCGGCGGATTTGGCCGCCAATGCTATCATGCCGCACCGATGGTCCGCCGGCCGGAGTCCACGGAACCCGGCCGGCGAGACTCATGAGCAAGGACGCTTCTAGCGGAGGAACACAGCATGGAGAAGATGCTCTACCTGGTGTGGAAGCCGGAGACCGATTCCGAGAAGGTCTTCCGTGACAGACTGCTGGGCCAAGTCGCCCCCCGGATTATCGATGCCGGCGCGCACCATCTCCGAGTCGGTGTCGTCGATGAAGACGTGACTGCAGCCACCCACCTCAGGATCGAGGCCACCAAGCCGCCCGTGTCCGGCATGGTCTCTGTGTGGGTAGACACATCAGTCAGGCGGCAGCCCATCGAGAAGGCTATCCAGGCATCCGTTTCAAGAATGGCAGGCTATCTGGTCACCGAGTCGGAGCCAATCGTGAACACCAGGCACGTCGTGCCAGACGGTCAAAGGACGCCAGGCATGTATCAGGTCGTGCTGCTCCGGAAGCCCCCGCGCCTCAACTATGAACATTGGCTCGAGATCTGGCTCGGCAGCCACACCCAGGTGGCGATCGACACGCAGTCAACCTTCGGCTACCGCCAGAACGTCATCGTCCGCCCGCTGACTTATGCGGCCCCTCCCTACGACGCCATCATCGAGGAGCTCTTCCCCGCGGAAGCCATGACCGACACCATGGTCTTTTACAACGCAGTGGGCGATGAAGCAAAACGCAAGCGGCACGAAAAGGCCATGATTGACAGCGTTGTGCGGTTCATAGACTTCGACAAGATGGACCGCATACCTATGAGCGAATACACCATAAAGTCCTGGCGGTGACAGTAGAAGCAGACCATGCTAAGGGCCGTCCTCTTCGACCTGGACAACACGCTCATCCATATCGGGGAACGCCAGTTCTTTCAGGTCTACATCCCGGCGGTTGCCAGGGCCTTCGCTGATGTCATGCCAGAACACCTTTTCCTGGAAAGGCTGCTCTCTTCAACCGGGATGGTGCTGAAGAATGACGGCAGTATGCTCAACGTAGATTGCTTCATGAATGCATTCTGCAAAGGCTACGAGGCGCACAGGCAGGACTTCTGGCAACGGTTCGTCACGTTCTACGAGACCGAGTATGACCGGTTCCGGTCGTTGGCCTCGGTTCCGCCGGGCGTCCGTGATTTGCTCCTCGAGTTGCGGGAGACCTCCCTCAAGGTGGTGATCGCCTCCAACCCGTTGTGGCCTTCGATCGCCCAGAAGAAACGCCTGGCCTGGGCCGGTCTCGGCGATCTGGAGTTCGACCTCATAACGCACATAGAGAACATGACCTACTGCAAGCCCCGGGTGGAGTACTACCGCGAGACCTGCGCCAAGATCGGCGAGAGTCCCGAGGCATGCCTCATGGTGGGGAACGACCCCGTCAACGACATGGTGGTTGGCACGATCGGGATGAAGACCTACCTGGTCACGGACAGCGATCCGGCGGGCTTGGAGGTGAGCCGGACGACTTACACCACAGCCCCTCCCGGCATCCCGAAGCCGGATTTCGAGGGACCGCTCCAAGATGTTCCCGTGGCGGTCCGGGCGTTGATGGGTGACTGAACCGACTATGGAATTCCGACACTTCTCTTGACTGAACACGGTCGTTATGTTAGGCTCAGTGTTCGGCGGCAGGGGCACACTCTCCTCCTCGGAATGGGCGCAGCAGGCAGGTCTCTTGGCCATGGGGGAAGAACAGCCGTTGCGAAGGAAGTCCGTGACGTCAGGCGCAGCCTTCCTTCGACGAGGTGGGATCGTCGGAGGGATTGCCTCCGTCACGCTCGTCTTGCTGCTGGCTTCATTATTGGCGTCAACCCCGGCGGCAGACTTGGCCATTCACGGTGGGAGAGCCGAAGCCTTCGTTGCGCAGTGCCAGCCACCCAACCAGCCCACTAACCTCTCACCGGCCGACGGCGAACAGGGGGTCTCGCTAACGCCGACCCTGGAATGCTCAGCGTTCTCCCCCGCATATGCCGGAGACACCCACGCTGCATCTCAATGGAGAGTGACCACCACCCCAGGTGACTACGGTTGTCCCGTGTTTGACAGCGGACCGGACACCATCAGGCTGCTTCAGTTGACTCTGGATACCGGAATACTCGGGGGAAACACGACATACTACTGGCAGGTGAGGCACCGGGGCAGCGGCGACCTGTGGTCGGACTGGTCTCAGGAGACCTCCTTCACCACCCAGAACAGGCCGCCGTATCAGCCTTCATGTGTATGTCCAGAGAATGGTGCCACAGGCGTTGCTCTGAGTCCTACATTGCAGTCTTCAGCATTTTCGGATCCTGACGCTGGTGACTCTCATGCCGCGTCCCAGTGGCAGGTCACGGTCACTTCGGGCGATTACGGCAATCCTATCTTCGACAGCGGCGTGGATAGCTTCAGCCTGCGCCAGGTTACAGTCCCGGCCGGAAGGCTGAGTGGCAACACCACCTACTATTGGCATGTCAGGCACCAAGACAACCACGGGTTGTGGTCGGCCTGGTCCCAGGAGTTCTCCTTCACCGTACAGAACCGGCCGCCTGACCGGCCAATCGCTATCTCGCCGGAAGATGGTGCCTCGGGCATCGCCCTGAATCCCACGTTGTGTTCTTCGGCGTTCTCTGACCCGGACGTTGGCGACACCCATGCCGCGACCCAGTGGCAGGTAACGGCCACGCCCGGCGACTACGCAGACCCGGTCTGGTTGAGCCTGGAGGTCACTTCCGCACTGACGCAGATCACCGTTCCCGGCGGCCTTCTCAATGGCAACACGGCTTACTGCTGGCGGGTGAGATACCAGGACAACCAGGGCGATTGGTCGGAGTGGTCAGAGGAGAGCAGGTTCACCACGCTGAACCGGCCACCTGACCAGCCCGCGGCGGTGTCGCCCGCATCAGGCGCAACAGATATCGGCCCGTCCGTCATTCTGGAGTCCTCCGCATTCTCCGACCCTGACGTCGGGGATATGCACGCAGCTTCGCAGTGGCAGGTAACCACAAACGCGGGGGACTACGGTAACCCCATCTTCGACAACGCTCATGAGACCGGATCGAGCCTGACCAGCATTGTGGTGACCGCCTGCAGTCTTAGCCCCGGCACGACCTACTATTGGCGGGTCAGGTACAGAGACAACCATGGAGCATGGTCTGACTGGTCGCAGGAGTCGTCGTTCTCAACTCAAAGCGCGCCGCCGGACACCCCTCCGGTCTCCACGGAGAACCATCCGCCCGATCGGCCCGTATGCATTGCACCCGAGAACGGCGCCAGGAACGTCAGCACCGCACCGACACTGGAGTCATCCGCCTTCCATGACCTGGACGCTGGCGACAGCCAGGCAGCCTCACAGTGGCAGATAACCACCATATCCGGTGACTACCGCCAACCCGTGGTTGACCGGCTGGAAAGCCTGAATAGCGCCATCTTCGCCGACGAGAGACTTAGTCCCGGGACCACCTACTTCTGGAGAGTCCGGTACCAGGATAACCACGGAGCATGGTCTGAGTGGTCCGAAGAGTCGTCGTTCACCACGGCCGCGCAGCCGGCGGCTGGCGATACAGGCGGGATCAACAGGGCCTCGTGGCTGTACCTTGCCGCCGTAGTGGCGGTGGCCGTTCTAGCCGTCGCCGCGGTTCTCTGGCGGAATGCCCGCGCTACCGCGATGGCGACAAGGTAGCGGCTCCCGTACAGCGCCAGGCACAGCCGGATACTGCGACGCTATACAAGCCGCCAGGATTGAGAACGGACCACCCGAATGGACTTGGTGAAGGGGTTTGCGGTAATCTATCGGCAGGCACGAGAGCCGAGGTCACGAAGATGTTTGTCATCACCAGAGAAGGGGTGGACTCTCTGATCAAGAGGCTGCTGAATCCGGCTGAGGTCAGCGGCTGCCGCGGTGAACTGGAGAAGATGCTGGAGATCAAGGACGTCCTGGCGTGGCGGGCTGATGCAGGGCCATGCACCGCGGCTCGATGCCTGTCGCCCGGCTTGTTCGGAGAGGCTCAACTCCTCCGTGGCGCGCTGGACGCTTTCGACAGAGGAGACTATCAGCAGGCCGCCGCGCTGGTGCGCGAATTCTCCCACGAGGCGGAACGCAACGGTTCCTTCAGGATATGGTAGGGGGATGGAGCATTGAGCACAGCATGGGCGGAAGCCCGTCTTATGCGGACCGAAGCCATCGGGGGTTGACGCACGGGCAAGAAGACGCTGGAAACGGTTGAACTCGCTAAGAGAATAGTCGAGATAGCCGCAGACAAGCAGGCGCGGGACGTGGTTCTTCTGGACACCAGAAAGGCCTGTTCGTTTGCGGACTACTTCGTGATCTGCAGTGGTGAGAGCGACCGGCAACTGGAGGCGATACACCGGGCTGTTGTCGATGCGCTGAAGGCGGAAGGCAATATTCAGTATCATTCAGAGGGAATAGCGACCTCAGGCTGGATTCTTCTGGACCTGGGAAGCATCGTGATCCACATCTTCTCCACAGCCCAAAGGGACTTCTATCAACTCGAGAGCCTCTGGAGTGCAGCCCCGGTCGTAGTCAAGATGATCTAGTGGTGACGGGCATGAGGCAGAACGTCCGGGAGGCCATGCTCTACGAGGCGCTACCGGAATCGCGGGCGCGGTGCAACGTCTGCCAGTGGCGTTGTGTCATCGGGCCAGGCAAGTTCGGCGTCTGCCGCGTCCGCCAGAATAGAGAAGGCAAGCTGTACCTCCTCAACTATGCTCTCGTGTCATCGGCGGCCGTCGATCCGATCGAGAAGAAGCCGCTCTTCCACTTCTACCCAGGCAGCGAGGTCTTCTCTCTAGGCGGGTGGGGCTGCAACTTCCATTGCGAGGGCTGCCAGAACTGGGAGATCGCCTGCACCGATGTGCCACCAGATGCCTCCCAGATGATCAGCCCCGAGGCTGCCATTGAGATCACGCGGCAGCGCGGCTCGGCAGGCATCGCCTGGACATACAACGAACCGGGCATATGGCTGGAGTACACGCTCGATTCGGCCAAGCTCGCCAAACGCCACAGGCTCTACACGGTATATGTGACCAACGGCTATTCGACGCCTGAGGCTCTGGATATGATCGGCCCGTACCTTGATGCCTGGCGGGTAGATATCAAGGGTTTCTCTGACGCTCTCTACAGGAAGCTGGCCAAGGTGTCGAAATGGCAGGGAATACTCGATGTCGCCAAGCGCGCCAGGGATAAATGGGGCATGCATGTCGAAGTAGTGACTAACATCATACCCACCTTGAACGATGACGACGAGCAGCTCAGAGGGATAGCCGGGTGGATCAGATCTGAACTGGGAGAGCTGACACCATGGCATGTGACGCGGTTCTATCCGCACCGCCACATGAACCAGATTCCTCCCACCCCCGTTGCCACCCTGGAGCGGGCCATCGCCCTCGGCCGTGAGGCCGGGCTGCGGTTCATCTACGCCGGCAATATCCCAGGCCACTCCAGCGAGAATACGACCTGCTATTCCTGTGGTAAACTGGTCGTCAGGCGGCGGGGTTACCAGACCCAGGTGGTCGGGCTCAAGGGCTCCAATTGCAGTTTCTGTGGTGCGGAACTGAACTTCAGAACGTGACAGGAGCAGTCCGCCTGAGGCGGACCGGCAGTCTGAGGGTAGCCCTCAGTTCCGCTTTCTTCTACACCCCCAAGAATAGGGGCCAGGGAGTTGAATGGCCCCGGGGCCGGAGGTGCACAATATGGAATCTACGCCGGAAAGCAAGAGACTTCACCCACTGGCCCAGCTGGCCAAGGACACCGTGGAGAGCTACGTCAGGTCAGGCTATGTGGCGCCTCCCAAAGAGCTCACTCCGGAAATGAGGGAGCGCGCAGGTGTGTTCGTCTCCATCAAGAAATCGGGAATGCTCAGAGGCTGCATCGGCACTTTCGAGCCCCGGCAATCAAATGTAGCCGAGGAGATAATGCAGAACGCCGTGAGTTCAGCGACGCAGGACCCGCGTTTCCCCCCGGTGGTGCCCGCCGAGCTTCCTTACCTGACCTACAGCGTCGACGTCTTGACGAAGCCGGAGCCCGTCGACAGCCCGCGCGACCTTGACCCCAAGAAATACGGTGTGATCGTCGAGAGCGGCAGGCGAAGAGGCCTCCTGCTGCCTGACCTCGAAGGAGTCGACACCGTTGAAGAACAGATAGACATCTGCCGCCAGAAGGCTGGCATCCTGCCTCAAGAGCCGGTCAAGCTCTACCGGTTTCAGGTGAAGAGGTACTCAGCCGCCTGATCCATCCCGGCGGCCACGCGTCCGCCACGTCCACAGCACGTTCACGCTGAAGTTCCACAGCGTGCCCACCGCGATGGCTACCGCCAGAGCCAGCAGGTCATAAACGCCCAGATAACGCGTCAGTGGGATGTAGATGGCGTAGTAGATGCCGATGGCAACGCCCGACACCACGCAGAACCTGGCCAGGCGCGTCAGCGCCGCCTCCGCTCCCTTTGTGCGTCGGTCTCTGAAAGTCCAGAGGTCGTTGAGCACAAAGTTGGACAGTGTCGCAACGACATAGCCCGCGATGATGGCCGCCAGATCTGGGGCACGGCCAACCCTGGTCAGTAACCAGAAGGTGCCCATGTTGACACCGGTGCCACTCAGGCCCACCAGCGCGAACCTGACGAACCGGCCCGGGCCGGTCGGGCCGGTCGCCAGCGCGACGAGCCGGAAGAACACGCTTCTCTGGCCTTCGGGTATCCCTGGGGGATCCTCATTCATAAGGCGTTAATGGTAGTCACGCTCAGCAGAGATGTCAAAGCAGCCTACAACGACTTGAAAGCCTCTTGACACCGGTACTAGAATAATTATGAGCATATGTGCAAAATAACCGAATTACGCACAGAAGCTCAAAAACATGAGGTGAGACTGTGGGAAGACGGCATATATGGCGAAGGGTTAGCTGGATCCCTCCAGCTACACAGTTCAGACCTGTTGACGCACGCGCCGCCCAGTTCGAAGAGGTGAGGCTTCTTGTGGAGGAAGCCGAAGCCATCCGTTTGAACGATCTCGAAGGGCTGGACCAGGAGGAGTGCGCCAGAAGAATGAACGTTTCGAGGAGCACCTTCTCGCGTATCCTCGATTCGGCCAGGCGCAAGATCGCGGATGCCTTGCTCAATGGCAAAGGGATACGCATCGAGGGGGGCAACTACGAAATGGCAGCGCGCCGCTTCAGGTGCGTAAGTGGGCACGAATGGGAGGTGCCTTTCGAGCGGCTGATCGTTGGCCCACCAGAAGCATGCCCCACGTGCGACACTCCGAGTGTCATGCCGCTCTTTCCGCCTGGCATGGGGCGGAGGTGGCAGCACAGAAGGGGACTCTATCGTTGAGGGAAAGGCATGTTCGAGTTAGACGCTAAGCGCGGTCGCATCCATCGGCTTCAAGGATCCTGAAGACCGGAGGGAAGACGCTCAACGGAACAGAAGAAGGTACGCGTCGGTGTAAGCGAATTCGTCAGCAATCGGAGGTGAGAGGATGTACTACAGATTCGGACGAGGAAGAGGTTTTGGAATGGGAGGGGGAGGCTATGGACGGGGCCTGGGCTTCGGCTTCCGCGGAGTCTCGCCACCATGGCCATACGTGGGTGTAGGCAGAGGTGGTTTGCCTAGATGCGCCTACTTCTTCGGAGGTATCCCCGCATACTGGAGGACGGCCTACGTCCCCCCGCTGCACGGCTGGAGCGGACCAGGGCTGGGATACGCGCCTTATGCGTCCCCCTCAACGGAAGAGGAGATCACCGATCTCCGCAACCAGGCTGAGGCAATAAGGAGCGAACTCAGCGCCATCGAGTCCAGAATGCGTGACCTCCAGAACAAGAGCGGGCAATAGGCAGCCGCAACTTCAACGATTTTGAGGAGTGATGTCATGCCCAACTTCGACGGTACTGGACCGCGTGGCGAAGGGCCGATGACTGGCTGGGGCAGAGGCTATTGCGTCATACCCCTGTCAGACC
This sequence comes from Dehalococcoidia bacterium, assembly GCA_030372995.1. Classification (GTDB taxonomy): domain Bacteria; phylum Chloroflexota; class Dehalococcoidia; order UBA2247; family RBG-13-53-26; genus JAFGCL01. The sequence goes on from JAUCPZ010000044.1 coordinate 14,175, forward strand.
CGGGGCAGGAGCTCGGGTATCTCAAAAGCCAAGAGCAGTCACTGAAGATGCAACTCAAGAGACTGAGAGCGAGGATCAGAGCATTGGAGACACCAAAGGAGGTTCATCATGCCAGGACTTGATGGAACTGGGCCAATGGGAATGGGGCCGATGACCGGTGGGGGCAGAGGGTTCTGCAGCCCGTGGGGCATCAGAGCACGCTGGCCACACCACTGGGCGCGTGGTTGGGGCGCCTATGGCTACCCGTACGCCTATCCGGCCCGAAGGTTCGGCTTGGCCTATCTAACCCGTGATCAGGAAGTGGACTATCTGAAGAGCGAGGCCGAAGCGCTGAAGCGGGCATTGGACGAGATAGAGGCCATTGCGAGCAATTCGCCTTGATCGATGTTGACGAGAAGAGCCGTAAGGTGACCAAGAAACAGCTCGTCCCGGCGCCTGAGCACCAGCCGGGGTTTCTGCCCGAATGGCTGGCCCAGCAAGGAGTCCAGTTCATCATTGCCGGCGGCATGGGGTCTAGGGCCCAAGGCTTTTTCCGCGAGAACCGCATCGGAGTCATCGTTGGAGCCATGGAAACCGACTCGGAGAAGGCCGTCTTGAGTCACCTCAGCGGCAAGCTGGCCACAGGCGACAACGTCTGTGACCACTAGGCGCGAACAGCAGGCCCATCCGCAAGGTGGAACAAAATATGCTCCACCGGGCGGCAGGTGTATCGGAATACGGAGGGGCAGGCTTGGAGTGACCTTATGAGAGGGAGCGACTGATTGGTTTCAAGACCTCGCATTACAATTGGACAGGAGTGAACATGATGGCGACTGAAGAGCAAGTATGGGGAAGCCTCGATGGAGTCCTCGTGCCCGGTGCAATGCGCAGCATCACCAAGATGAACCTCGTCAGAGGCGTCGCAGTATCTGACCACAAGGTCAAGGTCAGTCTCGCCTCGACTGCCCTCTACGCGGGTGCGAAGGACTGGCTCAAGTCCAAGGTCGAGGAAGTGATCAAGGGGCTGTCTGGCACAAATCAGGTGGAGACGGAGTTCGTCGAAGCCAAGCCAGCTGAAGTGAACGAAATCAAGCACGTGGTAGCTGTGATGAGTGGAAAGGGGGGAGTAGGGAAGTCGCTGGTGAGTAGCCTCCTGGCGCTTTCCCTCGCGCGGCAAGACCTGGATGCTGGCATTCTGGACGGCGACATCACCGGCCCCAGCATACCCAAGATGTTTGGCATGACGGTGCGGCCCACGGGGAGCGACAGCGGCATCATGCCGGTATCCACCAAGACTGGCATCGAAATGATGTCCATAAACCTCTTCCTCCCTCACGAGGATGACGCCGTCATCTGGCGCGGCCCCCTGATCGGGAAGGCCATCACCCAGTTCTGGGAGGAGGTGCTCTGGGGCAAGCTGGATTACCTCATCGTTGATCTGCCGCCTGGCACAGCTGACGCTCCCCTCACTGTGCTCCAGTCCCTGCCCGTCTCGGGAGTGGTCATCGTTTTCAGCCCGCAGGAGCTAGCCGCCATGGTGGTACGCAAGGCTGTTCAGATGTGTCAGCAGATGCGCATACCGATCATAGGAGTGGTAGAGAACATGAGCTACCTGGTTCTGCCGGACAGCGGGAAACGCTTGGAGATATTCGGCAAGAGCAAGGGCGAGGAGATGGCCAAGGCCGCCGACGCTCCTCTGCTGGGGCAGTTGCCGATTGATCCCGAACTGGCGCGGCTCTGCGATGACGGTGGGCTGGAGCTCTACAACTCCCCGCTGGTCACTGACCTGGGCAGAGCCTTCGTCAAGGCAGCTTCAGAGAGGGGCAGAAAGGATCCCAAGCCATTGTATCCAGGGACAAGAGAGAAATGACCAACAGCCGCATCGTGAAGAGTCAGGATGCCGGGGAGCAGGCCGAAGCGACTTACTCCGAGACGGCTGTTGACCACATGAGGAACCCCAGGAATGTGGGGATGATCTCGAATGCCGACGGCCAGGCCTCTATCACCGGCCCATGCGGCGACACCATGGAGATCTGGCTCAGGGTCGAGGACGGCGTGATAAAGCAGGCCTCATCTTGGACCGATGGTTGCGGTGCGACGATTGCAGCGGGCAGCGTGACTACCGAACTCGCCAAAGGCAAGAGCGCCGGTGAGGCGTTCCGCATCACCCAGCAGGACGTGCTGAAGGCACTGGGAGGACTGCCGGACGAAAGCGTCCACTGTGCCCTCCTGGCGGCGAACACCATGAAGGAAGCCGTGAAGGATTACCTGGCTTTCCGGAATGAGCCGTGGAAGAGGGCTTACAGGAAGTGCTGACCAAACAACAGCATTCAGTCATAAGGATTGTGTACGGCCCAGTGGCTTCCTGGCGATTGGGGAAGTCGCTCGGTATAGACCTCGTGTCCACGGCAGGCAAGACCTGCTCCTTTGACTGCCTGTACTGCCAACTGGGAAGGACTGCGCATCTTACGGCGCAGCGCCGGCATTTCGTGACACTGGAAACGCTGACGTCTGAGCTCAAGCGGATCGGACGTGCGGCAGTTGACTACGCCACGTTCTCTGGCATGGGAGAGCCAACCTTGGCCAGCAATCTAGGAGAAGCGATCGAATTAGCCAGGAGAACCCTGGGGGTGCCCGTGGCCGTGCTGACAAACTCATCTCTGATGCCACAGAAGCCTGTGCGCTCTCAACTGGCGATGGCTGACTTTGTTGTGGCAAAACTGGATGCGCCGACCGAGGAAGTTTTCCATCAGGTTAACAGGCCCGTGACCCGATATTCACTGCACGAAATAGTGGAGGGCATCAGACTCTTCAGGAGCCCGTACAAGGGCAAGCTGGCCCTCCAGATGATGTTCATCAAGCAGAACCGGCCCTGGGCGTTGCAGATGGCCAGGCTGGCCATGGAGCTGTCGCCCGATGAGGTGCAGATCAACACCCCGCTGCGCGAATGCAGTGTCGACCCATTGCCGCCAGAGGACATTGCCGCCATAAAGGATGACTTCAAAGCGCTGGGGAACGTGGTGACAGTGTACGAAGCGCGGAGGCCACAAGTGGTCCCCCTGAATGCAGGGGAGACTCTGCGGCGTCGGCCTGGGGAGAAACCGTGAAGGGAGGGAGACAAACATGGAAGCACGTGCCACAACACTAAGTGAGAATTCGGTCTTCGCCATACCCCGGGGAATGCTGGGGGAATGGGGATTAAGCGTGCTGGTGGAAAGAGACGCCAAGAAGACACTGCTGGACACCGGGGGCAGCATCTCGGCGGCCCACAACGGTGACCTGCTCGCCATAAAGTGGGAAGAGATTGAGACCATAGTCCTCAGCCACGGCCACTACGACCACACTGGTGGCCTCGGGGACGTACTGCCCAGGATCGGGCACCGGGTCAAGGTTGTCGCCCACCCTGATGTTTTCGCCGACAAAGTGGCGCAGTACGTTCAGAAGGACCCGCCCCACTACATCGGCATGCCCTTCAAGAGGGACGAGCTAGAAGGTCTGGGGGCTGACTTCCATCTGACCGACAAGCCGGTGTGGCTCTCTGAGAACGTAGTTACGAGCGGCGAGATACCAATGATCACCGACTTCGAGACCGCCGATCCCGGCCTGTGCGTCCGCGAGAATGGGAAGGTGGTCCCTGACCCTCTGCGGGATGACCAGGCCCTGTTCATCAAGACAAAGCCAGGGCTGCTGGTGGTTCTCGGCTGCGCCCACCGCGGCATCATCAATACCCTGCACCATGCGCGGAACGTCACAGGGGTGGAGAGCATACACTGCGTCATCGGAGGCACGCATCTTCTCCGGGCGTCAGAGCTGCAGATGGAGATGACGATCGCCATGCTGAGGGAATTCGGCGTGCAGAGGCTGGGGGTATCGCATTGCACTGGCATGCCGGCGGCCATGCGGCTGGCGCAGGAGTTCGGCCCTGGTTTCTTCTTCAACAACAGTGCGAGTGTGGTGGAAATCTAGCATTATCCGCTGATGGGATAGCAGGCCGGAACGAGTGCATCATGGGTGAGCTGCAATCCAACCTTAGCTTCAGATTAATGTCCCTGGGCTTCAGGCTTCGCGACTTGCGTTTGCCGCGCGGGGAAATCCTGAAGGAGGTGGGCATCAAGACCGGCTTCACAGTGCTGGATTATGGGTGCGGAGCAGGGAGCTACGTGCCTGGACTTTCCGAGCTGGTGGGACCGTCAGGAAAGGTCTACGCCCTGGACATACACCCGCTCGCCATCGAGAGCGTAAAGCGCCTGGTTTCGAAGAGAGGGCTGACAAACGTGGAAACCATCCTCTCTGACTGCCGGACCGGGCTGCCGGATGCCTCTATTGATGTGGCGTTGATGTATGACATCTACCACGATCTCGCTGAGCCGGGCAAGGTCTTGAGAGAATCGCACCGGGTGCTGAAGCCCGATGGCATTCTCTCCTTCAATGACCACCATATGAAGCACGAGGAGGTCATCGCCAAGATAGGCGGCAGCCCCTTCTTCCGTTTAGCCGACGAGGGAAAGATGACTTACCGGTTCTCAAAGACGAAGAGCCCGTGATGTCTGCAAGTAGGAGGTAGCCTTGAACAAGACGGATTTCGACAACGCCAAGGACCGCGTCAGGGAGCGTCTGACCAAGTTTACGGCGAAGGCGTTCCAGATGCTTCCCAGAATGGAGGATCCGCGGATACTTGACGTGGGCTGCGGCACAGGCGTACCTACCCTGAGACTGGCACAACTCAGCAGCGGTCACATCACGGCCATTGACATAGACCAGAAAGCCATCAGAAGACTCCAGCAGAAGATCCTTCAGTCTGGCCTCTCCGACCGCGTCAGAGCCTTCAAGCAGTCGATGCTCAACATGGATTTCCCGAAGGAGAGCTTCGACATCATCTGGGCAGAGGGTTCCATTGACCACATAGGCTTCGAGAGAGGGCTGAAGGAATTGGGGCGGTTCCTGAAGCCGAGGGGCTGCCTGGCAGTACACGATCACAACAGCAACCTGGCTCAGAAGCTCAATGACATCCCCTCCTGCGGTTACGAACTGCTCGGTTACTTCAAGCTGGACGAACAGACCTGGAGGAAGGAGTACTTCTTCCCGATGCAGAGGCTGATCAACGAGACCCGGTCCGAATGTGCGGGCGATGGCAAAATGCTGGCCCTGCTGGACAAGGAGCAGAAGGAGATCGACGTGTTCAAGACCGATCCGGCGAGCCGCTGTTCCGTCTTCTTTGTCATGAGAAAGTGGTAGCTGAGTCCGTGGCATTCCCTTGAATTGGCCGGGCGCTTGCGGCAGACAGGAGGTCAGAGACTTGGGCAGGATCGGCATATTGACTGATTTCCGTGTGATTGACCTCAGCCACGCCGTAGCTGGCCCTTCGGGCAGCCAGCTTCTGGGCGATCTCGGCGCCGAAGTAATCAAGATCGAGCCACCGACGGGGGATTTCTCGCGGGGCTCCACGCCGCGTCTCGGCGACGATGGGTTCTTCTACCTGGCGGTGAACCGCAACAAGAAGAGCATCGTCCTCGACCTCTATTCAAGATCGGGCAGAGGAGCCTTCCACGACTTGGTGAAGGTGTCAGACGTCGTATTAGACAACTTCCGACCGGGAGTCCTGCAAAGGCTGCAGGGTGACTATGACAGCCTGAAAGCCATCAACCCCCGCATCATCTCGTGCTCGGTTACCGGCTTCGGCCCTTCGGGCCCGTACCGCGATCATCCGGCCTTCGATGATATCCCCATGGGAATCAGCGGGGCCTACAGCCTGTGCGGGGAACCCGGAGGCCACCCCATCAGGATGCCGCTTCACGCGGCGGATTTGGCTGCCGGTTTCTTCGCAGTCACGGGGATTCTGGCTGCTCTTCTGAAACGCGAGCGCACGGGCCTGGGCTGTAATGTTGCGGTAAGCATGCTGGACGCCATCATGTACTACATGGCTTCGGATTTCCAGTCATACTTCATCAGTGGCGAACCCCCCAGAGCCTCCGGTTCCAGGCACCCCCGTGCCCCTATGGTCGGCGTCTTCGAGACCAGGAACGGCTACCTGGTGCTGGGGCCAAGCTGGCCGCGCATCGCCAAGGTCATCGGAAAGGAGTGGATGATCACCGACCCGAGGTTCAGCACGGTGGAAAAGAGGTTCGAGAACAAGAAGGGACTCGAGGATTTGATAGAGGACGGCCTGCGGGAGGCCGACACCGGGCACTGGCTGGAGATAATGCGAAGAGAAGATATCGCTGCCGGGCCGGTCAACAGCCTCGACCAGACCGTCAAGGACCCCCAGGTGGTCCACAATCAAACCATCGTATCCATGAAGCATCCTTCACTGGGAGAGATCCGGGGCATAGAATGCCCTATCAAGATCAGCGGAGAAGAGACAAGCGGTCATATGCCCCCGCCCACCTTGGGACAGCACACGGAAGAAGTCCTGCGCGGCGTTCTCGGCTATACGACGGAACAGATAGCAGCGGTGAGGCGCGAGCAAGAGGAGATGTGGAAATCACGCTCGCGCGGCGAGGGGCGACTGTAGGTGTGACGATGAGCGATGAGACTGTGGGTGAACAAACGCGCGTTGAGCTCGTACCGAGTCTCGATCACTGCGTTCAGACCCGGGCCAAACAGGAATACGCTGCGACGATGAGCAGGATCTTGTCTGGCGACGAATCACCAGAGTTGGAGCGGCGGCTGGAGTTGTTGAAGACGTTTCTCGAGGAGGCCGACTTCAGCCGATTGCGGCGGGAATCGGAGAAGTACCTGACGCAGGGCCGGCAAGTGAGATTCGTGCTGTCGGGACATGGCGGACCCGGCAATTGGTCTCTGGACATGAAGGTGGGCGAGTCCGGATGAACGAAACGCCGCTCATCCGGCTGGCCGAAGAGAGAGACGTCCCACGTATCGTGGAGCTGTACCGCGAGCTCACCATCAGCAACTCCGCAATCGAGCATACGCGAAATCCCACCCTGGCCGACTACCAGTTGGTCTTCGCCGAGATCCGCGCCGACCGCAGGCGGAAGCTATTTGTCATTGAGATCCTGGGCGAGGTTGTGGGCACGATCGAGCTGTTCATAATCCCAAACCTCTCGCACAACGGCACCTCCTGGGCCTTCCTGGAGAACCTGATAGTGACTGAGAAGCATCGGAGACGGGGTTTGGGCCGGATGCTGCTGGAATACGCAGTGGAACTCGCCAGGAAGTCAGGATGCCACATGGTGGAGTTGTGCAGCGACGTCAGGCGCAACGAAGCACACAAGCTCTACGGTTCCATGGGCTTCGAGCTCCAGGCACACTGCTTCCGTCTGTATTTCTAGGAAAGCGGTTTGGATTCACAATAGGAGGTTGACATGAGTGAGTTAGAGGAATTGAAGCAGAGAGTCAGGGTACTGGAGGACATCGAGGCCATTAGAAAGCTCAGGAACAAGTACTTCCGCTGCTTGGACGGCAGGCTATGGGATGAGATGGCCGAGTGCTTCACTGAGGATGTCTCGGCCCAGTACTTCAACGGGGAATTCAAGTTCGAGGGCAAGAAGGCGCTGCTCGAGTTCTTCGAGATGGGGATGACGGACGCCCTTATCGGCATGCATCACGGCCATCATCCTGAGATTGAGATAACCAGCGAGACAACGGCGAGGGGCACCTGGGGGTTGTACAACTACCTCATCGATAGACAGCACAACCGCGGCCAGCGTATCGCGGGAATCTACCAGGACGAGTATGTCAAAGAAAACGGCCGGTGGAAGATCAAGTCCATCGCCTGCAACCAGATATTCCAGGAGAACTGGGACCGGAACGACACTCCGAGCCTCAAGGTTACGATACGCGGTACTCCTCAATTCGCCGCCAGACCGGCCTGGAGAGCCAAGCGGCAGGGATAGTCAACGTTCTCTGCCATACTGCCGGTACCCATTGACAAAGAGCGAGTGCACATGATATCGTCCGAATCGACCCGCCACCTTGATCCTCACGCAAGCCAGCTCAAATTCGCGCCATTCCGCCATTCGTCAATCCAGCCATTCAGCAGGAAGGAGGAGGTGCCATGCCAGAGATGAAAGAAGGCTGTGTCAAGCCTGCCCGCGGGCCTATTCTGCCAGGGCCCCAGGCAGCCACGGCAACTGGAACGGCGACACCACAGGAGGTGAGCAAGGTGTTAGCACGTGTTGGAAAGGAAGCCATCGATTTCGAGGCCAACGCTTTCGTTGAGGGCGTGGGGTTCAAGCCGGTCAAGCTGTCAGACTACAAAGGAAAGTGGATTGTCCTCTGCTTCTATCCGGGTGACTTCACCTTCGTCTGACCGACCGAACTGGCGGCGGTCGCCGCCAAGTACGGGGAATTCAAGGCGTTGGGAGTCGAATTCTTGGCCATGAGCACCGACAGCCGTTTCGTGCACAAGGTCTGGCAGGAGCAGGAGCTGTCCAGGATGGTGAAGGGCGGCGTGCCGTTCCCGATGTTGTCGGACGCCGGGGGGCAGATCGGTCAGATATACGGCGTCTATGACGAAGCAGCCGGTGTCGACATACGCGGGCGCTTCATAATCGATCCTGATTTTGTGATCCGGGCTATGGAGACGCTGACGCCGGAGGTGGGCCGGAACCCCGATGAGCTGATCCGGCAGGTCAAAGCCTTCCAGCACGTGCGGGCTACAGGGGAGGTAACCCCTTCGGGCTGGCAGCCGGGCCAGGTCACCCTTAAGCCAGGGCCGGCACTGGTCGGCAAAGTCTGGGAGGTATGGAAGCCCTAGGCAAGCGGGGCGCTCCAAGCTTGGTTTGCAGTCGTGTCATCTGGCGCGCTGGAATCGTTGGAATAGCCAGCCCGGCCAAATACCGGGCTGGCTTGTTGATTGGATGAACAGCGAACGGTGGATCGAGACGAATGGTTGCACCCGACCTGAACCCGCCCATTGTAGGGTGATTCCCGGCAGACAAGCTGCGCTGGATACCGCTAACGTTCTCGAGGGTACAGAAGCTCACTGCAGGAGGTAGCGAGATGGGTGTGAGAACACGCGAAGCGTATATTGAGAGCCTCAGAAGACAGAAGCCCAATGT
>JAUCPZ010000045.1 GCA_030372995.1 Dehalococcoidia bacterium
AGGTCTTCTCTACATCGGTGTAGATGCAGAGGCACCGCCCATCCTTCAGGGGTAGCGCCCACTGCAGCTCCGGCTTGATGTGCCTCACCAGGTACTCGTCGAAGTTCAGGTCACTGTATATGGGAGCATAGTCCACCATCATGTGGTAGATGGCGTGGGTGTTGTGAAAGAAATCGGGCAGCGTCACCTGTTCGGTCATCAGGCCGCCCCCGACCTCGAACCGCTTCTCCAGGAGCAGGCACTTCTGTCCCGCTTTGGCCAGGTATGCTCCGATGGTCAGACCGTTCGGACCACCACCCACGATGATGAAATCAAACTTCTGGGCCATTTTCCCTCCTTACTCTTGCCCAGGTTCTGCTTTGCCAGCCGAACCTTGAGGCGGCAACATCATGTCTGCATCGCGTGCTGCAACCCGAGTGCTGGGAAGACCTGTCTCGACCCCCTGGGATCCAGAGTTCACAGCGCGCGAGGTTTGAATGACTCCCGCATCTTGTTCGTGCACCACCGCGTCGCCTGTACCAGCGACATCGGCTCTTCCTTGCCTGGCTCCTGCCAAGGCTTGGGCAGATTCAGATCATTGGCAATCGTCTTGTAGCAGTTGTAGCCCGCCTCGGCACTCGCATTACCGCCTATGGGCCAGAAACCGCCTGTGCAGTACAGGTTCTTCACTGGTGTGCGGTGGTTAGCCAACTCCGGGGTGGGCCTGTTGGCCCCCTGTTGCCAGAGTGTCCTGTCGATGCCAGCGAAATTCCCATGCGGCGCCAGGTTCTTGAGTCTCAAGTTATCGTAAGGGCTGTTGGAGTCAACCCCAATGACATTGTCCCAGGTCATGTTCGGAGCATGCTTCTGCCATATCTTGAGCAGGTCATCGGCGTACTCATTCTTAACCCTGAGCCACTCCGCCTCGGTCAAGTCGCTGGCTCTCGGGCCCTGCATTTCACACTGTGCCGTGTGTTTGCCATCCGGCGCATAGGCCGGATCCGCCAGACTATGACACCACACTACCGGGTTGTAGTGCTCTATGGGCGGGAACTTGCCCATCCTGGCGGAGTTGCATTCGATGGAGATGTGTTCCACATTGGCTTCGTTGGTCAGGCCCAGCCATTCGCATCGATTTATGTCCGGATTGAACGAGGCAGCCTTGTACTTCGGAGCCTCGTGCAGGGCAAAGGTATACCACATCAGGTTGCCGATGTTCCTGGTTGAGAGATTATCAATGCGCCGGGCTATCTTGGCGCCCATAACATCTCTACCAACCATCTCCAGAAGCTGCCAAGCGCTCAGGCCAGCGGTGACTACAAACTTCCTGGCCCTGACTTCGCTGCCGTCGATCAAGCGGATGCCAGTGCACTGGCCGTTCTCTATTATGGCTTTGGCCACCTCGGAGTGAGTGTAGAACTTGACACCGCTCTGCACCAGTATCTGGTGCATAGCGTGGGCTATCTGGTGCGTACCACCCCTGGCGTAGCCGTGCGTGGCCATAGTCATGGCCATACCGTAGGAAGTGGCACCAAGCTGCACGTCGTCTGGATTGGTGACGTAGGAGACTACGGCCCGGAGCATCGTGTAGAGCAGCTCCTGGCTCTCGAACCACTCCTGTCCGGCCCTCTTGGGGCTGGCTGCGAGGAGCATGGAGTCGGGTTCGAAACCGGCCTCCAGCATCTTGGGATACACCGCGATCTGGCGGTTCAGGAACTCCGGCTGAACCTGCCACTCGGGCGGGTTGAACAGAGTGTCGATCTGTGCAGACTGCATTTCGTCAGTCTGCCATAGTTTCCAGAACTTCAACCAGGTTTCCGCGTCCTTTTCCGAGAACCTGGCAATCTCCTTGGCTGACTTCTCTTGAGTGGGGTCTTCCTTCTCGCTGTAGATGCAGAGACAGGTGTTGTTCTTCAGGAACACGCTGCCCATCCCTACCGGGTACTGGTCTATCTGTCCCCCGTAGTCCCAGAACTCGGGAAAGTCGCGGTACAAGGGCGCGTAGTACCACGGCAGCAAGAGATTGGCGTGAGGATTGCCGCGGAACCCAGGGGCCGCGGTCTCCTCAGTGGCCAAACCACCGCCTATTTCGTGCCTCCTTTCGAACACGCCGACACTTAGGCCCGCATACCGCGAAAGGTACATGGCCAGCACGAGCGCCTTGTTGCCACCACCACACACGACTGCATCAAAGGTGAGGTCAGCCATCGGAACTCCTTCCGAGGGCGCACCGCGACGCGGTGCGCCCCCATGTATGCTATTCGGAATGTACTGTGCTTATGCTATCTTGACGACGGTCTTGACTGCTTCGCTCTTGTCAAGGGCAGTGTAAGCTTCATTCACCTGAGCCAGCTTGAAAGTGTGGCTAATCATCTTGTCCAGCGGGATCTTCCCCTGCATATACATGTCTACGAACCTGGGCACGTCAACAGAATGGATGATGTCACCCTGAACCGTGCCTATGATGCACTTGCCCAGCAAGAACTCGAATGGCGCGATCGTGAGCATCTCGACGAGGGGAGCCATCCCTGCTATCACCAGTCTGCCACCGTTGCGGATGGAACCGAACGCCTGCATCATGACGTCTGCCTTTCCCACCGCCTCGACCGCGTAGTCTGCTCCGCCACCGGTCAGCTCCTTGACTTTGGCCACCGGATCTTCCACACCAGACTTGACCACGAAGTCCGCGCCAAGCTCCTTGGCCACCGCCAGCTTCCGGTCGGACCTCGAGACGGCGATAATCTTCCCCGCTCCGGCCAGCTTGGCCCCCATGATGGCACTCAGGCCTACTCCCCCGCTGCCGTATATCACAATGCTCTCACCCGGCCTTATCCCGGTCGTGTTCATGGCAGCGCCCATTCCGGTCGTGACGCCGCACCCCATGATGCAGATCTTGTCCAATGGAGCATCCTCTCTCACCTTCACGACGGACCTTTCCTTGACCACCGCGTACTCAGCCATGGCCGCCAGGCCAAACACGTGGTTGATGGGCTTCCCATCCTTGCGCAGACGCGTTGCCCCATAGGTTTCAGGTAGACAGGCCATCATCATGACAGGCAGGTTCTCCACACATTGGGTGGGTTTACCTTGGGCACAGAGGGCGCATTTCCCACACGCATACGAAACCATCATGAGGACGTGATCGCCAGGCTTGACCCTGGTCACCCGAGGCCCCACCTTCTCAACTATGCCCGCGCCTTCGTGACCCATCACGATGGGCATGGGAGCCGGCATGTCGCCTTTCATGAAGGTCAGATCGCTGTGGCAAACGCCACAAGCCACTATCTTGACCTTGATTTCGTCGTCTTGAGGATCCTCCAATTGCACCTCATCCACGACCAGGGGCTTGCCCACTTCGTACTGTACGGCTGCTTTCATAGAACTCACCCTCCCTATTACGATTTCTTTCACCCGCACGCCAGTGGCGGCGGGCAGTTTGGGAAAGTATCCCCCTTCCGAACTCCCTTAGTCAACTTGACCAGTTCCTGCGTGGCCGCCCCCCAGTGGGGGGGCC
>JAUCPZ010000046.1 GCA_030372995.1 Dehalococcoidia bacterium
GCAGGAAGTGCCTGGAGGCTCTGGTCCGTAGACCTGCCTCGGCTGCTCCCTAGAAAGGAGGTGATCCAGGCGCACCTTCCGGTACACCTACCTTGTTACGACTTCGTCCCAGTCACCAGCCCCACCCTCGACGGCTCCCTCCTTGCGGTTAGAATACCGGCTTCAGGTGTTACCAGCTCCCATGACGTGACGGGCGGTGTGTACAAGGCCCGGGAACGTATTCACCGCACTAATGCTGACGCGCGGTTACTAGCAACTCCGGCTTCATGCAGGCGGGTTGCAGCCTGCAATCTGAACTGGGACCGGCTTTCGGGATTGGCTCCACCTCGCGGCTTTGCGACCCATTGTGCCGGCCATTGTAGCGTGTGTGTAGCCCCGGACATAAAGGCCATGCTGACTTGACGTCATCCCCACCTTCCTCCGGCTTTATACCGGCAGTCCTGTATGACACATGTAACATACCGTAGGGGTTGCGCTCGTTACCGGACTTAACCGGACATCTCACGACACGAGCTGACGACAGCCATGCAGCACCTGTGCAAGCTCCCCGAAGGGTCGTTCCGCTTTCGCTTCACTACCACTTGCATGTCAAATCCGGGTAAGGTTCTTCGTGTAGCATCGAATTAAACCACACGCTCCGCTGCTTGTGCGGGCCCCCGTCAATTCCTTTGAGTTTTAACCTTGCGGCCGTAGTCCCCAGGCGGTAGACTTATCGCGTTGGCTTCGGCGCCGATGGCTTTTACCCCACCAACACCCAGTCTACATCGTTTACGGCTAGGACTACCGGGGTTTCTAATCCCGTTCGCTCCCCTAGCTTTCGCATCTCAGCGTCAGGTGCGACCCAGGAGGTCGCCTTCGCCTCTGGTGTTCCTCCGGATATCTACGCATTTCACCACTACACCCGGAATTCCACCTCCCTCTGTCGCCCTCCAGCCTGACAGTCTTGAACGGCCTCTCCCAGTTGAGCCAGGAGATTTCACATCCAACTTACCAGGCCGCCTGCACGCGCTTTACGCCCAGTGAATTCGGATAACGCTTGGCTCCTACGTTTTACCGCGGCTGCTGGCACGTAGTTAGCCGAGCCTTATTCCGGGGATACCGTCCTTCCTCTTCTCCCCGAAAAGCGCTTTACAACCCGAAGGCCTTCATCGCGCACGCGGCGTTGCTGCATCAGGCTTTCGCCCATTGTGCAATATTCCCTACTGCTGCCACCCGTAGGTGTCTGGCCCGTGTTTCAGTGCCAGTGTGGGGGATCACCCTCTCAGGCCCCCTACCCGTCTCTGCCTTGGTAAGCCGTTACCTTACCAACTAGCTGATGGGACGCAGGCCCCTCCCAAAGCCGATTACTCGCTTTCCTCCTAGCCCTCTAACCACCAGGAGCTCATCCGGTATTAGCAGCCCTTTCGAGCTGTTATCCCGGTCTTCGGGGCAGGTCACCAACGCGTTACTCACCCGTTCGCCACTAAGAACTATTGCTAGCTCTCCGTTCGACTTGCATGTATTAGGCACGCCGCCAGCGTTCATCCTGAGCCAGGATCAAACTCTCCGCATAAAATGCTTTTTCACATTCTTGCGAATGTCGATTCCTTGTCAAAACTCTCTCGTCTTCCTCAGGTTCCCGTCTTCCTGTCACTCTTCAATTGTTAAGG
>JAUCPZ010000047.1 GCA_030372995.1 Dehalococcoidia bacterium
GCCTCAACATAGGCAGCGTTGGCCTCATCCCAAGCGGTCTCTGCTTCCTGCTCTGCCAAGTAGGCTTCGTCCCAAGCCACCTCGCGGTTTTCCCAAGCCTGGTCAAAGGCCAGCTCAGCGTCCTTGGCTTGCTGCAGGGCGGCTATGGCAGCCTGCATCTCCGTCTTGGCAGTCGCGAAATCGCCGCGATACCAAGCGTCCTCTGCATTGTCTTCGTGCGCCTCTGCCGTGGCGGCATAGTTCTGCGCGGCTACGCAGTCAGGATCGAAGTAGTACCACATCTGTTCATACTGGATCCCCAAGAGCCGCACCTCAGCCTGGTCCGCCGACAGAACTACGAAGTTAGAGTCGCCCCAAGTGGTATACCATTCGGATGTGCCATAGACCTCATACGACGCGTACACTGCCTGGTAGGGAAGTGGTGCTGTCGTGAAGACTATCTTCCCGGTCTCATCGTCAATGGTATAGTCGGTGGTTTGGGCAATGTTGCCGGTGATGGAGTCGTACAACAGCACGATCTCGGAATCCGGCTTGATCGGAGATTCGTCAAGCCAGAACACCGTATTGTACCCGTCGCCTGCGCCGCAGTAGTCCGCATAGGTGTATTGTGCGTAGAGGGTGTTCCCCGCGGCAGGCGCCGTGTCAAACTCGACCGTCCCGGTTGCATCATCCAGATCGTAGGCAGTGCTCGACACGGGAGTGATTGTCTCAGCAGCGTAGTTCACCAGGAACAGGTGTTCCGAATCGGGCACAACTGGAGAATCATCCAGATAGAACGTGGTCGTCACGCCGTTGCCAACCCCAACGTATTCCCACGCCTGATAGTACCGCACATAGGTGTAACCCTGGGTCTGCCATGTGAAGACTATCTCCCAACTGTGCTGCCAGGCATTCGTCGCCACGTCGGTCCCCGGAACTGTGAACTCGAAAGCGACTGTCCCGTATTCATAGTAGTCGAGGTCAGCCGGCATGGTGGTGGCGGCAATCTCCGCGTTCCAGTCGGTCTTGAGCGTGGCTGACTTGAGAACAGCATCCCCGTGTTCGTAGATCCACCAGTTGGCTACCTGTACCTCGAGCCTGGCTGTGCTGCCTGCGGTATACTCCACGACCCAGTCCCCATAGTAGTCGTCATACCCTTCGTACACGGGTGAGATCCACTCCCATGTATTGGGATAGATGTCGGCGGACGCTGTTCCCGGGATGGCCATGCCGATCATGCCTGCCAGCAGCAAGGCGACAGTTAGCGCCAGCAGTATCCTTGATTTGGTCACTTTGTTCCATCCTCCTTTCGGCTTCTCATTGATCACGATAGGATTACGCCAATTGCCCCCCACTTTGGAAACCTGGAGCAACTTCTCAGCCTACCCGCATTATCACCCCCTTTGACCTCCGTTTCACTTCCCTTCTCTTCCTGGCCACGTTTGCCCTGAGTTTAACACGTGATTCCCTTTTGTCAATAGGCGTGCTAGAATTCGGGTGTCCGTGGCCAATGACGGAGCAACTCTTTACTCAGGTGACGTAAGGCACGGCTCAAAGGTTCCACGCTAGAGAATGCACGTGCCACGCGAAGTCAGCCCAGGGATTATAGGCTGCCACAAGGAGTACGCGAAAGATGACTAGACGACTTGCCACGGTGAAGCGCGAGACGACAGAGACCAGCGTCAACCTGGAGATCGACATTGATGGCAAAGGTGACTACGAGATCACCACCGGCATAAGGATGTTCGACCACCTGTTGACGCAGTTGGCCCGCCATGGCGCCTTCGACATTAGGATCGCAGCCACCGGCGCCGACCCGCACCATTTGGTCGAAGACGTCGCCATCTCTCTCGGCCGGGCCTTTAACCAAGCCCTCGGAGACAAGCGTGGCATCGTCAGAATGGCCCACGCCGTGATACCCATGGACGATGCCCTCGCGCTTGTGGCGGTGGACATCAGCGGCAGGGGCTACTGCGTATCCGAAATGGCCCTCGTGGACCGGAATGTAGCCGACCTCCCCTCGAACCTGGTGAGCCACTTCCTCGAGAGCTTCGCTTCAGAGGCCCGTCTCAACCTCCACGCCAAGCTGCTCCGCGGCAGCGATGATCACCACAAGGCCGAGGCAACTTTCAAGGCTCTGGCCCGCTCCCTGGATGCGGCTACGCGCCTCGATCCCAGGATCTCCGGCAAGGTGCCCAGCACCAAGGACGTCATCGACTAGTCGCCTGGGTTAAGACGCGGCCTGCCGCGAAGGCGGGCCCCTACTAGGCAGCTAGGAACCCCGCGTCAACGGCCATGGCGTGACCGGTTACAAAAGAGGCTGCGTCCGAGCAGAGCCACACCACTGCCTCCCCCACCTCCTGAGGCCTCCCCCACCGTCTCATGGCATTGCCCCGGGTCTCCGACATCATGGGCTGTTTCACCAGCCGTTTGGACATCGGCGTGTTGATGCCTCCGGGACAAACCGCGTTTATCCGGATGCCCGCCCTGGCATATTCGAGGGCCGCGGTCCGCGTCAGCATGATGACGCCTCCCTTGGAGGCACAGTAGTTGCTCATCCCCCCTAGACCCCTCAAACCGCCGATCGATGCCGTGTTGACGATGACCCCACCGCCCTGCTTCAGCATCTGCGGAATCTCGTACTTCATGCAAAGCCACACGCCCTTGAGATTGACGGCAATGACCCGGTCCCAGTCTTCCTCAGTGCAATCCGCCGTCTTCGCCATGGCGCTGTCTATTCCGGCGTTGTTGAACCCACAGTCCAGCCGACCAAAGGTCTCTACCACCTTCTCCACCGCAGCCTTTACCTCCGCCGCAACGGACACGTCGCATTTCACAAAGATGGCCTCTCCACCCGCCTCTTCGACCAAACGCACCGTCTCGTGTCCTTCTTCAACCTGTATGTCAGCGATGGCCACCTTCGCCCCCTCCCGGGCAAACACCAGCGCTGTGCCTCTGCCTATGCCCGAAGAACCACCTGTGATCAAAGCCACTTTGTTGCTCACCAGTCCAGACATAGCGGTCGCCTCCTTCTCCAGCCCTCAACGCCGATTTTTGGGACGGTCCGGGCCGGCAGAACGCGCGTTCTTCACGACGCTGTTCCCATCCTAATCGTAACAATTGCCTGCCGCCGTGCGCAATTCCCATTGGCGCGTCTGACCACCGGATAACAACACTTGACCCCGGCAGGCATGCTATGATTGACCCAGACAACACGCGGACCGCTGGGTCTCTCGATGAAGGTCACCGAAGTAGCCGAGAACACCTGCATCCTCGACTGTTCAGAAGATGTTGGCTTCTCTCTCAGCGAGGTAGCCTACCTGCTCACCGGCGACAGTCCTGTGCTGATCGAGCCTGGTTCAACAACGACGGCTTCCAGACTGTTGGCGGCGTCGAAGGACGCGGGCATCGATTTCAACCGTCTTTCCTACATCATCCCCACCCACATCCATGTGGACCATGGAGGCGGCGCCGGCTACCTCGCCCGCCACCTCCCCCACGTCAAGGTCGTCCTGCACCCGCGCGGTGCGAAGAACATGGCCGACCCGGCCAGACTGGTGGCCGCCACCAAACTCGTCTTCGGGGATGACTTCGAGCAGCGCTTCGGGCCAATAATGCCCATACCCGAGCGGCAGATGCACGTCGTCCAGGACAACGAAGTGCTGCGCGCGGGAGGAAGGGATCTCACGGTACTCTTCACGCCGGGACATGCCTCTCACCACATCTCCGTCTATGATCGCCTTACGCAGGGGGTATTCCCGGGCGAGGCTCTGGGATTCATAGCCACCAGCATGCCGGACTTCCCGCTCCCGGCGGCCGTCCCACCTTTCGACCTACCGCTCTACATCCAGTCAATTGACAGGCTGGCCGATCTTGCACCCGGAGTCGCCTTCTACTCGCACTGTGGGCCCCGCTCCGATCCCAAACACCTCATCCGCGCCATACGACGTACTTCTATTGAGATCGGTCGGATCGTGGAGATGGCAGTGCGGGAAGGCAAGAAGGAAGAGCAGATCTGGACGCTGATCTCAGACTACGTCAGGATGAGCACAAACGGCGGAGAACTGCCTCCCGAGTTCCTTCTCGGTCTCTCGGCCTACGTATCTTACTTCCGCCGCACCTGATGCATCTAATCTCGTGCATCGTCACATTTGACGCAGGGCTGTTCCTGATCCATTCCTACGGACTTTGCAGCCAGCGGATTCTCGCCGACCACGTCGAAGCGGGGAAGCGTCGGACACCACGCGGAAACCACACCAGCCAGCATCTCTGAATGGTACCGCCATGAAGCAGGCCGCGGGAAAGGGTGACGCAGGGAAACCGCGCCCACCGCCGCAATCAAGGCTATGCGGCCGGCGTATCAGACAGCTTCCGTACTGCCGCCCTGACCCGCTTCAGGCACCTCTCCTTGCCCACGACGGCCATCGTATCGAACAGCGGAGGAGCCGCAGTCCGTCCGGTCACCGCCACTCGGAGCAACCCGAAGAGGTCACCGGTCCTCACTGACGTCCTCTCGGCCAGCGCACGCAGCGGCGCCTCCAGGCCCGCCGCATCAAACGTGACTACCGAACCCAAGACAGCAGCCGCCGCGGTCAGCAGTTCCCGTGCCTGTTCTCTGCTCATCCCGCCCTTCAGCAGCAATTCTGCGGGGTAGTCCAGGTCCTCCACAAAGAAGAATGCCGCGTTCTCCGGCAACTCGGCCAGCGTCTTCACCCGTTCCCGCTGCAGAGTCACCACCTGACCCACGTATCGGAGATCCAGCGGCCGCTCTACCTCCTGCGGAAGCTGTCTCTCGTAGAAGGGCAGAGCCCGCTCCGCTAGCTCTGACGGGCTCAGTTTGCGAATGTAGAATCCATTCAGCCACTGCAGCTTCTTTATGTCAAACACCGCCGCAGTGCGGCTGATGCGGTCGAGCGAGAAGTGCCTCACCAAGTCTTCCCGGCTGATCACGTCGGTCTTGTCATCCAGCGACCAGCCGAGCAAAGCCAGGAAGTTGAAGATGGCCTCCGGCAAGTATCCTTCGTCCCTGTACTCCAGCAGGGCTGTGGCACCGTGCCTCTTGCTCAGCTTCGATTTGTCCGGCCCCAGAATCATGGGCAGGTGCGCATAAAGTGGCGGCGTCCAGCCGAAGGCTTTGTACAGGAGCACGTGTCTGGGCGTGGATGAAAGCCACTCGTCGGCCCGCATCACGTGGCTGACTTGCATGCTGTGATCATCGACGACATTGGCCAGATGATAGGTGGGGTACCCGTCAGACTTCAGCAGCACGAGGTCATCGAGCTCAGCATTGCTGAACGTTATGTCACCGCGGATCAGGTCATGAAAGGTCGTCTGCCCGGCAAGAGGGACCTTGAACCGAATCACCGGCACCACACCCCCGGCTTCGGCCTTTGCCTGTTCGTCCGCACTGAGCTCCCGGCAATGGCGATCGTAGGTCCTCACCGACTCCTTGCGCCCCACCATTTCGGTGTGCATCCGCGCCAGCCGCTCTGGCGAGCAATAGCACCGGTAGGCGTGGCCAGCCTCCACCAACTCATGTGCGTAGCGCCGGTAGAGCTCGAGCCGTTCTGACTGGAAGTAAGGGCCAAAAGGACCGCCGACCTCCGGCCCTTCATCCCAGTCCAGCCCCAGCCAACGGAGGCTCTCCAGTATCTGCTCCACCGCCCCCTCGACCTTGCGCGACTGATCTGTGTCCTCGATCCGGACGATGAACTTGCCGCCTGTGTGCCGCGCGAACAGCCAGTTGAACAGCGCGGTCCGGATATTCCCAATGTGCGGGTAGCCGGTCGGGCTGGGTGCATACCTGACTCTGACGTCCTCGGTGCTCATGCTTGTATGCGAACAGTCGTTTGCTCTCTCAAGCGACGGCATCCATTCTAGCATCGACGGTCGCCGCTAGTCCAAGACGGGTTTGCCGGCACAACGGCCTTTGACAAAACGCGTGCCTAACCTATACTTACTGTGAGAATCAACCAGACAGCCAAGGCTGAGACAATCTGACCACGGTGGAGAACCAGCCTCTGCCCAAGGAGAACTCACGGTGTCCGAACAGCCTGCGCCCTCTGACTTCATCCGGGATATTATTGACGAGGATATCAGGACCAACCGATTCGGTGGCCGCGTGCACACGCGTTTCCCGCCGGAGCCGAACGGCTACCTTCATATCGGCCATGCGAAATCGATCTGCCTCAACTTCGGCATCGCCGCCCAATACCATGGCCTCTGCAATCTCCGCTTCGACGACACCAACCCCACCAAGGAAGAGCAGGAGTACGTCGATTCGATCCTGGACAGCGTGCGGTGGCTCGGGTTTGACTGGGAGGATCGGCTCTACTACGCGTCCGACTACTTCGAACAGATGCACGAATATGCCGTGCAGTTGATAAAGGCCGGCAAGGCCTATGTCGATGATTTGAGCGCGGACGAGATCAGGGAATACAGGGGCACTCTCACCCAGCCAGGCAGGGAGAGCCCTTACCGCAACCGCTCCGTAGAGGAGAACCTCGATCTGTTCGCCCGCATGCGGGCGGGGGAGTTCGAGGACGGTTCCCGAGTGCTTCGGGCCAAGATCGACATGGCTTCGCCGAACCTCAACATGCGTGATCCGGTGATGTATCGCATCTTGCATGCTGACCATCACCGCACCGGTAGCAAGTGGTGCATTTACCCGATGTACGATTGGGCGCACGGCATCGAGGACTCGATCGAAGGGATTACACACTCCATCTGCACGCTGGAATTTGAGGACCATCGCCCGCTCTACGACTGGTTTCTGGACCAGTTGGGCATCTATCATCCGCGGCAGATAGAATTCGCCCGACTGAACCTCTCTTACACTGTCATGAGCAAGCGCAAGCTCCTGCAGTTGGTAGAGAAGGGATACGTGTCCGGTTGGGACGATCCGCGGATGCCCACCATCGCCGGATTGCGCAGACGTGGTTACACGCCGAGTTCCATCCGCGACTTCTGCGATCGCATCGGTGTGGCCAAGACAGACAGCACCATTGACATAGCGCTACTGGAGCATTGCATCCGCGAAGACCTCAACCGCAGCGCTCCGCGTGTTATGGCCGTGTTGAACCCCCTCCGCGTCATCATCGACAACTACCCCGAGGGCCAGACCGAGGAGCTGGATGCCATCAACAACCCGGAAGACCCTGCTGCCGGAACACGGAAGGTGCCCTTCTCGCGCGTGCTCTACATCGAACGGGATGACTTCCGGGAGCAGCCCCCGCCCAAGTTCTTCCGCCTCGCGCCCGGCCGCGAGGTGCGGCTGCGATACGCTTATCTCATCACCTGCATCGGCGTGAAGAAGGACGAGAAGACAGGCGAGGTTGTTGAGCTGCATTGCACGTATGATCCCGCAACGCGCGGCGGAGACGCACCGGACGGGCGCAAAGTACGAGGAACCATCCACTGGGTGTCAGCGGCTCACGCGTTGCCGGCCGAGGTGCGGTTGTACGACCGCCTGTTCACTGTGGAGAACCCGGGGGATGTTGAAGGTGGCTGCGAGAGCGTCATCAACCCGAAATCGCTGGAGGTCCTGACAGGCTACGTGGAACCGAGCCTGGCCGGCGCAGCATCCGGCACGTCCTACCAGTTTGAAAGGCTTGGCTACTTCTGCACCGACTTGAAGGACTCGTCTGCCCAGCGCCTGGTTTTCAACCGGACGGTTCCCTTGAGGGATTCCTGGGCCAAGATAGAGAAACGTCTGTGACGAACAGGCCCAGGGTAGCGGCCGCTTCCGCGCCACGGTTCATCTATGATGGCGCTGCCTGAACCGAGGAGACTGTCTCCAGCGCCGCCTGCAGATCTGCCGGCAATTCCGCACTGAATTCCACGTACTTCCCGCTTCCCGGCAGCCTCAAGCCCAGCGTCCTGGCATGCACAAACTGCCGGCCGAGCCAGGGCACCCTCACGCCGTACACGGTATCGCCGACCACCGGCCAGCCCTTGTGCGAGAAGTGGACCCTGATCTGATGGGTCCGCCCCGTCTCCAAGGTTGCCTCCACCTCTGAGTATCCCTTGAAGCGTCTGGTGACCCTGTACAACGTCCGCGAGGGTCTGCCACCCTCGATCACCGCCATCCTCTTGCGGTCCCTGGGGTGCCGCCCGATAGGTGCTTCGATTGCACCCTGGGCTGGAGAAGGCAAGCCCTTGACTAGCACGACGTAACGCTTCAGCACGCGATGACCCTTCATTTGGGAGGACAGATACAACTGAGCGGCCTTGTTCTTGGCGACCACCATCACCCCTGAAGTATCCTTGTCCAGCCGGTGCACCACGCCTGGCCTGACTGAGCTCTCGATACTGGCCAGTTGCGGGCAGTGGGCCAGAATCGCATTCATCAGAGTATGGTGGGGATGGCCCGGGGCCGGGTATACCGTGAGCCCCGCCGGCTTATTGACTACGAGGATGTCAGCATCCTCGTAGATGATGTCGAGAGGCATGTCCTCAGGGACCAGTACGGGGGACGGCTGGGGCGGGGGCAAATCAACCTGGACGACGTCACCGACCTTCACCTTGCGGCTCGCCTTGACCGCTTCGCCGTTCACCAGAACATGTCCTTCTTCAATGAGCCTCCGCACGAAGGAACGAGACAGACCTTCCTGGTGCTGGCTGATGAAGAGGTCCACTCGCACACCGGACGTGTCTGCCGAAATCAAGAACCGCTGGCCTGCGTCCGTCATTTGCGCTCCTTGACATCCCTTCTTGGAGGCAGCCCGAAGATCGAAAGCACGAACAAGATGATCCCGACCACGATGCAAGCATCAGCCACGTTGAAGGTAAACCAGTGCACGTTGCCCCACAGTCGGACATCAGCGAAATCCGTGACCGCACCGAACCTAACCCTGTCTATCAGATTGCCCAGGCTCCCGCCTATGAACAGTCCAAGGCAGACATTGACCAGCCTGCCGCCGATGGGACCGTACCAGAAATAGGCAACGAGAGCGATAGCAACCAGCACTACGGGCATGGCGATCGAGAATGCCAGCGGTGCCTCGATCCCAAAGACGATACCCTGATTGGTGGAATTGGTCAGCCGCAGGATTCCGTGCTCCGGCCAGAACTTGCCGGGTTCCAGGCTGGTTCTCACCCAGAGTTTGGTCAGCTGGTCGACTGTCAGAGCCGCGAAGGCAGTAGAGAAGAGAAGCAACGGGGCGCGCCTGTCACGCCTGATTGACAAGAATGGCAACAACCACCACCAGACGTAGAATCTGCACAGCGCGAGGTAGACGCGAAGCCTCTTGGCCAATCCACTATCGGGCGGGGAATCTCCCTTTGGCGTTCCTGGACTGCTGCGCCTTGCAGCTGAGGCAGAGGTTCGCCTGGGGCAGGACTTCAAGCCGCTCCATCTCGATCGCTCGCCCGCAGGTGTCGCATGTCCCGTAAGTCCCCTTCTCGAACTTGCCAAGGGCGTGCTCCACCTCTGCCAGGGTCTCCATCAGCCTCTTTTCCAGTGCCAGCCGCTTCTCCAGCTCGAAGGCCTCCGCTGCGCCCTCCTCTTTCTTGCCGTACGGGCTGCCTTCCTTCATCTCGCCCACAGCAGGAGCGGAGGCCCTGTTCTGATCCAGTTGCCTCACGAGCCTGTCCCGCTCGTCCTTCAACCGCTGGTGAAGCTCATCATACGTGACAGCCATCTTACCTTTTCCCGTTTAGTGTACCGACCGCCGACGCGCCTGTGACGGAAGAAGCGCAACTGACGGATCAAGAGTGGAACAGCTTTGTGGGAGAAGCTGTTTTCCGCATTCTATCCCGATTGCACAGATTAGTCAAGACATTCGGACTTCAACTTCACTCACGATGCCGGCGTAGCCCTATTCCCGCCAAATAATGCGAGACTACCCCCTCTGACGTTTGCCCAAAGCTGCGTTGTCGCACTACGATTAAGAGGCGATGACGGGAACACAGAGGATTGATGTAGACACACAGAGGCGTTCGTTAGCAGCTGCATTGACGAAGGCCCTGCAGAGATGGCAGATACCACCGCTGCCGCGCCGCCTCCGCGCCAAGGCCGCCAAACGAAGACATGGTCGCGAGCTTTGGTCCAGCTTGGCCCGCCGCGTCAGATCACGGCTGTCCGAGGCCACTGCAAGGCAGGTGAAGGCCGAACTTGAACTGTGCGCCGCCGACTGGCTCTGCGAAACCATCAGACTGAACATCAAGCGCGGCCGACTGTTCGAATTGAATAGGGTGCTGAGGGAATCCCAGGCGGACTGCTTCGGTTACGCCCTGCTCTTCCACCGAATCAGCAGGAGACTGGGACTGAAGACGGGAATTGTGGAAGTCCTCATTGACAACGCGGGCAGAATGGTACCCCACATGGCCAACGTCGTCAGCCTCTCGGACAGGCGCACACGGTTCGTCGACTTGTGGTATGGATCGAAGAATATTCATCACCAGCGTCTCGCTCTGATGATCAGGCAGAGAGGCCGATGGTCGGTCGTCGACATAGACTGGAGACAACTCACAAGCTTCGCGCAGGTGAAGGGGCTGCCACCACGCTGCATCGAGGCCATAGAAAAATACATGATGGCCAACCGCCACCTGGAACGCGGCATCCGGCTCTCAAGCAAGAGTGAGCTTCGACGCGCCGTCCGGCTCTACACCGACGCCATAGCGCGATACCCCGAGAATGCCCGTTTGTACTTCAACAGGGCCGTCGCATACGAGAATCTCGGAGACAAAGAGGCAGCCCAGGCGGATTATGGAGCTGCCCTGCACGATGAAGACTCACTCATTCGCGTTCAGGCAAGACAGCACGATGAGGTCGTCCGACTGATTGGCCTGGATCAGATTGGAGCGAGCACCAGAGAGCAGGAGATCTATCTTCTGCGGAAGGGGTTCATCACGGGCAAGGAGATCCCTCCAGAGCGGATCGCCGCCAGATACCGTCTGCCAGTGGACGGGATCGATGAGATCGTCTCACGTGTCGAGGCGAGGATCCTCTCACTTCCTCTGACGCCCGTTTACCCATAACGGCCCAGCTTCTCCGCAACCGGCGGCGCGGATATCTTCGCCATCTCTATGTGTGTCTCTCGTCGTCCGACTTCACGGTGTATTCAGCCTCTATGATTCTCTCGTTTCTTCTTCTCCTTGCGGATACGGGCCTCCAGACCAGCACGTAGAAGAGCAGCATGAGCACTGCGAGAAGAATCACCAATACGAGGAAGACAAAGGCCACCGCAACCGACACAATGGCTATGGGGAGCCCCAGTATGCCCATGACGACGAGCCACCCCGCGGGCACCGAGCTGAGGAAGCGGCCTACGGCACCAAGTCCCTGCCGAACGGCGCTCAGG
Source organism: Dehalococcoidia bacterium (assembly GCA_030372995.1). Taxonomy (GTDB): domain Bacteria; phylum Chloroflexota; class Dehalococcoidia; order UBA2247; family RBG-13-53-26; genus JAFGCL01. Next base: position 11,283 of record JAUCPZ010000047.1, read on the forward strand.
ATGATCTTCCTTATGTCCAACCCCTTCACCGTTCCCAGGATTCCCTGGCGCGCCGAGCGAAGGCCTCAGGCATGACATCGATGTCAGCCTCACCGTGGAACCTCTCCAGAATGCCAGTATCGTTCCTGTAGAATGGTTCCAGCACTGGCCTCGAGATGAGCTTGGCATGGAGCGCGTAGTATCCCAGCGTCTCGCCCATCGGCCCCGAGAAGGTCGACATGTTGAAGGAGTTCACACCCATTCCCTTGTAGGCTTTCAGCAGTCTCACCACGCATTCGGCAAAATCCTCGATCTGCCGATCGTCTAGATCCGTGAGGCTGCTGGTATCCTTGAAGATTACCTGAACCTCTCTGTTTCCTTGTGGGGCGAAGCTGGCCAGCGCAACCACTGACTCGTTCTCGCCGATGTATCTCTCTCCCAGCCGTCGCTCTTCGTCAACAAGCTCATTCCAGAAGCTCCGCCCGGTCCGATCATAGTACGCCCTGCTCGACCCAAGCAGGATATCCTGGTATGGCGTCGGCCTCATATCCACTAAGACCTGAGCATGGGGATGAATCATGCTGGCGGCACTGGGAGAAAGGTGGTTCCAGAGGAGAATGGGATACCTGGCCCGGGTGTCATAGTTGCGTACCGCCTGCAGGAATTCCCTGGCTGCCATCAGGCAGTCAGCCACCATGCCAACACGGAATTCATGGAGGTCCAGAAAGTGGGCGGTGCACAGGGTGGCAGCAACGTGGTAGCTGGCAAGAGGGAATACGTTAGGAAAGAGCCAGCACTCACCTCGTCGAATCCGCCCTCCGGAATACAGTTCGGGGTCAAACCTGGGCACTGCCCGGTCTATGTTCTCCGGGCAGAACGGGCATCCCTCCTTCTTCTGAGACAACTCGGCCGGGACGGATGAGGTCCGGCTTTGCCTGATCCTCTCCGCTCTCCGGGCATTCATCCGACAACGTCTCCCTGTCAGTGGGTCCTCCCTGAACTCGATATTCTGGACGTCCTTCTCAAAGGCGGGCGGGCGCAGCGTCTCCTTGGAGATGACAACTCTCGGGAAGTCCATTTGTCGATGCCCTGTTCCGGAACGCAGCTTGTCGAGCAATCACCCGGAGTGGGGAACCGCCTGCGCGTCCTCAGACCGGCTGCACTCCTACGATTATCAGCGGAGTGGCCCTGCACTGTCAACGGCGCCCGCGCTGGTCTGCATAGCCAATAGGCGATTGAACCCACGAAGCACTTCGCCTATCATTGTCCCGGTCAGACAGGTGTAGCGGCTGTTTGGCGGGCGCAGGAGCGCCCGCCCCCGGGTCAACGCGTGAGCCGATGTGCTCCAGTGAGGAAAGCCGAAGGTGGATGACTACGTAGCGCGCGTCTTCGATGTGGACTTCATATACCTGGACCTGCTGTTTTGCGCCGTCTGGATGCTAGTCCTGTTGAGACAGAAGCAGACACTGGCCCTGTGGTTCGGTTTGTTCGGAGCGGTGGTCGTCTTCCTGGTGGACGATGTACTCTGGTTGCGGATCCAGCATACGCGCTTTCTGGATGTGCCGTTCAACCGCGATCTGTTTCTCGCCTATTTCTCCTTCACGTACGGTATGATCGAATTCTCCTACGTGACGGTCATGTTCGGGGCAAAGTCGACAAGGGCCAGGTTGCTCTGGACTCTGTTTCTGTACGGCGGGTGGATGGCCACGGCTCTCATAAGCCAGAACCTCAGCATAGACGACCGGACCATCGACATCGGGCGGGACATGTCGAACGCCAGGATCGTCCAGGTGGCCATGGTGGTATGTGGCTACGTTCTGCTGCTTCTCCTCAAGTACATCTGGCGTCCCATGAAGACGCTCACCCTGCAGCGGATCATCTACCTGTTTGCCGTCGGCGTGATAGTGCATTTCGGCATGGAGATCACGCTGCTGGCCTCCGGCATCCGGCCTGCCAAGGACTATGTCGACGTGCTGCTGTTCAACAGTCTGCTGGAGTTCAACATGGGCATTCCCATTCTGTATGTCCTGTGGACGGCTGTTACCTCCAAAACGGAACCCACGACCGCCGTGCGGGAATCAAGCGATGTGGGCACGTCCCCTCCAAGCCAGCGCTAGGGCAGCAACCAAGAGTGCGAATCCAGTGAACGGGTTCGGCAGACTGCGGGACCAATGCTGTGCCAAAGGCCCCCGCTCTGATGAGGGCCAGGTTCGGCGGCCGCCGACTGCTGCAGCAAGCGCTTGTTGTGCCCTATCAACTTCAGGCTCTATAATAGGTAACGCCAAAGAAGCGCAGATGCAGGAAAGCGCTCGTGCCTTCATCGGCTGCAGCACGGGGTTCTGGTGTACGGGACCTAGCCCGTTGGATCGTCGGCTCGTGTTTCGCTGAGCTACAAGAAAGGAGACTGAAATGCCGCAGGTAGCATTCTTTGAGAAGAAGTTCGTACCTCTCTCAGAAGCCAAGGTCGGTGTGATGACCCACGCCTTGAACTACGGCACGGCGTGCTTTGAGGGCATCCGCGGCAACTGGAACGCCAAGGACGGGCAGATGTACCTGTTCCGCATGAAGGAGCACTATGAAAGGCTTCACAAGAGTTGCCGCATTCTCAAGATAAACCTCGCTTTCGATGTCGATAAACTGTGTCAGATCACCGTCGACCTTGTGAGGAAGAACGGCTACCGCGAAGACATCTACGTGCGTCCGCTGGCTTACAAGAGCTCGCAGGTGGTAGGAGTCAGGCTGCACAACCTCGAGGATGACTTCTTCATCTTCGTTACGCCCTTTGGGCCCTATCTCGACGCAGAGAAGGGGGCTAGGTGTGGCGTGTCCAGTTGGCGCCGCGTCGACGACGTCAGCATTCCGCCCAGGGGCAAGGTGACCGGCATCTATGTCAACAGCGCGCTGGCCAAGACGGAGGCTCACGAGAATGGTTTCGACGAAGCGATCATGCTCTCACACGACGGCCACGTCTCTGAGGGCAGCGGTGAGAACATATTCATCGTCATTGACGGCCAACTCATAACACCGGCTTCGTGCGACAACATCCTGAAGGGGATAACCCGCGACACCGTGATGAAGCTCGCCAAGAACGAGCTGGGCATTGAAACCATAGAGAGGGCCATCGACCGCAGCGAGCTTTACGTTGCGGACGAGTGCTTCATGACCGGGACAGCCGCGAATGTGACGCCCGTGGTGGAAGTGGATCACCGGCCGATCGGCAATGGCAAGGTCGGCCCGATCACGCGGAAGCTCTTGAACCTGTACAATGATGTAATTCGGGGCAGGAACCGCAAGTATCGGGAGTGGTGCACGCCCGTATACCGTGGGAAGAGGGGCGCGTAGGGATTACCTTGGAAATCGTCCGCGCCTGGCAATACTGCGTATTCGTCTTCATCGCTTCCATGGGCATGCTGCAACTGATAGCGGTGTGCCACCAGTTGCGGGGCATGCTCTTCATCCGGAACAGGCCCATCACACTGATGCTGTCGCTCGCCGCGATAGTATTCGCCTACTGGTGGTTCTTCTTTAGAGACGACCGCATCGATACGGTCATGCGGCGCACCGGGGTAGAAGGCTCGCAGCAGTTCGCCGTCTTCTGCTGGACCACCTTTGCCGCGCTGATAGTCACGCTGGTTCTTTCCTCACTGCTCAAGATGGTCATCTACCGCCGCCGCGAGAGCTCCACACAGCAGGAAGAGAGACTCGAAGGCGTATACCAACTGAAGTACATGACCTGGTTTGAGGCCTTGAGAGAAGCCTTTAAGAAGAGAAACGATAGCGATGCTGGGACTGGTCATTGAGGTTGACCAGGGCATAGTGCTCTGGATCAGCCATCTCGTGGGCAAGAGTTCGATTCTGGACGGGATCATGACGATCCTGGCCAACGACTATTTCATGCCGGTCACCATCTCGCTCCTGCTGCTCTACATCTGGTATGCGGGCCGGGATTACTCCGAACGCCACAGGAACCAGATGGCTGTTGTATGCAGTGCCATAACCATCGGCATAGCCATGGGCTTCATCCTGGCAGCCAACAGTATCTGGCGGCACCCGCATCCCTTCCAGGACCTGCCGCAGTTGCTGGACCCCGTCACCAACCATATCTTCTACCCGATCCATGACCCGTCATTCCCCAGCAACTCCGCCTGCCTGACTTTCGCCGCCGCTGCCGGGATTTGGCAGTTCAACCGCAAGTTGGGCTTGATCATGGCTGTACCGGCGATCTTGATGCCGCTGGCCAAGCTCTACGCTGCCGTGTATTACCCCTCTGATATCATCGGGGGAATCATCCTGGGCATCCTCACGTCTTACTTCGTGGCGAAGATATTCATGCCGATCGTCCACGTTCCGATCTCGATGGGCTTCTTGTTCCTCAGATCGCTGCGGGTTGGCTAGCCGCCTAGTCTGAGCCAAAGCACGTTCGCCGCGTAGCCCGTGATCTCACGAAGGCCGAACTTCGACTTGCCCTGTCTCTGATCTGTGAATTCGATAGGAATCTCCACGAAAGTACACCCGTTCTTGCTCAAACGGTACAGCGTCTCCATGCCAATGGAATAGCCCTTCGAGCGGAACCTGTCGAAATCGAGTGTCTTGAGAGCGGCACGCCGATAGCACTTGTAGCCGCCACACCAGTCCCTGATATGCCATCCCAGCAAGAGGCGGGCATACATATTGGCGCCGTTGCTTATCATTCTTCTCAAGGGATTCCTGACTGACTTGCTCCCTGGTGCCAGCCGGGAGCCGATGACCACGTCGAAATCCCGAATCATTTCCAGGAAGCGCGGAATGTCCCTCGGGTCGTGTGAGAAGTCCGCATCCATCTCAAGGACGCAATCCACATCCTGCTCCCGGGCATACTTGAGGCCGGCAATGCCCGCCGTTCCCCGCCCCCGTTCCTTCCGGTGGATGACGTGGATTCTGCCACTGCTCTCCGCAGCAAGCCTGTCCGCTATCTCCCCCGTCCCATCGGGAGAGCTGTCGTCCACCACCACGATGCTGACACCTTCGTGTTTCAGTATTTCTCCCACCATCCTTTCAATATTTGGCCTCTCGTTGTAGGTGGGAAGCATGACCATGGCTCTCATAGCAGACCATTATAAGGCCCGCTCGGAACGAGGCGCAAAGGCAGCCGCCGATCAACAACGGTACCCGCCGCCGCACACTTCGCGTCCACTGCATGCCCGGAGACTGGTCAAGAGTTTCGGACCTCCCTGCCCACAGCAGCCCTCCACGAACGTCGAAAAGGCGTGCCACTCTCAGAGCGGCGACAACGCCGGAATCCGCAGGAAGCTCGGCGCTTAAGAACTCGAGGAGCCTCGCCTTGCAGCGCACGCTCCCAATGCAATATAATTGTTTCCACAAGCGCAATGAGCGACAAAGCCCTCACCGGCCTCAAGGCAGTCGAACTCGCCGAGTTCATCGCTGGTCCCTACTGTGGCAAACTCCTCGCCGACTTTGGCGCCGAAGTCATCAAGATCGAGAAGCCCGGCATCGGTGATGAAGCGAGACAGCGAGGGCCATTCCCAGGTCATGTTCCAGATCCAGAGAAGAGCGGGCTGTTCCTGTACCTCAACACCAACAAGCTCGACATCACCTTGAACATAGAGACCGCCACCGGACGGAACATTCTGAAGGAGATTCTCAAGACAGCCGACATCCTCATAGAGGATCATCCGCCAGCGCAGATGGAGAGACTCGGCCTCGACTTCAAGAACCTCCATAAGCTCAACCCGGCGCTCATAGTCGTCTCCATCACCGCCTTCGGCCAGACCGGCCCGTACCGTGACTACAAGGGATATGCCATAAACGCCAGCGCGCTTGGCGGCCAGACGGTCTGCGCGGGCGAAATGGGGCGGGAACCGCTTACGCCGCCACTTTGTCTGGGACACTACCAGAGCGGAGCGGCGGGAGCCACGGCTGCCATGGGAGCCATCTTCGCCCGCGAGAACAGCGGAAAGGGCCAGCATGTCGATATATCTGAGGCTCAGGTGTGGGCCACGCTTCACACCGGCAACCAGGAATCCTCTTTCATCATGCACGGAATGAAGAGAATGCGCTGGGGGCACCGTACACCGGGTGTCTATCCGTATACCATTCTACCCTGCAAGGACGGCTTCATGAGCATGATCGCCATCCAGGGTTACCAATGGAAGAGGTTCCTGGAGATGATAGGCGACGGGAAAGTGCCGGAATGGTACTCCAGTGACCCCCGGTTCCAGGACCGCCGCGAAATAAGCCTGAAATATGCGGATGAGATGGACAGCCGCCTCGCTCCTTGGCTGATGGCCCACACCAAGGCCGAGATATACAAGCTCTGCCTGGAGAAGAGGGTGCCCTTCGCGCCTGTGAGAAACATGGCAGAAGTGGTCAACGACGAGCACTTGGAGTCCAGGAAGTACTTTGTGGAAATCAGCCACCCAGTTGCCGGCACCTTCAAGTATCCGGGCGCTCCGGGCAGGCTTTCAGAGACGCCGTGGGCAGTGGATAGCCCTGCCCCGCTGCTGGGTCAACATAACGAAGAGATCTACTGCAAACGCCTGGGCTACTCAAAGGAGAAGCTGGAGGCCCTGCGCACCGGAGGCATCATCTGAGCGCCAAGAAGCACCCACTTGAAGGCATAAGGGTCATCAACTTCGGTTGGGTCTTTGCCGGCCCATACCTCGCCACCATGCTTGGGGACTTGGGAGCCGAGGTCATCAAGGTGGAGACCAGAAGCCGCATCGACTCCATGAGGCTGAGCCCGGACAACCTGGACAAGGAACCTGACAGGGACCCGTGGTTCCACAGCGGCGTGCGCAACCAGCTCAGTGTGACCCTCGACATGGAGCAGCCCAAGGCAATCCCTCTCCTCAAGGAGCTCATCAAGATCAGTGATGTCGTGGTCGAGAACTTCTCACCCAAGGTTATGAAGCAGCATGGCCTGGACTACCCGGAATTGAAGAAGGTGAAGCCGGACATAATCATGATCTCCCTCCCCGCCACCGGCCACTCCGGGCCGCTTCGCGATGCGCAAACCTACGGACCGTCTCTAACCGGCCTGGCGGGAATCGATGGTCTGGTCGGCTACTACGGCGAGCGCGTCCTCGGACTCCAGCAGGCCTATGCTGACGTCAACAGCGCGCTGCACGGCGCGTTCACGGTCCTGGCCGCGTTGTACTACCGCAAGAGAACGGGCAAGGGGCAGTTCATCGAGATGGCGCAGCTCGAAACCGTGGTGAGCATAGCCGGCGAAGCCGTCATGGAGTACGTCATGAACGGCAAAGTGTTGGGAACCATGGGCAACTACTATCCCACGATGTGCCCCCACAACAACTACCGCTGCGCCGAAGAGGACAAGTGGGTCTCTATCGCCGTCAAGACCGAAGAGGAGTGGAAGTCTTTCTGCGATGCCATCGGCAATCCCGATTGGACCAAGGATGAGAAGTTCGCCGACAAGTACAGCCGTCAGAGGAACCGGAACGAACTGGACCGGCTGATCAACGAGTGGACCTCTAGGCACACCTACTACGAGGTCACGGAAATCCTGCAGAAGCACGGCGTGGCGGCAGCACCGTGTTTGGACACCGAGGGCCGATTCTTCGATCCGCACCTGCAGCACAGGAAGACGTATCTCGAGGTGGAGCACCCCACGACGGGAACAGATTTCATTGCCAACTCGGCATGGGTGCTTTCCGACAACCCTACCGAGATCCGCCATCGCTCACCCCTGCTGGGAGAGCACAACGGCTACGTCTTCAAAGAGCTGCTACGCTTGTCCGACGCGGAGATAGCCCAACTCGAGGCCGAGAAGGTCATCTACTAGCCCGTGTCCTCACGGAAGAGAATGCAGCCCGTCCACGTCACTCTGTCCGGATGAAACCGGCCGTCCAAGCCGAGCTTCTCCGATACGCCAACAACATCTACTCCCAGCGCCTCAAGCGACGTTCTGGCTTTCTCCGGATGCCGGCACGGCTCATCCTTCACCGCTGTGCACGTACGGCAGAGGCCGCAATTCCCTCCAATCAAACCCCAGACGCCAGTGAAGCCTCTCCGGGACAAACGCCGCTCCAGCCGAAGAATGAGACGGTGGAACTCCAGCTTTGTCCTGAGAACGCCCTCAAAGTCATGGACGACGTCAAGAGGCCGCGAGTACTGCAGAAGGAAACCCTGGCGGCAGCGCCGCAGCCGCGCGGTGACCTCCGCCAGCGAGCCCACGCGCGGCGGGCACATATGGTGGGCATTGTAACTGCCGCACCGGTTCTCGATGCAGTAGGCCCTGATCCTCTTCTCCGGCACAAGGAGGGCGGGGTCGAACTCGAGACAGAGGTCAAACCCCAATCTATCTGCCTGCTCCTGTATCCATCCACAATTCACTATGGGCCCCATTGCAGTGGACTCAGCTCATGCGCGAGGTCCATCATACTCATTGCCGGTGCAGGATATCAAACGGTCATCCGCCTTCAATCGCGGACGCCACTGTTTCACAGCGCTGTGCTATCATGAGCCCGCCATGATGGAGAGACTTGTTGAAGGCGCCCGGCAACTGGGACTTAGCCTGAACGAACGGCAACTGCGCCAATTCCAGACATACTACGAGCAGCTGGTGGACTGGAACCGCCGGATCAACCTCACTGGCATCACAGACTACGAAGAGGTGCAGATCAAGCATTTTGTGGACTCCCTGTCTATCCTTCTGGCGACGGAAGAGACCACGTTTGCGGATGGCAATTTTGCGCTGCTGGACGTGGGAACCGGCGCCGGGATGCCAGGCATCCCGTTGAAGATAGCCCGCCCCGCCGTAGGGCTGGTCCTTCTCGAGTCCATAACCAAGAAGACAGCCTTCCTCCAGCAGGTTGCCGGCGCGCTGGGTTTGGACGGCGTGCGCGTGATCAACAAGCGGGCCGAGGACATCGGACATCTTCCGGACTACCGCGAGAGCTTCGACATGGTAGTCTGTCGTGCCGTCAGTCAACTCGCCACTGTGGCCGAAATCACTCTACCGTTTTGCAGGACCGCCGGCCTCGCTGTGATCCCGAAGAAGAATCCGGTCACGGCTGAGCTGGAGGATGCGAAAGCGGCCATTCGGATCCTGGGTGGCGAAATCAAAGGCATCCGGCAGGTTACCGTAGCCGGGCTCGAAGACCGCGTCCTGGTCATCCTGGTGAAAACTTCGCCGACGCCCTCCACCTATCCCCGCCGCCCCGGCATCCCCGCCAAGCGCCCGCTGCGCTGATGTCCCCCAGACCAGGCCCGCGCGGGTTCCGCCAGCGGCTACACCGCAGAGGAATCCCTCCGACCAAGGTCTTGAGGCGCACATGCCTTGTGCAACAGCCGTCTATGTTCTAGTATGTGTCTTGGCAGCGGGTGCACGAGGCCATCTGCGTCGCCGCCCCTCCGGATGAGGTCACACATGGGTATCTTCAAGATAGAATCCGACCTTAGACCGACAGGTGATCAGCCTGAGGCTATCGCCCGGCTGGTGAAGGGTATCGAGGCGGGCTACAAGCATCAGACCCTCCTTGGCGTCACCGGCAGTGGCAAGACGTTCACCATGGCCAACGTCATCGAACAGGTGCAGAAGCCGACGCTGGTCATGTGCCACAACAAGACCTTGGCCGCCCAGCTTTGCGCCGAGTTCAAGGAGTATCTGCCCCACAACGCCGTCGAGTACTTCGTCAGCTATTACGACTACTACCAGCCCGAGGCCTACCTCCCGACCACGGACACCTACATTGAGAAAGAGACTGATATCAACGAGGAGATCGACAAGCTGCGCCATGCCGCCACGCGCGCTCTTTTCGAGAGAAGGGACGTGGTCATCGTGGCCTCCGTTTCTTGCATATATGGACTCGGTTCACCGGAGGAGTACTACAGCTTCGTGGAACGGCTGAAGAAGGGCGAGAAGCACAATCGCAACCGGATCGCCCGCCGCCTTGTGGAAATGCAGTACCAGCGGAATGACGTCGATTTCACCCGGGGCAAGTTCCGCATCCGGGGCGACGTACTTGAGATACAACCGGCCTACGAAGAGAAGGCGGTGCGCATCGAGTTCTTCGGCGACGTGATAGAGAGAATAGTGGAGGTCGACACCCTGACTGGCGAACTGCTTCGGGAGCATGACGAAATCAACATCTATCCCGCCAAGCATTTCGTCACTTCCGCAGAGAGGCTCGCCCAGGCCATGGCCGACATCCGCGCAGAACTGGAACAGAGGCTTAAGGAACTCCGTGACCGTGGCAAAGTATTGGAGGCGGCCCGACTCGAAAGCCGCACCAACTATGACCTCGAGATGCTTCAGGAGATGGGATATTGCACCGGTGTCGAGAACTACTCCCGCCATCTCTCGCAGCGTCCGCCTGGCAGCGCTCCATCAACGTTGCTGGACTACTTTCCGGACGACTTTCTGCTCTTCGTTGACGAGTCTCACATGACACTGCCACAGATAAGGGGCATGTACCACGGCGACCGGAGCCGCAAAGAGGTGCTGGTGGAGTTCGGCTTCCGCCTTCCATCGGCTCTGGACAACCGCCCGCTCACCTTCGAGGAGTTCGAAACACGCACCAACCAGGTGATCTATGTATCGGCCACTCCCGGCCCCTACGAGTATCAGCACAGCCAGCAGGTAGTGGAGCAACTGGTGAGGCCCACTGGCCTCTTGGAGCCGACCGTCGAGGTGAAGCCCACCAAAGGACAGATCGACGATCTGCTGGAGCAGATCAGGGCGCGCGTCGACAAGGGAGAACGCTGCCTGGTGACCACGCTTACGAAGAGGATGGCCGAAGAGCTATCCGAGTATCTCAAGGAAATGGGAATCAAGACCCATTACCTGCACTCTGAAGTTGAAACGTTGGAGCGGGTAGAGATCCTCCGCGACCTCCGCCTCGGAGTCTATGATGTCGTGGTGGGGATAAACCTGCTGCGGGAGGGGCTCGACCTGCCGGAAGTGAGCCTGGTCGCCATATTGGACGCCGACAAGGAGGGCTACCTCAGATCAGCGGGCGCCCTCATTCAAACCATGGGTCGGGCCGCGCGCCACGTGGACGGACACGCCATAATGTATGCTGACACGATCACTGGATCGATGCAGGCAGCGATTGACGAAACGCAGCGGCGCCGTTCGATTCAGGAAGCCTACAATCGGGATCATCACGTCACCCCCCAGAGCATCAAGAAGGCGATCAAAGACATCACCGACAGAGTGAAACAGGTAGCCGAAACACGGGCCAGCTATGCGGGAACGGAGCCCATGTCCAGGAGCGACATGGCTGACCTCATAAAGGAGCTGGAGGCTCAGATGAAGGCCGCCGCCAAGAACCTGGAGTTCGAGAAGGCAGCCATTTTCCGCGACAAGATCACCGAACTCAGGCACGCGCTGTCGGACGTGCCGGATCAAGCCTCGCAGACCGGCCCGGCACCCACGGTGTACTCCGCCGCCGCAGGCCGCGGTCGAGATACCAGGAGGTCTGGCAAGAACCGCCACAAAGTGGTTAAATAGGGCATCGGAGCGGGACACGCCTGTTGGCATGCCGTTCCAGCCGTGATGACGCATGGGCGCCGAGAAAAGCTCTGCAGACTCGCAACGTGACCCTCAGAGCGGTGCCGGCCCTGAGGTGTCTCCAGCGTCGCAGGCAGATCAGTCCATCGATCTCTACGACAGCCTGTTCGGGGGCGCACCAACGGGCATCTACATTGTTTCGGACGGCGTGATTCGTTATGTCAACCGCCGGATGCAGGTGTACACCGGCCGTACCCGGGGCGACCTGCAGGGCCAGAAGTACCTGCTGCTGGTGGTGCCCGAAGACAGGGACAGGGTCATGCAGAACCTGACCAAGGTGACCAGCGGTGAGCATGTCCTCCCGTATGAATACAGGATCGTCAATGAGGTCGGCGACACCCGCTGGGTGGTTGACTCTACCACATCCATCCAGTATGAGGAACGGCCGGCGGTACTGGGCAGCCTGCTGGACGTCACGGAGCGCAAGGCAGTTGAGCAGGCTCTGAAGGAATCCGAGGAGGGATACAAGACTCTCTTCGAATCGGCTGAAGAAGGCATCCTGGTAGCCGATAGTGAGACCAACAAGTTTGTGTATGCCAACCCGGCCATCTGCAGGATGCTGGGATACGACCTCGAAGAGCTGTGGGGAATGGAGAGGAGCGCCATCCACCCCAAGGAAGAATGGGACAGGATAGCCTCCGAGATCGAAGCTCAGGCCGGGGGCAGGACGGAGATGGCCACCAACATCCCCTGCATCACCAAAGACGGCAGGACGATATATGTCGACATCAATGCGACCACCGCCCTCGTCAACGGGCGCAAATGCAGCATCGGGTTCTTCCGCGACATCACAGAGCGCAAACGGATCGAGGATGAACTGCTTCAGTCCGAAGGCAAACTGCGCGCCATGTTCAAGTCCATCGCCGACGGCATCATCGTCACAGACCTGCAGGTTCTCATCACAGAGCTGAACGATGCGACGCTCTTCCTTCATGGATACAGCCGCAGGGAGGAACTGCTGGGACGGAGCATCCTGGACCTCGTGGCCGAAGAGGATCGCCCGAGGATTGAAGAGGCTCTCAGGAGAGCGTTCCTGCAGAGTCACAGCGGGCACACGGAGTACCGGCTTCTCACCAGAGACGGCAAGAGAATCCATGCAGAACTCAGTGCCGCCCTCATGAGGGACAAGTCCGGCAAACCGACCGGATTCATCATGATCGTGAAAGACATCACGCAGCGCAAGAGAGCTGAGGAAGAGATACTGCAGCGCAACCGGGAGCTGGCCGCCCTCCATCAGGTGCTTACGTCCATCACCCAGACCCTGGACTTGCAGCAGGTGTTGCGGGAGATCGTATCTCAAGTCGGCACGGCGCTGGAGTCCTCTTACACCAGCATCGTCATGGTAAACGAAGATGGCACGCTCGGTGTCGGCAGCGAGGAGTATGTGGACATCCCTTCTCTCGCCATCAGGAGTCAGCAGAACGTCATCAGCCGAAGGATAGTCGACATCCCGCCCAGTGCCATCACGGCCCGCCCCCATGGTGCCACCAGGGGAATAATCACCAGCGGGCAGCCTCACCTCGTTGACGATGTCGACGCCGTTGAGGGCACCAATCCAGTGCTCCTGGCAGCAGGCATCAAGTCCTACGCCGGGGTACCGATCAAGGTCAAGAACAACATCATCGGGGTCCTCTTCGTCCATAGCACCAGGAAGAGCGCCTTCTCCGGTAAGATGAGGCTGCTCATCGCCTTCGCCAACGAAGCCGGCATCGCCATAGAGAACGCCCGCCTGTTCAAGGACGCCAGCACGGTGGGAGCGCTCCGCGAAGCCGACCGGCTGAAGACAGAGCTCCTCGCCAATGTTTCGCACGACCTGCGCACACCCCTGACCTCGATCAAAGGCTATAGCACGACAATACTGCGGCACTATCAGAAACTCAGCGATGATGAGAAGCGGGACTTCCTGAGAGAGATCGACCTCGCCAGCGACCGCCTGACCGAATTGATAGAGAACCTGCTTCAGCTTTCGAAACTGGAGGCCGGTGGATTCCGCATGAACAAAGAGCCGCTGGCTATAGACACTCTGATAGCCAACTGCATCGAAGACATGCAGCAGAAGGCAAAGACTCACAGATTCACCATGATGTCTCCCAGGGCTCTCCCGCTCGTGCAGGCGGACCCCAGGCGAATAAGGCAGGTGATCGATAATCTCCTGACCAATGCAGTGAAGTACTCGCCGGAAGGCACGGAGATCACTGTGAGTTGCGAAGTCGATGACCAAAGCCTGGCTGTACGCGTAAAGGACCAGGGCGTGGGCATCTCTGCCAACGAGATCGAGAAGATATTCGAGCGTTTCTACCAGGCGGCGTCCGGCACGTCGTCACACCGTGCTGGCGGGGTGGGCTTGGGTCTTGCCATTTGTAAGGGTATAATAGAGGCGCACAAAGGACGAATATGGGCGCAGAGCGAACTGGGAAAGGGAAGCGTATTCACTTTCACGCTGCCGCTGCTGCAGCGTGAAGAGAGCAAGCCAGAGGGCCAGAGAACGATATAGGGAGGTCTGCTCATGCCGCAAAGAAAGCCGTTGATCCTGGTTGTGGACGATGACCCTGGCATACTCAAGCTCGTCACGCTCAACCTCGAACTCGAGGGCTACCAGGTACTGACCGCCAGCGACGGCAAGACTGCATTGCAGTTGATCGAGAATGAGCAGCCGACGCTGGTGATCCTTGACGTCATGATGCCTGGCATGGACGGCTTTCAGGTGTGCGAACGCGTCCGCCAGTTCTCGGACGTGTCGATTTTGATGCTGACGGCAAAGGGCCGGAGTGAGGATGTGATCAACGGCCTCAACAAGGGGGCAGACGACTACGTGGTGAAGCCATTCAGCAGCGACGAGCTATTGGCTCGCGTCCGGGCGATTCTGCGCCGCGCCAGATTCCCGGAAGAGATGCCGCAGCCGCCATTCGTCTCCGGCGACCTCGTCATCGATTTCTCGCAGCACCGCGTCACTTTAGGACCAAATGAAGTCCTCCTTACGCCCACAGAATATAGAATACTGTGCCTTCTGGCGCGGAATGCTGGCAAGGCCATCACTCAGGATCACCTTCTGTCCGAGGTATGGGGCCAGGAGTACTGTGGCGATACGCACATCCTGCAGGTCGCCGTCGCCCGCCTCAGAAAGAAGATCGGCGAAGATGCCAGCAACCCGAAATACATCATTACCCGGCCGGGCATCGGATACGTCTTCAAGAAGCCGTAGGGCAGTCGCCGCCGTTGGCCTTTCCACCCGCTTGCGTTGACACTCCTCCTGCAGCGCCTACGCCGCTTCCTCACAACAAGAACCGTCGCCAGTGACCTTTTTGTGACGTTTTCTCTTCCGTGAGAAGAGTGTTTGAGAAGCGAGCAGTCTTGCCTGAGACACAGGGGATAGCGGACCGCTCTACACTTGTTGCCATGAGGGAGAGCAGGTGACACCAAGCTCACCTGAACCGCGCAAGCGACTTGTCTCCGAGGGATTGCGCAATACGGAGGTAACATGATGGCACTTCAGAAATCGCTGATAGTGGTGGTTGATGACGACCCGGGGATCCTGAAACTGGTAAGCCTCAACCTGCAACTGGAGGGCTTCCGTGTTCTGACGGCGGCCGACGGCAAAGAAGCAATCCAGATAGTACACGACGAGAACCCGGCGCTTGTCCTTCTGGATGTCATGATGCCAGTTATGGATGGCTTCCAGGCCTGCGAGCGAATCCGCGAGTTTTCGGAAGTGCCCATCATTATGCTGACCGCAAAGGGAGCCATCGAGGACGTCGTCCGGGGACTTGACATCGGCGCTGACGACTATGTTGTGAAGCCATTCAGCATCAACGAGCTGGTGGCCCGCGTGAAGGCAGTCCTGCACCGCACCAAGTTCCCGCAGGAAATGCCGCAGCCCGTGTTTGCCTCAGGCGATCTGTCCATCGACTTTGCGCAGCATCAGGTGAAGATAGGCGACGTAGAGGTCCTTCTGCCGCCGACCGAATACCGGATACTGTGCCTGCTGGCCCGCAACGCCGGCAGAGTCATTACCCATGAACAGCTTCTGACCGAGGTCTGGGGACGTGAGTACCGGGGTGACACCCATATCCTGCAGGTAGCTGTGGCCAGACTCAGAAAGAGGCTGGGTGACGATCCGGGGAATCCCAGGTTCATCGCCACAAGGCCGGGAATTGGGTACACCTTCAAGAAGCCGCGAGAAGACTCAGCCAATGGTACCGTGGCTTGCGGCGCTTCGCAGCCAGCGCAGAACTGAAGAGCCCGACAGAGGCCCCTCTACGAGCATGTCTCTCCCGTACGGGTGGCCTTCATCTCACTGGCTCGGGCGAGGGTCGTCCTGCCGACATCGCTGCAACGATCAGCATAAGTATGCGCGGCCGAGGCACATCTGAGATCATCAGCACCACGCACCAGCTTTCGCTCAAATGCGGCTTCTCCACGGAGGCACATTCTCTTGGCCGACTGCACACTCTTTAGAGGCAACCTGTTCAAGCCACCCGCAATGCCTGTTGACCCCGTCGGCTCGGCATTGGTATCCCTTTGGGTCTATCAAATCGATCAACATGATGCCAGAATGAAACAGGAGGGCAATCGCAAAGCGATGAGAGCCCTGCTGTGCAATTGTGCAACAACGGCACAGCAGGGTGAGCGTGCGACCGACGGAAGCTGCGCTTTGATCCGATATGAACAGTAATGCCTTGATACCGCTGGCTGCGACGATAGCTTACGTCCCCTTGCTGCTCGTGTCGCTGTTTCAGAGACCGTGGCAAAGGCAGCAAGGGTACTTCGTCTTGTTCCTCATCCCGGCCATGCTCTGGAGTCTGTCCGACTTCCTTCTGCGCAGCGATCTACTGAGCATAAACCATGTTGTTTTGGTGAAAGTCATCATCTGCATGGGATTCTGGATGGCGATCCAGTTCCATTACGTCCTCAGTTGCTACCACAGCAGGCCAGGCAGACTACCATTCGCGTTCCTGCCCTTGGTGGCCCTGATTGTCCTGGCCAGCCTAGGCGAGATCCCCCGCAGCACCGCAATGAGCGACGGCAGCCTTTCCGTGGACTACGGCCCGTGGATTCTCCTGGTTGGCGCTCCGATATTCCTGCTCATATGCCGCGATTTCTACATGCTGGCCCGGAAGCGCCAGGCTTCAACACAGCCCGCGGAGCGCAACCAGATAACGTATTTCCTCGTTGTCACGGTGGTCGGCGTGGTCCTCATAGCCACGTCTGTGACCGACTTCGGGGTCTCCTACGCGGTCGCCCACATCGGAAACCTGATTGTGGCTTTGATCCTCCTCTATGCAACAGCAGCCCACCAGCTCCTGGACGTGGGTGCCGCCTTCCGCAGAACCCTGCTTTATGCATGGCTTACCCTCGTAGCGATTCTGACCTATCTTCTCCTGTTCTGGTTGGCTTCGGAGATCATGGATTTCGATTTCGACTGGCTTGTCGTTATCGTGGGCATCGCTGCCGCCTTCTGCTGCATCATGCTGGTGTCCGCGGTCAGCAGCACCTCGCGCCGGGCCATAGAAGAGATCTTTACTGGCCAGAGATATGACTACAGGCAAAGGCTCCTGCAGTTTGTCATCAGCATATACAACATCGCTGACCTGAAAGAGTTCACCGCCCAGTTCCTCTCGCTGCTTTGCCGTTCCACCGGAGCACGGAATGCTTGGCTGCTCCTCCAGTCCCCTGAGGACAGCCTGTTCCGGACGCTGGCCCAGTTCTCGGAAGAGAGGGAGACAGGAAGCCACATTGTTCTCAGACCTGACAGCCCCCTCGTACAACGCCTTTCCGAGAGCAGCGCTCCGTTGTCTCAGAGAGAGATCAGCATCCTGCCCGAATTCGCCTCACTATGGGCAGATGAGAAGAAGAGCATAGAATCAGCCAGAATAGAGCTCTTCTTCCCCATGCGGAACGAGGACAAGCTGATCGGAATGGTGGCCATGGGCCGCAAGAGGAGAGGCGAATCCTACACCTACGAGGAGATCGAGCTGATCACCTATGCCCTGAGCTCGGTCAGTCCCGGCATAGACAGAGAGCATCTCCGTGAGCAACTTCAGGCGAAGGAAAGGTCGCTGTCACTGGTGAACGAGCTCATGCTCGTCATGACCTCCAGCATTGACATAAGCGAGGCCTTCGACCGCTTCGTAGAACAGCTTGGCGAATTCGTACCCATTGACTGGGCCGCCATATCCGTCGCCGAGGAGGACCAGTTGCACATCCTCGCGGTCAGCAGCAAGATACCCTCCACCCGAAGGCCACACGACAGACTGCCCCTGCCGGGCACGGGAACGGAACAGGCGATGAAGCAGCAGAAGGCCGTCTACGAGCCCGATCTGGCCAAGGCGCACGCGTTCACCACAGGAGACAGGCATCTCAAATTGGGTCTTCGCTCGATGCTCTACCTGCCCCTGATCTACGCGGGGAAGAGCCTCGGGTCCCTGACTCTGGGCAGCCGCTATCCTCAGGCCTACAAGGAGGATCAGATCAGGCTCCTGGAGCATCTGGCGATGCAGATCACCCCACCCATCGCCAACTCACAGCAGTACGCGCAGGCGAGAGAGAAGGCCCGCCTGGACGAGCTGACTGGTCTCTTCAACCGCCGTCATTTCGACGAGCGTCTTCGGGAGGAGATCAACCGCCAGATCCGTTACGGCGGAGCTTTCTCCCTCATCATGCTCGATCTGGACTCCTTCAAGGCCTACAACGACGTCTATGGCCATCCCGCCGGTGACACCCTCCTGCAAGAGATCGGCGCCTTGATCAAGAAGGCCATCCGCACGAGCGACCAGGCCTTCCGCTACGGGGGCGACGAGTTTGCAGTGATCTTGCCGCAGACTGACACCGACAGCGCCTACCACGTTGCGGAGAGAATCAGGCAGGAAGTCGCCGACCATGCCCAGGCCAAATCCACGGGCGTTACCTGCAGCGTCGGCATATCCAGTTGTCCCACGGACGGCAACACACCCGCTGACCTCATCAGCTCAGCAGACAGCGCCCTGTACCATTCCAAGTACGCCGGCGGCAACCGTGTCCACATTTCCAGCAGCCTGATGGTTACGGGCCGTCTGGGCGAAAACGGCGAGGCAAGAAGTCCCAGCCTGGCCGCCATCTATGCGTTGGCCAGCGCCGTCGATGCCAAGGACCACTACACCTACGCCCATTCCCAGCGGGTCAAGGACTATGTCGTCACCCTCGCGCAGGCGCTCGGGCTGCCACCCGATGCAATCAACCGGCTGACCGCCGCCGCCCTGCTCCACGACATCGGCAAGATCGGTATCCGCGATTCCATTCTCACCAAGCACACCGAGCTGACCCCTGAAGAATTCGAGGAGGTCAAGACACACCCAAGGCTAGCCGTAGCCATTATCTCCAACGTGCCGAGCCTTGCTCCGTGCGTGCCGGCGATCCTCTATCACCACGAGCGCTTTGACGGCACCGGCTATCCCCAAGGGCTCAAGGGTGAAGAGATACCGCTGGAAGCCCGTATACTCGCGGTACCGGACTGCTTGGCGGACATGACCGCCGACCGCCCGTACCGGCCCGCCCTCGACTGGGATGAGGCCATGGAAGAGATACTGCGCAATGCTGGCACCCAGTTTGACCCCAACATCGCCAAGGTCTTCGTCGCGTTGATGGAGTCGGGCGCCATACCGCGGCCAACGAGGCCGGGCAGGTAGCTTTCAGGTATAGAGCCGCCACAGCCAGTCAATAATGTCTTGCCCGGCCAACATGGCTACCAGAGCTGCCACGACCAGAGCGGAGCCAAAGGGGATCGTTCCCCCTGTCTTCAGGCGGCCCGTCGACAGAGCCATGACTAACCCAACCACCGCCCCCACCACGGTCACCAGCAGAATCAGCGGGAACCCGCAGATCAGGCCAAGCAGGGCAGCCAGCTTGACGTCGCCCCCGCCCAATCCCTCCTTGTGCAGCAGCACAGCGGCAAACAAGGCCAGCCACACAAACAACAGGAAGCCCACGCCCCCGCCAATGGCCGCAATGGCGATCTGCGGCCATTCTTCCATCGCCCCGATCCCTCTCAGCCACGGCAGATCCCCGACCAGACCAGCAAAGAGCAAGGCGACCAGGACTGAAGGATAGACCACCTTGTTCAGCACCAGTCCCTGCTCCAGATCAATCACGAAGATCACGATGAAGACTGCCCCCCAGAAGGCCGCCACGCCGAATTCGGGCTCCGGACCGAAGATGAGGTAAAGAGATCCCATTATCACCCCCGAGGCCACCTCCACGACTACCAGCCGTTTCGGCAGGACGGCCCCGCAGTAGCGGCAACGCCCGCGCAGCCAAAGGTAGCTGAACACAGGGATGAGATCCGCTACCGCCAGACGGCGCTGACACTGGTCGCAACGGGAAGGAGGAGTGACAATAGACCGCCCGCTGGGGAGTCGATCTATGCAGACATTGAGGAAGCTACCGACCGCAAGCCCAAAGAGGACGCACAGCAGAGTAAAGAGAGCCTGCACGCGATCATTCTGCACTGGCCGTCTTTGCCTTGTCAAGATGAGTCTGCGGTGACCGCCCCCACCAGCTATGACCTTGGGGACTCTATCCATCACCCGGCCCTCTCTCGGGTCAGACGGGTAAACCAAGAGGGGCTCCGCCCCTCTTGACGCCCCTTGCCTGTGTGTGGAGGCGGCCCGCTGCAATGAGGCATGGCAGAGATAGCCACTGCTATGAGCCATCACCTATGAGCTCAGGGCTTCCGGTCACCCAGCCCTCTCTCGGGCCACACGAGTAGATCAAAGAGGGGCTCCGCCCCTCTTGACGCCCCTTGCGCACGTAGGTCTTGCTGGGTCTCCAAGACCGGAACTTAGGGTTTAGGATTTGGGATTTCGCGCCGAAGGCGCGGGGCTCCGCCCCTCTTGACGCTCCATGCCTGAGACAGACCCTCAACGCGCGACGTATGGGTATGATGCGCACCTGCACGGCCAATCGGATCGCAGAGGGCATACCCCCGGGACAAGAAGTGTGCCCGTGCCGTGCCGTAGGGGCGCACTGCAGTGCGCCCGATGTTTGTCCCGCACCATGCGGTTTGGGTCACCCAGCCCTCTCTCGGGTCACACGAGTAGAACAAAGAGGGGCTCTGCCCCTCTTCACACCCTTTGCCAACGTAGGTCTTGCTGCGTCTCCAAGACCGGAACTTAGGGTTTAGGATTTGGGATTTCGCGCCGAAGGCGCGCGGCTCCGCCCCTCTTAACGCCTCATGTCTGAGACGGACCCTCAACGCGCGACGTATGGGTATGATGCGCACCTGCACGGCCAATCGGATCGCAGAGGGCATACCCCCAAGGACAAGAAGTGTTCCTGTGCCGTGCCGTAGGGGCACACTGCAGTGCGCCCCATGTTTGTCCCGGACCATGTGGTTTTGGGTCACCTGGCCCTCTCTCGGGCCATACGAGTAGACCAAGAGGGGTGAAGCCCCTCTTAACGCCCCATGCTTGCACGGGTTCGGCTGGGTCTGCAAGACCGGAACTTAGGGTTTAGGATTTGGGATTTCGCGCCGAAGGCGCGCGGCTCTGCCCCTCTTAACGCCCCTTGCCAAGAATGGGCTGCTGCTGGCTGTAACGAGGCGTGCGCGGGCTGGTCACTGCTATGAGCCATCAGCTTTGAGCTGGGAACTTCTGTTCATCACCCAGCCCTCTCTCGGGTCAAAGCGGTAAACGGAGAGGGTCTTCGGCCCTTCATAGTATCTCTTTACGCCCATTGTCCAGGGTACCCAATCCCTCTCCCTTGACGGGAGAGGTTAGGAGAGGGTGAATCCAGCGCCCTTCGGCCACAAGCTATCGACTATGAGCCATAAGCTGTGAGCTTAGCGTTTAGCATCTCGGATTTGGGAATTCATGTCCCCACCCACGATGCCATGAGCGATGAGCTCAGAGCTTTCTGTGATCTTCTCGGGACTGCCAGGCTCCGTCGCGAGCGATCTTTGTGACCATCCTGGTCTGCAGCGAGACACGGCGGTGACTTGACACACGTACACTCTGCAATCACGAGCGACACTTCGAGGAAAGGAGGTGTTCATGATGAAGGCAGTAAAGAAGGCCAAGGCCGCTCCCCGCAAGGTTACCAAAGCCCCCGCAAAGAAGGCCGGGAAGGCTAGACGGTAGTCACTGAGAAGAACCCCAGTCAGAGGCATGCCTCTGACTGGGGTTCTTCATTTCCAAAGACATTTCCACGCCTCGAGCTTCGCCGCAGCCAGACCACACGAGCCACTCATCCCCATCCTGCAAGCCGACCGCAACCCCCCGTTCCTTGCTGTGCTCTACGGTCCCCCAGCCTCCAGCGCAGGATCACGACATTCTGCGGACGACGCGCCAGGCTGCAACCAGAGCATCCGGGATCCCGGGCGCCATGACTCGCGCCGCACGGGCTCAGCAGGGATCCCTGGTTCCGCTGCGGACGCCGTGGCCGCGTCATCTCGTGAGGCAGGCCAGCCCGGCCGCCATCTCATGGACGGGAAAAGGGTACCTCCGCAGCGGCCTGCCGAAAACGAATCTGGCGGCTCCTCTCGGAGCCGCCAGATGGAACGATCGTGTCGATTCCCGGTTTGCTTACTTGGCGGCTGTCGCCTTCCTCGACCGGATCAGGTAGACCGCACCCGCAATGACCACCACAACCCCAACGCCCACGGCGATCATCCACAGCCCGAACTGGAATCCGCCGGCGCCCTTGACGCTGATCTTCTTGTTGTAGAAGCTCTCGCCAAGATCGCCCGTTCCCTTCACGGTCAGCGTCACCGTGTGCTCGCCGCCCTTCTTGAAGGTATGCTTGATCTTGCCGTCCGCAGGCCTGGTGCTGGCGGTCCAGGTCTCTGTGATGCCATCGTCAAACGTCCACTCCCATGACTGTATGTCGCTGGGGTACGTGGAAGTATCAGTGAAAGTGATCTCCTTGCCGGCCTTTGGCGCTGCTGATACCGTGAAGCTCGCCTCCGGGACACCATGGATCACTACCTGCTGAGTGTAGGCAACGCCGGAGGTGGCCGCAGCGTTATAGACGGTCAGAGTAACGGTGTATGTGTTACCCGTCTCAGGCGCCTCTGCGTACTTGTGCGTGATCTTCCCATTGGGCGGCCTGGTATCATAGGTCCAGGTCTCGGTCGTGCCATCGCCGAAATCCCAGGCCCAGCTACTGATCTCAGCCGCCGGGGTCGAGTTGTCGGTGAAGGTCACCAGGTCGCGGCCCAGCACCACATCCGTCCTGTCAGCGGTGAATGAGGCCACCGGGACCGGTATCGACTTCACGGTGAACGACGTTTCCTCTGAGTAACCGGACCAGTTCCCACGACTGTCCTGGTACCTGACATGCCAGTAGTAGGTCTTGCCGGCCTCCAGTTGCTCCGTGATGACTACCGAGGTTACCGCACCTGTGGTCGCATTCACCACAGGGCTGGCATATGTGCCGGTATCCAGCCTGATCTGCCATTGCGAAGCGGCATGTGAATCGGTCAATGCAATGTAGGCCGTGGCATCCGGATCCGAGAAGGCGCTCGCCTGGAGAACCGGCCTGGTGGATACACCGGTGGCACCGTCAGCGGGCGAAACGTTCTGCGGACTGCCTGGTGGTGAATTGTCCACCACAGTGAAGGAAGTCTCGTCCGACCACGGAGACCACTCCCCGCGGTCCGACTGGTACCTGACATGCCAGTAGTAGGTCTTCCCGTAGTCGACAAGCCCCGCCGGCAGCGAGATCTGCGTCTTGTTGCCGGTGTCAATGCTGCTGTCGAACAACGGTGACCCGTAGGATCCGCTGGTGGCCGTCACTTGCCACTGGGAGGCATAGTGCCCGTCCCCATCCCCATCATAGAATGCCGACGCCTGCAGCTTCTGGTCCGGGCTTATTTCGTCCTCGTCGTCGGCCGGCGACAGGTTCTCGGGCTGGTCGGGGACGAAGCTGCTGGCGGTGGTGAAACTCCAAGTCTCCGACCAAGAGGACCAGTACCCTACGACATCCTGCACTTTGACCCGCCAGTAGTACGTTGTACCAGGCTGAAGATATCCTCTCGGCACCTCAAGCTGCAGATTGCTGTCTATCGTGATGCCAGTGTTCCACACCAGAGTTGTGAACGCACTGTCCGTGGCTATCTGCCACCACGAAGCCAGTTGGATATCCGGGTTGGCGGTGTAAGTGCACTCCAGGACAGGCATTAGCATAATGTCTGTGGCGCCGTTGTAGGGCGCCTTGTTGGCCACCGACGGCTCGGCGGACAACGCAACGCCCGGCGCGAGAGCTGCCACTATCAGAAATCCGGCTATCAGTACAGCTACTAGTCTCGCTTTGGCCATGTCATTCCTCCTGTAACCAGAATCTCCGTATCGGGACGCTTATATCGCCACGAGAATATCACACCAGTAACCAAAGTCAATACCTGCCGTCTGGCACTCATCCGGCCGTCTGCCACGGAAGCTTCGGGGCCGCTGCCGGAGACCAGTCCTGGCGCCCGCCGGCCTCAACGCGCGCCGGCGGTCCGTCACGTGTCTCCCGCAGCCACCCCCAAGAATCCACTTCCCACTTTCCATATCCTGTCTCTTATACACATCTGACGCTGCCGACGAGTTCCGAA
>JAUCPZ010000048.1 GCA_030372995.1 Dehalococcoidia bacterium
CTCGGAGATGTGTATAAGAGACAGGGAAAAGACTGTTTCATCGCGCTGGATCCCGCAGCCAGCTCCTTCTATGACAAGGGCAAGTACCAGTTGACCAAGGAGAAGGCTACTTTGACGAGCAGAGACTTGGTCAACTACTACGCTGAACTGGTGGCCAGCTTCCCCATAATCAGCATCGAGGACGGCATGGCCGAGGACGACTGGGAGGGATGGCACTCGCTCCGCGACAGGCTGGGTCAGAAGGTGCAACTCGTGGGCGACGACCTTTACGCCACCAATCTGAAGCGCCTGGAGCGGGGCATCACCGGGCACGCCTCGAATTCAGTCCTGGTGAAGCCGAACCAGGTCGGCACTTTGACGGAGACCATCAAGGTCATCCGGAGGGCCAGGCAGGTTGGCTGGACCACCGTGGTCAGCCACCGGTCCGGCGAAACCGAGGACACCACGATTGCCGACCTGGCCGTGGCCATGAACACCGGCTTGATCAAGACCGGCGCTCCCTGCCGCTCCGAAAGGACCTGCAAATACAACCGCCTTCTGCGGATCGAGCAGGAACTGGGCGCCGAAGGCCGCTTCCCCGGGCAGCAAGCCTTCTTCAGCCTCGGCAAGTAGCCATGGAAATCCTGCCGGGCATACACCAACTGAAGCTGCCGTTTCCCCTCCAGCTCGACCAACTGGCCGTCAATGCCTACCTGATCCAGGGAGACAAGGGATGGTTGCTGATTGACACGGGCTGGAATACCAGCCAGGCCTTTGCAGCCATGGAGCGACAGTTGGCTGAGATCGGCCTCACCTTCCGCAACATATCCCTGATATTGATAACCCATTTTCATCCCGACCACTACGGTCTGGCCGGGCGGCTGGTCCAATCTTCTGGCGCCAGAGTGGCACTGCACCGGATCGAGAAGGATTTCATCGACTCCAGGTACATGCATATGGACGGACTCCTAGATGAGACTGCCGCCATTCTGCGGGCCAATGGCGTACCCGAGAAGGACCTCCCCCGTCTCCAGAAGGCTTCGCTGGGCGTCAGACAATACGTGGCGCCGGTCTCACCTGAGGTCATGTTGAATGGCGGGGAGACCATCAACCAGGGGCCGTTCCAGTTCGAAGTCATCTGGACACCAGGCCATTCGCCAGGGCATGTTTGCCTCCTTGAGCGCCACAGGAGGATTCTCATCTCTGGTGATCACGTGCTCCCGGCCACATTCTCCAACGTTGGTCTGCACTCCCAATCCGGTCCGGATCCGTTGCCGAACTACCTTCGTTCGCTGAGAGCGATGGACCAACTCGATGTCGATCTGGTGCTGCCGGCGCATGAGCACGTGTTCAGCGGCCTAAGGCCGCGCGTGCAGGAGATACTCCACCATCATGAGGAGCGCAAGAAGGCCATCATGGCTGTTCTCCGGGAAGGCCCCAGGACTGCCTACGATATCTCGCTTAGAATCCCTTGGATTGTGAACGGCGTCACCATGACCTTCGACCAGTTGCAGGCCCTGGACAGGCGCCTGGCAGTGATGTCGGCCATGGCGCACCTGGAACCTTTGTGCAACGAAGGCATCGCGCAGAAGATGCAGCGGGACGGGGTAGTCTTCTACAGCCTGGCGGGTGGTCAGTGAAGACCATTGGCATCACCACCACCGTCCCTGCGGAAGTGCTGCTGGCTGCCGGCTACCAGCCGGTGGATCTGAACAACCTTTTCATCGGCGACCCAGACCCGGACCGCCTGGTGGGCATCGCCGAGCGGGCGGGCTTCCCTCAGAACTGCTGCACTTGGATCAAGGGCATCTACGGGGCCTGTGTTGATCGCAAGATCAATACAGTCCTGTGCGTCACCACGGGGGATTGCTCCAACACGCTGATGCTCATGGAAGTCCTCAAGATGCGAAAGTTCCGGGTAATCCCTTTCGCCTATCCGGACTACCCGGACGCGAAGGAGATGCGAGCTCGCCTGCAGGCTCTGGCCGGGGTGCTTGGGACCACGCTGGAGGCTGCGGAGGAAATGCGGGCCGAACTAGCCCCGTGCCGCCGGCTCGCGGCGAGGCTGGACACTCTCACCTGGAAAGACAACCTCGTCAGCGGCTGGGACAACCACCTCTGGCTGGTTTCCAGCTCGGACTTCAACGGCGACGCCCGCCGCTACCAAAGCGATCTGCAGCGTTTCCTGGCCCAATGCCGGCAGCGCCAGCCATTCTCCGATGAACTTCGCCTAGCATATATAGGCGTCCCTCCAGTCTTCGCCCGAGACCTGCACCGCTTTGTGGAGCGGAGCGGGGCCAGGGTAGTCTTTAACGAGATCCAGCGGCAGTTCGCCATGCCCCGCCCGGGTCACAACCTGGCCGAGCAGTATTCGAACTACACTTACCCGTACTCTATCTTCGGCCGGGTCAAGGACATCAGGACGGAATTGCGTCGCCGCAGGGTCGATGGGGTCATCCACTACGTTCAGGCCTTTTGCCACCGCGCGATTGGTGATATCATATTCCGTGAGAAACTCGCCACTCCATTGGTGACTCTCGAAGGAAACGCTGACTACGTGTTGACTCCGCACCTGCGAACAAAGGTGGAGGCGTTCCTCGATATGCTGGAACGTGGCCGCCGTCGTCTCGGGGAAGCAGGTGATTCTGTGAAAGGTAGGGGGTATGGGCTCGGTTCGTAAATGGCGTAAGAAGAAGATGGCCAAGCACAAGCACAAGAAAATGATGAAGAAGACCCGCTGGGAGCGGAAGCACAAGTAGCCTGCTTCCTGGGGCTAGGACCAGATCTTGGTAGGCACAGGCCGCAGGTCTGTGAAAGGCGATCCGGAATACCAGATTGCTCGCGTTCCCGAATAAGCCTGAAGGAGGACGTCGATGTCAACGAAAGTCGGTATCAACGGATTTGGTCGCATTGGCAGGCTCGCGCTGAAGGCCATCAAGCAGCGTCACCCGGACAGGGTGGAGGTCGTCGCCATCAACGACCTCACCGATGCGAAGAGCAACGCCCACCTACTGAAGTACGACAGCAACTACGGTGCCTATCCGGGGAAGATAGAGGCCACCACGGATTCCATCGTAGTCGATGGCAAGCCCATCAAGGTCTTGGCCGAGCGGGACCCGGCTAAGATCAAGTGGGGCGACTTGGGGGTCCAGGTCGTTATCGAGTCCACCGGGCTGTTCACCGATGGCCCCAAGGCTGCGGCTCACCTGCAGGGCGGTGCCAAGAAGGTGATCATTTCTGCCCCGGCCAAGGAAGAGGACATCACCATCGTCCTCGGTGTCAACGAGGACAAGTATGATCCCGCCAAGCACCGCATCATCTCCAACGCCTCATGCACCACCAACTGCGTCGCCCCGCTGGTCAAGATACTGCACGAGGATTTCGGAGTGACCAAGGCGCTGATGTCCACCATCCATGCCTATACCAACGATCAGAAGATCCTGGATATGGTGCACAAGGATTTGCGCCGGGCGCGGGCGGCCGGGCTGAGCATTGTACCCACCACAACTGGCGCCGCCAAGGCCGTGACGCTGGTGCTTCCGGAGCTGAAGGGCAGAATTCATGGAGTGGCCTACCGCGTGCCGACACCCACGGTCTCAGTCGTCGACCTGGTGGCCGACCTCGACAAAGAGGTCACAGCTGAGGATGTCAACAAGGCATTCAAGAAGGCGGCCGAAGGGAAGCTGAAGGGGATTCTAGAGTACTGCGACGAACCGCTGGTGAGCATCGACTTCAAGGGCAATCCGGCCAGTTCGATTGTGGATGCCCTCAGCACCATGGTCATCGGCGGCAACATGGTCAAGGTGCTGGCTTGGTACGACAACGAGTGGGGCTACTCGTGCCGCCTGGCCGACCTGATCCACTTCATGGGCAGCAAGGGTCTGTAACCGGAGCCGGACCGCTCCGGCAGCAGTCCTGAGAGGGGGCAACTTGCCTGCATACGCTGACGTGCAGTATCATCACGGGAACAAATACCGATCTTATTCGTCTCTATTCCATGGATACTTTTGTCTTGGAGAACTGATGGAGGATGATCGTTGGCAGAATGGTGAAGTCCGCACGGACCTTGTTGCTGCTGATTGCCGTCGCCGTGACCTGCAGCCTTGCGTTGGGCATGAACGTGCTGCCTGCGCCGGACCCTGGCATACCGTATGCGCTCGACGCTGAGTCGGCCTCAGACCCTTCCGTCACCTGCATGCCACTCGGTCTGTACGGAGACATCACTACGCCGCCTCTCATGGGCAAGCTGAGC
The DNA here is from genome assembly GCA_030372995.1 of Dehalococcoidia bacterium. GTDB lineage: Bacteria > Chloroflexota > Dehalococcoidia > UBA2247 > RBG-13-53-26 > JAFGCL01. The sequence goes on from JAUCPZ010000048.1 coordinate 4,232, forward strand.
GACAGCAGCAACAACCTGACATTCGTCGGCACCACCAATGGTCTCTACGCGGTCGCCCCGGGGGGCAAGCTGCATCACTTTATCTACTCGCCCTTCGGCATCAAGCACATGGCCCTGATCGATGACGTCACCGGCGACGGGACCCGCGAGATCGTGATCGCGCTTGACGATACCCAGGTACCTGCGCTCCGCTGCTACGACGGAGCCACTTGGGAGAAGCTCTGGCAGTTCGCACCCACAGCCAGGATATGGGACAACCAATGGTTGGAATGCCAGCTATTCATCACGAGCCTAAAGGTGATAGGCAACAGCGATGCCCAGAGCCTGCTGATCACCTCCGGACGGTGTGTGCTGTCGGTTGACACCAAAGACGGTTCGGAACAGTGGCGTTTCACAGGATCGGCGGCCCTACCTCGGATGGTGACGCTGGCGGACCTCAACGATGACGCCGCTGACGAGGTCTTCGCTGGATCGAGCGACGGATATCTCTACTGGCTCAATGCCCGGACAGGCAAACAACAGTGGCGGACGAAGCTGCCCGAACACAAGGATGCGAATTACGGCGAGGATCCCTGGTACAGCAGCAGGAACTACTCGGTGAGTGACATCATTGTCCTGGACGAGGACGCGGGCAAGATAGCAGTCGCCTCCGCAGACGATTGGGTCCACATGTACGACCTGCGCGAGAAGAAACGGGTGTGGGGAGCACTCGCATTCCTGACGGATCCGGGAGAAGCGGGGATGTCTTCAGACTGCGTGCTAATGTCGCCGACTGCCGACTTCACGGGTGACGGCGCGGCTGAAATCCTGCTGGCCAAGACCCGAAACTCGGTGCGGTATGCTGGGGGTATGACCAATGGCAAGCGGGCGCTCTGTGATTCTGCCGGGAACATAGTCTGGCGCCAGGGCACGTCGAATAAGAGTGCATACGTATGGCACGGCATGGCATTTGAGACTGCCGTATTCGAAGGCAAGCCGGTCTACCTGGACAGGTCAGAGTCGGAACCCTGGGAAATCAGGCTGGTCGATCTGAAGGACGGTGAATCGGTCTTGCACGCGGTCCCGATGGATGCCACAGGAGGTATGGGGGTCTTCGTGAGACAGCCGGGGGGAGATGGCTATCTGTCATTCTCGTCCAACAATGACCTTGTGGCCATGTCTGCCAACGGCGATCTGCTCTGGCACTACCCCAGGGTGGGCAATGTAGCTACCCAGTGTGGCAACTTCGTCGGCGACGTGACCGAAGACGTTCTGCTCTGGGCCGAGTCCGGCGGTGAGTTGTATCCGAATTTCGGTGCCAGACTGCTGCGCATGATAGACGGCGCGACCAAGGATGTCGCCTGGTCATATGAAATGCCGTACAGTGTATTGAAGGGCGGCGGGGGACTCAAGAGAGTACAGGTGACTGCAGACCTTGTGGGCAGCGACAATGTCCCGGATATCATCGCCTGCGCCGGAGAGGCCATCTTCATCTTCAGCGGCAAGGATGGCACTGTCTCGAATATCCCGGTGGGACAGCCAATAGCCTCTGTGGAGATCATCCGCAACGGACCTTCGGGCAACGCCTTGGCTGTCGGCATTGCGAACGGCCTGCTGATCATCGACATTGCAGGCACTCCCCTCTGGGCAACCACCGCCTCCGATTGGATGGATGATGAAAGCGGCAGCTTCATGACTCTCGACGATATCAACTCTGACAACGTCACCGATCTGGCCGTCTGGTCTACCAACCAGATAGTGGCGCTGAAAAGCCAGGGCAACGCCGCCGACTTCGAACTGCACCACACCATTCAATGTGAGGACGGGTTCTCTATCCGGGTCCCTGAAGTCGTCGCAGACAGCGACGGGGACGGCATCCGGGAGCTGGCTTGTCTGCAGGAAGGCGCGCCTCAGACGCAGGAACATGACAGGGGGCATTCGCATAGCCCTCCACGCCACCTGCTATGTATAGAATCGCTTGAGGACAGGCAAATCCTGCTCAAAGCCGACCTCCAGGGGACTGTCCTGGGCTATGACCTGGCCTGCGGAGACTTCAATGCGGATGGATACCCGGATTCGGCGATGCTGGTACTAGAATGGTCAGACATTAGTGGAGGCAGGTCGTGCCTGAGGATACTCTCAGACAAAGATGGGAGCCAAGTGTGGGAACATGCCACTGGCACCGGCGGCTTCAGTTATGGTTCCACCTCTGAAGGCATCATGTTCAGCATCCTGCCGATCGTGAACATCGGCGACATCAACGGCGACAGCGCAGACGATCTGGCCTACAGTGCGGCGCTGCCTCAACCGTCGGGGTCCTATCAACAGCAGCGCCTTCAAGTCTTCGACGTAGCCCACGACACGATGCTGAGGGACATCGCGGTGACTCCCCGGCTGCACCAGAGCAGCTTCGGCAACTACGACGCTGCCAGTCAAGACGACCAAATGCTGCTGGCGGATTTCAACGCTGATGGCTACCCGGAGATAGTCATGAGAGTAACAGAGCCATCGATGCCCTCGTACGATCCTGACGTTGGCACATTCTACTACGATCCCAGGAGCAGTTCGCCTCAATACCTGGCTTTGATAGATGTAGAGAACGGACAGCGCGTGGCCACCTTCGCGCGTTTCAGAGCCAATGCCATGTCACTGCTCCGGAGTCACCAGTCTGGCGTGCTGGAGGTAGCGGCCTGCGGCGGCATCTGCTATCTGCAGACAGGCCTCGACCTTCAGATCACCTCACCCGGGGACGGAGAGAGGACACGTTCCATCGTCACAGTCAAATGGGAAGGACCATCCGACGGCAGCTTCTCGCAGGTGTTTGTGGATGGAGTCCGCAATGACATCACCAACGGCTTGGAGTCTGATCTGTTCCTGGCACGGGGGAACCACACCATACTGGTCAGGTCCATCGATGAGTGCGGACGCATATCATACAGCCCGCCGGACTTGAGTACTCCGCTTTCCATCAGGGTATCCCCTTCTCCCTGGAAACCGGTGTGGCTGGCGGGGAGCCTGCTTGTCTTGCTGGCTGCCGTCCTGGCCCTGTTCTATGCCAGGCTGCACCGGGCATGGCGGGCGCGGCGGAGGGCAACGAAGTGAGGAGAAGTACACATGCCGCCCGAGAGTTTGAGGGCATTCCAGAACAGCTGATCCGAGATCTCAAGAGGGTGCAGGGACGAGTCCCTGCCGGGAGTTCAAGGGTGTCCCTCAACTCTCCTTCTTTTCTATCCTCCAAGATTGGGGACCAAGGGGTTGAATAGGAATCGACAGCAACTGGATTCCCGCCTGCGCGGGAATGACACAAGAAGGGAAGGCCAACATGCCCAGTGACGTGATGATCGAGACCAGAGCCCTGACCAAGAAGTTCGGCAAGCTGGTGGCCCTGGACAGCCTTGACGTGAAAGTGCAAAAAGGGGTCATCCACGGCTTCGTCGGCCCAAACGGGGCCGGCAAGTCCACCACCATCAAGCTCCTGGTGGGCGCGATCAGGCGCACCAGCGGCGAAGGACTCATCAAGGGATATCCCATCGGGTCCGTGGACGCCCGGCGGGTCATCGGCTACTCTCCGGAGCGGCCTTCTTTCTACAAGGACTGGACCGCTTTCGACTACCTGGTCCATATGGCCGCCTTGAGCGGGATTAAGCCTGATGAGGCGGAGAGGCGCAGCCAGGAACTCCTGAACTGGCTGGAGCTCAGCGACTTCGCCAACGTCAAGGTGGGCGGATTCAGCGCCGGCATGAAGCAGCGCCTGAGCATCGCCCAAGCCATGTCCCACAGGCCGGAGCTGCTAGTCCTCGATGAGCCCACCGCCAACCTGGACCCCGACGGACGGATGTCGCTCCTGGAGAAGCTGAAGGGGCTCCCCCGGGAGCAGGGCGTGACCGTCTTCATTAGCAGTCACATCCTCTCCGAGCTGGAGTTCCTCATCGATTCCGTGACCTTCATCAACAAGGGCCGCACGGTAGCCGAGGACAGCGTCAAGGTGATGAAGGAGGAGATAGCCTTGAACCGCTATGTCCTCAACACTTCAAACAACCAGGCGGTGATGAAAGCCCTGCAGGGACACGCATCGATACAAGAGATCAAGCTGGGCAATGACGGCATTCTTCACATCAGCAGCCCGGACATGGGCCGTCTTCAGTCTGCGGTCATGGAGGCGGTGACAAAGACCGGCAGCCTGCTGAAGTACTTCGGCGAGGAGCAGGTTAAGCTGGAGGACATTTACCGCAGCACCATGGACCAGGGAAAGGACAGGTAAATGGGATTCAAAGCCATAGTCCGCAAGACGCTTATCGATTTGACTGGATGGAAGAGGACCCTCACACTGCTTGTTCTCGGTCTGCTGGTTCCCATAATTGCCGGCGTGTCCTGGCGGCATCACCTGCAAACCGCCGGCCTCTCGCCGGACATGGCGACCTTCTACATCCTGAAGAGCTTCATCGGCATCTCTTTCATCTGGACCACCGGGTTGTTCCTGGCCTTCGCCGTCGTCACCAGCGCAGCCGGGGCGATCTCCAAGGAGGCCAACGACGGAACACTTCTCACTTTGGTCAGCAAGCCGATCGCCCGGCGCCAAATCGTCTTGGGCAAATTCGCCGGCATCGTGATACACGCGCTCCTGATGATCACCGTCATCCTCCTCATCCAAGCAGTCATCATGTGGTTCGTTCTGCCGGTGGAGGCCCCCACGCTCTGCGCGCTGCTCCTGGCCATCTCCTGGCTGGTCCTCTACTCGCTGCTGGTCATCCTGGTCTTCTCCTCCATTTCACTGGCTCTCTCCTCCCTGGTGGACAACCAGGTGGTTGTCACTGTCCTGGCCTGCGGAGTGATCTTGTTCACATTCCTTTTCGGGAACATCAGCACGATGTTCATAAGGAACCCACAGACATACGAGAACAACTACGTTTACATGATTGATGGCTCCTACCAGCTTGGGAATGCCTTCGCGCCCGCACTCAAGCAGGCACTGGGTGGTGATTACCTGCCCGCACAAGAAATGGGCGAAATCCGCTATTTCGCCGGCATATTCAAAGGCGGAAGGCTGGGAGACGTCTACAGCTCTTCTGAGTACCTCTACCCCGGAGAGTTGGCTAACTACGTCTCACCGGCGGTCTCCGCTATTCTGTTGATGGTGCTGGTGGCCGGTTCGCTGGTTGTGGCTGTCGTGATGACAGAGCGAAAGGACGTGGGCTGAGGTCGACCAGCCGTCAGAAGAGAGAATTCCAGAGGTGTTGATGACAAGGACGACGAGTCTCCTAGCACTGCTCTTGATATCAGCCGCAATCGTCTGCCTCAGTAGCCTCGCAGCAGGCGCGGCCGTCGCATACCGAGCGGGACCAGAACCAGGTAGACCACCGGCGGCCAAGGCGGAGTCAGAGGAATCATTCAAGTACATGCCATTCGGCCTCTACGGCGACATAACGGCCGACGTGCTGGTGGATCGCCTGAACGACAATGGCGAACAACTGGCCTTCGTGGGGACCTCCAACGGGCTCTATGTCGTCGGCCTGGACGGCAAACTGCGGCACTTCCTCTACACCCCGTTCGGGGTGCGTTTCGTAGCCCTCATCACCGACATCACCGGCGACGGCAGCCGTGAGGTGGCAGTGGCACTGAATGACGTGCAGGTGCCCGCGCTCCGCTGCTACGACGGTGCCACTTGGGAGAAGCTGTGGCAATTTGCGCCGGCGGTGAGAGTCTGGGACAGGCGCTGGGTCAAGGTCCAACTCAGTGTTGCGGACATGGAGATCCTCGATGGGATTGGGCTCCAGAGCCTTGTAGTTGCTGCCGGACGATGCGTCTTCTCCGTCGATGCCCGCAATGGCGCGAGTGAGTGGGAGTTTCGCGCGCCGCATGCACTGGAGAAGTTAGCAGCGATTCCCGACGTCAACGGCGACAAGGTGGATGAGTTGCTCGCAGGATCTGAGGCAGGAGAGCTTCACCTCATCAACGGTCGGACAGGAGGAGTAGCCTGGCAGACCAGACTGCCAGAATACGAGGATGACAATGGGAGCTTGGTGAAAGCCAAGGTGAATGACATACTGGTTCTCGATAGAGAAGCGGGGAAGGTGGTGGTTACATCAGGGGATGGATTCGCGCGGATGTTTGATCTCAACAATCAGAGTCTGAGATGGGAGACTGAGGTCTTCGGAGACCAGGGCATGACGGGTAGGCTGCGAGCAGCATCGGTATCCGAAGGTGCTGGGGACAGCCCCGCAAGAGTAGTGGTCGTGGAGGGTTCGGACTACATCACGTACACGACTTCAGGTTGTCAGGTGGCGGTGCTCGATGCCAATGGTACATTGGCATGGAAGAAGACTCTGCCCATGTGGGGTTACTATGCGCCGGAAATTGGCTTGTTCAACGGCAAACCTGTGATTCTGGCATCGACCGAGCAGCAGATCGAGTTGATCAACGCGGCGGACGCAGAATCGGTGGCCAAGACCATCCCCATCGAGAACCTCGACAAGAAGGCCGCCATCGTGGCCCAATTGGAGGAGGACCGATACCTCCTGGTCTCCTCACTGGGCGACATGTGCATGGTGTCCGCCTCCGGCGAGCGGCTTTGGTGCTTTCCGCGCATCAGTCACATTACCACCGAGAGCGGGGACTTCGTAGGAGATGACGGAGTGGATACGCTGTTCTGCTGCGAGTGGGATTTCAGTGTCCAAGGCACTACGTATAGTATCGAACCCGGACGCGGGATAAGCATAGACTCCAGCAGTCAGAGAGGACTTGAGGTAAGGTCGCTCCAGATGATGGATGGGACCACGAGGACTGTAGCCTGGACATACGAGATAGGTCCCGCGGAACTCCTTGCCGTCGGCGGCTTGAAGGGAATGCAGCTGACGCCTGACCTGGTTGGCGGCGATGGCGTTCCTGACTTCATCGGCTACAGTGAGAACAATGTCTTCATCTTCAGTGGCAGAGACGGAAACCCCGCCATCCTTCCCATCAGGCAAACCGTGACCTCGGTAGGCGTCCTCCGGAACGGAGACTCGGGCTGGGCCGTCGCGGTTGGCGTGGCTGACCCCAGCGGCGATGACTCGTACCCTCACGAGTACGCCCTCTTGACCATCGACGGTACAGGCACAGAGCTGTGGGGCACCACGTACACCGAATGGATCCAAGATGAGACCTACAGCCACTGCCGTGGTTTCACCGTCCTCGATGACATCAACGGAGACAAGGTGAGTGATCTGGCCCTGGCATACACCAGCCACGTGGCAATCTTTGGGAGCATCGATGGCCCGGACAACTACGGGCTTCTCCGCAACATTCTTGCCCAAGACGGATGGACTATCGGTGCGCTCGAGATCGTGCCTGATAGCAACGGAGACGGTGTCAGGGAGCTGGCCTACTTCCAGGACGGCAAGTTCACCCAGCAGGGCGGCACATTCACTCAGCCGTGCCCCCTGCTCTGTCTGCAGTCACTGAGTGACGGGCAATCGCTGTTCAAGGTCGACCTGGATGGTCAGGTGATGGCCTACGACTTGGCCTGCGGTGACTTTGACGCGGACGGCTGCGCGGACTCAGTGCTACTCTTGCTCCTCAATCTGTGCGGGGCAGCCGGCAGCAGAAAATCAAACCAGCTCGGCTTGCAGGCAGTTTCGGGCAGGACTGGTACGGTTCTGTGGTCACACACCTATGATATGGAAGGCTACCGCTGGGGTAGCAGTGGCATTCCAGACAATCCTCTGCCAGCAGTGGTGGTCGGTGATCTCAGCGGGGATAGCGCCGACGACTTGGCTCTCGCAAGAGTGGCAGGCCACTGGGATTACAGTGACGATTCCCTCCTCCAGAGCAGGCTGGAAGTATTCAGTCCAGCGGGGAATGATCGGATAGACGTGATACCGACGTCGGCGGCCATCAGGCGGAGTGAGTGGCAGTACGCAGAGCAGGATGAGACGGCATTGCGGTTCGATGTCGGCCGTGACGGCCGTCAGGAGGTCATCGCGTGGTCTATTGAACCAGAGGTCCCCTACCAGCCCGAGTCGGCCAACCCGTTCGCGAGTATGGAGGCTCGAACGGGCCACAGTGATGTACTGGCAGTGGCCAATACAGCAGATGCACGGCACATGGGCTCCTTCACAGGGTTTGCTGCGCCCACAGTCTCACTATTCCACACCAATCAGGCGGACTGCCTGGGGCTGGCCGCTCGAGGCTGTGCGTACTTCTTGAGCCTGAACTCCGGTCTGGAAGTCACATCACCTTCCCCGGGTGCAAAGACAGGCTCTATCGTGGGAGTGAGATGGGAAGGCAACAGCCAGGGGGAATTCGTCCAGGTGTTCGTGGACGGCGTGCGCAACTACTCGGGCAGTGCCTCCAGCGTCGATCTGCAGCTGTCTCGCGGGAGGCACGAGATCGTGGTCAGGTCCGTCGACGACTGCGGGCGGATAAGCTACGGCCCATCGGACCTTGGGGCGCCCCTGACGATCACGGTGACGTCCTCCCCGTGGAAGCCCGTATTGCTATTGCTGAGCCTGTTTGTTCTGCTGGCCTTCACCATGCTCCTGTTCTACGCCAGGTTGCACCGGACGTGGCGGGCACGGCGGAGGGCAGCAAGAGCATAGAGAGGCAGGTCTGAGACCTGCCTCCACAAACATCCAGGTGAAAATGCGGGCCAAGGGCTGGGGGGCGCCTCTTCTCACCACACTCCCCGCGCCAGGGGCACCGAAGAGCGTTCGGCAAGCGTTGTGGCGTTCTTCGTACATAGGCTGCGGCAGATCCCACAGCCATAGCATCGCCTGGGGTCTATCACCACCTTCTCGTGAGCGATGCTGTAGCCGATGGCCCCAAACTGGCAGACGCGCATGCACTGGCGGCACCCGTTGCAGAGCTCAGGATTGACTTCGGCGACGTATTCCGCCCGAAACATCACCGGGAAGTTGTGGGTGACGGTAGCCCGCATCGCCTCACAGTCCGAGCGGTCACAGTTGCATATGCCACCAATGAACGGGGCAACGAAAGTCCACACGGTATGGCAGAGACCCTTCCTTTCCAGTTCCCTCAGGCTGGCTAGGGCCTCCTCTTTGGACAGCGCCTCCAGGCCTCTCGTGTTCGGGCCCGTGAGGTAACTTGCATCGATCTCTCGTAGCAACCTGGTGAACTGCGATTCCTCTTGCGGAACCATGCTGACCCCATAGCAGTACCGTTGCTCACTGCCGACCGTGACCTGGCGGCAGATGCATGGCAGCCTCACGACGGAGTTGACGAAGCCGAAAATGCGCTCCACCTCCTCGATCGGCACGACCTGCCCATAGTGGACCTTCTTCTGCCGATTCACACCCATCGAGGTTATCACCGACCGAACAAAGGACGGAGCACGCTCCAGCTTCTCCCATCTGTCCCCACCCCCACTGTCTCTATCTTGCTCCGGGGAACGGAAGAAATCCTGAATGAACTTGCGCCTCCGGAGATCACTCAAGAGGTCTTCCGAGTAGTTCTCGGCCCGGAGGTACCACTTCTGACCTTCACCGTGCTTATGGCAGAATTCGCACATCTCCCCCCTCCCTCCGTTCGTCGACGCTCACAGCCTGTCACTTCCTCGGCGGGACGTGATTGCTATGTGCCCACGCATCACTCCGCTGCAGCCCGAATGGTCAGATTATAGCATCGGTGAAAGAGTTGCCGATTTGGATGCAAGCGGGGCTAGCCCTTGGCAGCGACCAGGCGCCTCCGCCGCTTCGGCGAGAAGACGAAGCACACGAAGAAGATCGCCGCCGCAGTGAGCACGATGGTGGCTCCGGAGGGCAGGTCCCACCAGTACGACAGCAGAAGCCCCACCACCCCGGACCCGACACCAATCAGCACAGACAGGCCCATCATCCTCACGAAGCTGCGCGTCAACTGAAAGGCCGCCGCTGCCGGTATCACGAGCAGCGCTTCCACCAGGATGATGCCGACGATCTTGATGGAGATGATCACGGTCAGTGCCATCAGCCCTAAGAGCAGAAAGTAGAGCGCCTGCACTGGCAACCCGCTGACAGCCGCCATCTCCTCATCGAAGCTGACGAACAGCAGCTCCTTGAACAGCAGCACCACGACCGCAATGACGGCAAAACCCAACCCCAGGATCAACCACAGGTCTGACCAGGAGACGGCCAGGATAGAGCCGAAGAGGTAGCCGAAGAGGTCTACGTTATATCCCACTCTTAGGCTGATGAAAAGCGCCCCCAAAGCCATGGTGCTGGCGAAGGCGATGCCGATGGCGGTATCTTCAGAGATGCGCCCCTTCCTGCTCACCCAGCCGATGGCCATGGCCGTCGCCAAGCAGAACGGGATGGCGATGCCGATCGGATCCAGCCCCACCAAGTAGCCCAGCGCCACCCCGCCGAACGCCGAATGCGAAATCCCAGCCCCGATGAAGGCCAGTTTCTTCAGGACAACATACGTACCGATGACCGAACAGACCACTCCCACGAGCACCGCGGCGATCAGCGCCCTCTGCATGAAGGGATAGCTCAGGATATCGCTCACTTGTGCTCCCCAACCACGCGGTGCGGAATCCGGCCATGGGCCAGCAGCTCCACCTCGCAACCATAGACCTTCTCCAGGGTGCCCGCCGTGATCACCTCGGCTGGCGGAGCATGGGTGTACAGCGTCTGGTTCAGGCACGCCAGCTTCTCAACATGAGCCGAAACCACGGCAATGTCGTGCGTCACCACGACAATCGTCAAGCCCTGCTGCTCCTTCAGGTTCTTCAGCATTTCATAGAACCTCTCCTCGCCATACGCATCCACACCCGCCGCCGGCTCATCGAGCAGCAGCAGCTTCGGCTCCGTCGCCAAAGCCCGCGCAATCAGGACCCGTTGCTGCTGGCCGCCAGACAACTCGGCTAACTGCCGCCGGGCGAAGTCCTGCATCTGGACATCCTCCAGGGCGTTAATGGCGATTTCACGGTCAGCCGGCGACGGCCGCTTGAACAAGCCGATGCGCCCGTACCGCCCCATCAGCACCACGTCCAGCACGGAGACCGGGAAGCTCCAATCACCTTGGCTTCTCTGTGGAACGTAGCCGATCAGGTGATGTCTGGCTCCCAGCTTGTCCGGGGGCATGCCAAAGACTTCCACTTTGCCCCGGTCCGGTTTCACCAGTCCCAGGATGACCTTGATCAGGGTTGTCTTGCCACTGCCATTCGGCCCGATCAGCCCCAGGAACTCGCCATCCTCAATCTGCATGTCGACGGCCCTCAAGGCCAGTGTCTCGTGGTACGATACCCAAACGTCTTCCAACTTGACCACGCTCGGCTTGGTCATCCCATCGCCCTTTCCATCTGGCTCACGTTGTATCTCATCAGCGCGATATAGCTATCCCTGTTCTTCAGTCCGTGGCCGCCCAGAGGATCCAGCAGGAGGACTTCCGCCCCGCTGTCAGCGGCAATTGCCTTCGCCGCCTGGCTGTTGAACTGTGGCTCAGCGAATATGGCTTTCACCTGAAGGGCTTTGGCCAGGTCGACAACAGTCTTTATGTATGCTGAAGACGGCTCTTTACCCGGCGCCTCTTGGATCACCGCCGCCTCCACCAGGTCGTACCTCCTGGCAAAATATGTCCAGGATGCATGGAAGGCAATGAACTGGCGAAAGGAGAACTCCCCGGTCTTCGCTTTGATCTCCTCGTCCAGCGACTTGAGTTCGTTGACGTAGACAGCGGCATTGCCCAGGTAGAAATCCCGGTTCTCCGGGTCAGCCTGCGCCAATGCAGAGGCAATCGTCCCCACCTGTTTCTGCGCTAGCACCGGATCCAGCCAATAGTGGGGATTCACTCCGCCATGAGTATCTCCTGCGTGTTCCTGCTCATGCTCGCCGCTCGACAGCAGCAGACCTTCTGCTTCCAGTGCCAAGGAAGTATCCACGACCGACAAGTTGTCGCTGGCTGCTGACTTCAGTTTCTCCACCCAGAAGTCCAGCCCTGCGCCATTGACCACGAGGAGCCTGGCACGGCTCACAGCTTTCATATCGCGCGAAGACGGCTCATACGTGTGGGGGCTGTCCCCAGGCCGCAGCAGGGTGACTACTTCTACCCTGTCTCCCGCCACGTTCTTCACGAAATCGGCCAAGGGGAAGATGGTGGCGACCACTGTCATCTTGCCACTGTACTCTCGTTGACTGCACGCCACGCCATCGATGATGACAAGCAGCATGATGAGCACCAGCACTGCCCTGGCGGCAGCCTGTAACCACCTCTCCAAGCCTCCGGCAGTCCGCTTCGCTGTCACCTTCTCAGTCACGGCAATCTTTGCATAAACCAGACGATTCCACCACGTGATGTTCCGCCTGGAACCCCATCTTCCGGGCGATCTGGCTTTCCTGACGGCAAAGTGCCTCATCCCGGAACTCCTGCAGGCTGCCGCAGCCCCGGCAAACCAGGAAGCGGTGACATCCCTCCTCCTCCTGCAGGTCGCACCTGACATACCCGCCACGCGAGAACACCTTGTGCACCAGATTCAGGGAACACAGCAAATTGATCACGCGGTAAACGGTGACCTGGTCCAGATGCTTTCCTTTACCTTCCATCATCTTGCCAATGTCGTAGGGCGACATCGGACCCCTTGCCTCTTCTATGGCCTTCAGCACCTGCTTCCGCGGTCTGGTCAGCTTGTAGCCCTTTTCGCGCAGGGTCCTTTCAGCATACTCAGTGAAAGACACTCTCTTGTTCCCCCATTCGTTCGCCCAATATAGCATTGGCCCCGCTCAAATGCAACAGTGTTGCATTTCGTCCACATCCCAAGGCGTAGGGCGAATTCCAGCACGTCAGCAGCACCGTAGAGGATGACTGCGGTGCTGCGCAGTATCCGTGCTCGGCAGCCAAGAACAGTGCGTTCAGGATTGACACTATAGCGATAAGTATCCTATAATTCATATCACTGTTGACGGGGCATGGGTCTCATTTGGTACCTGGGCTCGAGCATGAGGCTGCCGTGGCCCGACAGTGAATGTACGGCTCCCGAAACCGCCGCACAAGCATGAAGTCGTCTAAGAGGAGGTAAGAATGACTGATCTGGACCGCGCATTTGAGATGATACTTGAGTGGAAAGCGCGCCGCATGCTCAATGCTGACTATCAGGCCAGCATCGGAGCATCTTCCACCGATGGAGCCTTCAAGATCGGGGCTATCGATGCCATGGTATACGACCTGGCCTCTCTTGTGGGATTCAACCGGAAGACGCCCGATCATGCCAACTGGGCTTCATACGGCGTTCGCAAGGTGTTTCTCGATAAGATACGTGGCAGCACGCGTCAATCACAGCCGACGCCCGCAGCCAGTGAACAAACTCCCGATCCCAGTTGTGCGTAGGCGTCGACTCCCTTTATGCAGCGGGGGGGGGGGTGGGGGGGGGGGGGGG
>JAUCPZ010000049.1 GCA_030372995.1 Dehalococcoidia bacterium
TCGCCCCTGGCCTGCTCGGGCGACATATAACGGATAGTCCCCATGATCTGACCCGGCATGGTGACCAGGGGTCGGCCCGACCCTTCCCTCTGCTCATCAGCGGTTTTCGCGAGGCCGAAGTCCAGCACCTGCGGGCGGCCGTCGTCACCTACCAGGATGTTCGACGGCTTGAGATCGCGATGGATCACCCCGTGGCGATGGGCGCAGCTGACGGCGTCACACACTTGCAGGAAGATGCGCACAATCCCGCGCGTCGGCAAAGCGGATAGCCGGATGTGCGTATCCAGCGGTTCGCCGCGGACGTAGTCCATCGCGAAGTAGTAACGCTTCTGGGCAATCCCGCTGTCGTGGATCACCACGATGTTCGGATGCCGTAGTCGGGCAATCAGTTTGACTTCGCGTTCGAACCGCCAACGGGCCCGCTCGCTGACAAACGGGCCTTCGAGCATGACCTTGACTGCGACCGTCCGGTTGGTCGAGACTTGGACCGCCTCGTACACCACTCCTTGGCCTCCGCGGTGGATTTCGCGAACGATCTCGTAGCCGGGAATGCCGTCGACCGAAGGGAACGGCGAAGGTCCACTTTTCTCAGAGTCCGGCGATGAACTGCTCAGGCTGACAGATCTGATAACGTCTACCCCTCTCCCATCCGCCAACCAGACTCTGAGATCCGCTGCAAACGGATGATTCTCGCGACACTCGTCGAAGAGTTCTTGGCACTTCCGGCACTCTCCAAGATGGGCACAGAGGAGCTCGGCGGCGGTATCCGACAACTCGCCAGCCGCCAGGGCGTCAAGCTGCTCTTCCGTCAAGCATGGCATTCTCACTCATCCTCACCAGTCAGCCTGCAAGCGGTCGTACACTTCGCGCATCCGCGTCAATACTCGCCTCTTGGCCTTGAACACGGCATCGCGCGATATGCCCAGATGCTGCGCAACCTCTTCTCCCGGCCGGCCCTTCAGTACGAACAATTCGAAGGCTTGCATGGTTGATGCCTCAACCTGGTGCCGCACTTCTTCCGTGCAGGCTGCCAGAACAGCTGCTTGCCATTCAGCCTCCCACGCCTCGCTCATGGTGTGCTCGTCAGGAATCTGCTCCATCAGGCCCGTTCTGTCAGCTGCGTCGCCGACGATTTCCCTGGCGCGACGGCGTTGAAGATCACGGATCTTGTTCGTGGCAATCCCGTAGAGCCAGGTGCGCAGCCGTCCCTTCTCGCGGTCATACCGACCCTGCCGGTAAGCCTCAGCAAAAGCCAGAAGGGTCTCCTGGGCAGCGTCGTATGCGTCGTGCTCCGCCAAGCCGAGACGGCGGCCAAACGAGATGAGCAACGGATGGTACCGGGCGTCAAACTCCCCCCAAGCCCGCTCGTTGCCTCGGTCGTGCAAGCCCGCAAGCAAGGAGGTGCTCGTGGTGGTGATCATGGTTCCTCCGGGCTCGGCAGAAAGGCGAGGCGCACCAACGCTGAGGCTGGCAGCGCTCCCAGAATCACCAGTATACCGATCCGGGATTATGGCACGCAAATGGGAACGCCTCAGGCGCGGCTGGCAGCAGTAGTTCTTCCGGTGTCTTCTTGGGCAACCACCGGATACGCTCGAACCCGCCACGAACGCGGATCCCGCACGAAGCCCTTGGCCCGGGCGATCCCGGCCCTTCCAATAGAAACCAGGTCGATACGCATGGCCGTACGTGGGTTTGAGGCAAAGGCTTACGCTACCTCCAGTCGGTACTCTGCAGGCTTCAGGCGCCACCGCTGACATCTGCCTGAGACTCATGGCGCTTTCGTCCGAAGCCTGAACGGCGCCAGTGGAGCCATCGCTCCCGCGTGAAGAGGCCGGGCGGGGCTTGAAGCCGGGAGTGTCCGATAAACCAGAAACCCCGAAGGCCTTTCGAGCGGCTGGAGCAAGAAGACATCTTTGCGGCATTAGATTTCCCTTCCCAACACGCCTGGCTCAAAGTCCGGGCCAAATGCCCTCTAGAAGTCTGGCAGCTCTCCGAAAAAACCGTCGACTACCGCCTGGCTCAGGTGATCGCACAGATCCTCAACCGCCTGGATCTCCCCAATCTGCCCCTTTGCCGCCTGGCTGCGGAGCTCTGCCTGGGCTGCCCGAGCCAACTGACAGCAGGCTGTGCTGTTGATCGCGGAATACCCGCGGTCGATTGCGACCTTGACGAGATCCCGCAGCTTGGTGACTGCATGCTGCCGGAGATGAAAACCACGTGTTGGATCGTTGATGGCCTCTTCCAGGATTGCCACCGACCAGTCACAGACCATCTGGTCCAGAGCGTCCAGCCCCAGATGACGCAGATTGGGCTGAGCACCGTTCAAAACGAATTCATGTCCGATGGCGGCGGCTGATGCACGAGAAGGCCGCCGGGCCAACGAGTCGAGAACACTCATTTGGATTGTTGAGGGGATCATGAGTGGACTCCTTCTGCCCCGAGCGTGTGGATCTACGCGCGTCCGGGCCTGCTGCGTGGTGACGGGGTTTCCTCGCAGCCATCGGCCCAGGAGCCTCAAAGTTCTCTATAGTGCTTTCGCTAAGAACGGAACCAATCGGACCTGGATTGCCAGGAAATCATCTGGCGGTCTGGGTACTGAATAGATGGCGTATCTGGAGCGCAGCAGCCGTTCTTGGATCTTAGCGCAGCGTTCGGACGGTAACGTACCCTCGTCGAAAAGCAGAGGCTGCTGCTCGCGCCTCCTCTGGATCCTCCAGGCCTTGGATACCTCGAAACCGGAATCGCACCCCGATCGCCGAGCAGGTGGGAAATCTCCCTCAGACAGAGTTCGTGACAGTGTCCAGACTTTCCACGGGAACCCAATAAGAACGAGGCGAAACGGCGGACTTCAACCGTGACATCGATGGTGCTTGTCAGTTACGTCGGCTACGGGCACCTAGGCCTGCATTGGCCAGCAAGGCCCATGTCAGGCTGACCGCAACGAGACTGGCTGGGGAGAAACTCAGGGACAGCGACCGACATGTGGATAATCGAATCCGGCCCGGTGTCTGCCCGCAATGCCACCGAGCAACTCCACAATCATAGCCAGGTCCAAGTGACCCATTCCTTGCTGTCACTTGGCCGGCAACTGATCAAAGAAGAGCGGAGACAAACCGCAAGGATGACTCTCAGGTCCGTCAAGCGTTCCCGCGGGCTCAAGCAGCAGACTGAATGGTGCCGCACCGTCTACACCAAGGTTTTGCACGCCAAAAACACCAACGGTCTCATACTGCCCGTCGCTCAAGAAAAAGCTCGTGTTCGCCACTTGTCTGTTGTCAAGAAAGACTTGTACTTGTGCGGTTGTCGGGCCGCGCCCGTGATCCGAATAGTAATGTACGAACACCTCGTAAGCAACATACGGCTCCATCGGCCTCAAATAGAAGTTTTCCGGACCGTAGCCATCAACGTCGTCGACATCGAGGAAGCTGTTGGGAATGCCTGTCTTGTTGGCGTAGTACGTATGCTGACCACGGTCGTTGCGCACGTGGAGATCCACGTCGGCGCCGCCGGTATCCCACGAGAGGACGGCTCGCAATGCGGACGCACAACCGCCTACTGACCCGATATCCATGTCAAGGGCCGCGCCGCCCGCCAATTGTGTGATGTCGTACGCCGAGGTATCCCCCGCGATCTCCCCGTCAAGGCCCGGGTAACACACAACGATAGGTGCTAGTGCCGTTTTCGGTTGGTCAGTTTCGTGATTACGCTGCATGACGACGGATCCGATTATGTTGCCGCCGGTAAGCCGCCCACCTCTTGAGGCTGATCTCCCGAGCACCGTTTCTCCAACTCAGG
>JAUCPZ010000050.1 GCA_030372995.1 Dehalococcoidia bacterium
GCTGCTGTTCAGGGAATGGTTAGCACCCCGATCATGCAGCCAGGAGGTCACATCCTCCACCGGGTTCCCCCGGAGAATGTCACATCCATTCCGGCGATTGTGTCTACTCTAGAAACGGCGATGACAAGAAAAGCGATAGGCATCTCCTGATCGAATCCGTAACAGGGGGGTGTAATAACCTACTACCTCTACCTGTTCCAGAGCGTTTCTCTTGATGGCAATTGATTCAGAATTGCAGTCGAGATCTGTTAACTCGAGGAACACGTTGGGGAGTTCCTCAATCTGACTGCCTTCTAGTTGCGGTCTCGGGAAGAGTGATCTTCTTTTACTTCTTCCAATTCGAGGCCCAATTGAGGAAAGTGGTGGATAAACCGTCATGCGCTATACACCTTCTCGTTGTGCCATTCCAGGTACTCCCGGGCCGGACGGGCTGATGGATCATCCGGGAGGGTGAGGGGCCGGCCGTGCAGGGCGTAGTACTCTTTGCCGTTGTTGTACTCCTCATGGATGCGGGGACTCACCTCGACATGGTAGTCGGGTGTCACGGTCATGTAGCCCGAGTCGAAGAGCGTGTGCAGATCCGAGCGAAGCAGCAGGCCGTTGCTGGTGCGGTTCGGGCCGCCTTCGCTGAAGCTCCTGATGTGGGCCGCCTCCAGCACGGGGAGGGTCTTCTCCCCGGTCATCGCGCACCTGCGGTTGTAGGCGTCGGTGACCAGGATCCGGAAAGTGCCCTGGCCCAGCCTGGCTCTGGCCACGAACTCCGCACCGTATCGGGGGCCTTCGAGAGCGATCGCGAGCTGATCGTCGAGGGGCGAGGCAATCCTCTCCCTCTGCTGCACGGCATCCCAGAGTGCGGCAGCAAGCGTGTCGTCCGAGGTGTAGGTGCGGCCGCTAACTATGTTTGAAGCCCAGTCGGCCGGCACGGGGAACCACTCGTCCCTCGGAAGAAAGACCGGACTGGTGAGGATCGTGCAGCCTATCCAGGGGTCGTGCTCGTCGGTGCCGCGGTGCTTCCTGATCAGGTCGCGCAGACGCGACAGGCTGACCGCGCCGTTCTTCTGCTCGTAGGCACGCCAGGCCAGCGACACGGGCAGCTTGAAATGCTGGAAGAAGTATCCCCAGCCGGCGATCACGTTGTCCGGGCTGTGCAGCTTGAAGAGGAAGGGGGCGCCGGGCTCGACTGCCTTGAAGTTCGTGAGACCACCGGGGCGCCAGAAGTTGATCTCGTCAGCAGGAGGGTCCATCGCGGCCAGATGGTCGAACCAGCTGCGATCCGTCAGGCCGACGTAGAGCTTCATCCCGCCCGGCCCGCATCGTGGAGGGCAGCACATGACATCACAGATTGTGATCTCAAAACGAGCGGATCGGAATCGGCAGGGCGCTCGAGCCAGTTCTCAAGGGTGATGCCGACGTAGAGCTTTATCTCAGACCATCCCTTGGCTGGTTTCCTCAGAAAGAAACGTTCTCGGTTCAATGTGTGGGTAGTCAGGGTTGATCATCTGTACCTATCTGAACACGAGAGTGATGGTCGTGCCGTTTTCTAGTTCGATATCGTTCACACCCCACGTGAGCTGATCTCCGTCGAACTGAGTGCTGAACATCAAGTCGTGCTGGCTTATATCCTCATCCCAAACCTGCATGCCCAACTGACTCGATTCAGAGATGAACATCTGTCTTTCGATGGACCAGGAAGCGCTTCCGCTCGATTCGCTTCTCGCGCTTGTCGTATGTACGGTCTCGCCGTTCAACGTGATCACAAGGAAAGGATCAGGATTTGGATTTATGTTGTCCCAGGTCCCACCAGAGCTGTTTGTCATCGGGATACCTTCGAGGGAGATGGAAACGAGCGTGACCGACCCCTCGAATGGGTTCGAGTCTATGCCGAGAACAGCCTGTGACGAGGGAGAATGGTTTCCATGCCGAGATGAGCCACCAGTACCCGGGTGACCTGTCGTCATCTCGGAGAAGTCTTTTACTGCCTGAAAGCTTATCACGCCGTTGATCACGGCTGCCAGCATGAGGAGAACGGGGAATCGCGTCCCCCATCTGGATGGCAATGCTGCAGATATAACCAGCATGATCGACCCGCCGACGAGCAGGGCCCATCCGAAACCATACTCGAGATAACTGCCACCCTCTTGACCGCTCAGGACGATGTAGAGGAAGACAGTCAGTCCAAGCACGACAACTGACGGAATGGCGATTTCCCTGAATCTTCTGACAGCGACAAGACCGAGCGCGATCAAGCCCCACAACAGGAAGCTCAGCCCTATTAGCGATCCCGCGCCGAAAAGAGTGGCGAAGGCTTCTCCCGATCCCCGAACCAGAGGCATGAAGACTCCGCCAAGGATTGAAAGAGACCCGAGAATGCCGAGAATGAGCTGAAAGTAGTTTGGCTGGACACGCTTTTCGACGTCAGGCTCTTCCTTTACGAGAGTCTTCTGAGCATTTTGCTGGGTTTCCGCACTCTCCGCACCTAGAGTATCTGGTTCGGACTGGCTTGTGGTTTCCACAGTGGCAGGTGTGCTCATCGGCCTTCCACATCTTGGACAGGTCGGGGCGATGTCACTGATGTCATTACCGCAATCCGGGCACTTGATCAGAGCCATACAACCCTCCTTGGCACGTAGATCGATCGGCCTTTACTCTTCGTACGCTCCCTGCTGTCTCGCCTCTTTGGACAATCCCGGTTCATCGCCTGGTGCTGGGAGGGTCGGCGGCTCGATTATCCCGGGCTCGTCGAGGGAATCGGACATCGCACGGTCCACCAAGGCCGTGGGGATTGGTGTCTTCACCTTCAGGCCGAGGCGGCGCATCATCTCCACCTGGCGGATCAGGTTGCCCGGGCCTGCGCTGAGCCGGC
>JAUCPZ010000051.1 GCA_030372995.1 Dehalococcoidia bacterium
CTTCCAGGGAATGTGTCCCAGAACAGTCACCTCGCCTGCCGTGGGGTGCAGCAGCCCTGCCAGCATCTTCAGCGTGGTGGTCTTGCCAGCGCCGTTGGGCCCGAGGAAGCCCACGATCTCACCGGGAGCCAGATCGAAGGAGATGCCGTCCACGGCGCGGATCTGCTGGGTGCGCCGTCGGAACAGGTCGCGCAGCGCCGCCCTGGCGCCAGCCTCCTGCTGGCTGACGACATAGGTCTTGCTCAAATTGCGGACGTGGATTGCCGGTGGTGTCATGGCTAACCTCGGGGGCGATTGGCCGGGGAGATCTGGCTCTCCGCTTCCCCTCCTCCACCATATATATTTTACCGCATTTCACGGAACTCCGGGGCTTAACAGCAGTTCTCCCCTCTTGGCGCACACGTGATGCCTCCAGAAGTGAAGCCGCGGGCCTGGACCGAATGCCAAATCTAAAATTCGAAATCCCAAGAAGACTGTCCACCTTTCTTGTCTCCTCCTGTGCACGCATACCGGCGGCTGCTATAATGGTGCAGTGGCGTCCCCGAAGCGATGTTGAGAGCCGGCCTCGCAGGGAGATGACGTGTTCTGCCCAGAGTGCGGCGCATCAAACCCCAGTCTGACCAGCAGGTGCCTGAAGTGCGGTGCTTCCCTGCCACTTTCGCCACCGCCTGTCGCCGGCAGGCCAGACGCTCCGACAGCACACACGTCCATTACCGGAGTCGCCTCACAGGTCCCATCTGTAATCAGGTACTGGAACTGGGGCGGCTTCTTCCTGGGGTGGATATGGGGTATTGGCAACAGCGTCTGGATCTCACTCCTCGGCTTGGTGCCAGTCGTGAACATTGTCATGGCGTTTATCCTTGGCGCTAAGGGGAACGAGTGGGCCTGGACAGCCCGGAGGTGGGATAGCGTCGAGCACTTCAAGAGGGTCCAGAGGAAGTGGACGGTGGCAGGATTCATTATCTGTATCATCGGCGTCATAATCTGGGTGACGTATTTCACCATGGCGACCTGCGCTATCATGAATAGCGAAGAGACTCCATGAGCCTGTCCAGTTCCCTGGCTGTGAAACCAAAGTCCCGCTGACACCTTCACCCCCTTTTGTCGTCAGCCGCCCCTCTAGCTCCTGGGTCTTCTCCTTGAGCCTCTGGGCCGTCTTGAACTGCTGGCGGGTCAGCTTCTTGTTAGCCTCATTGAGGAGCTTCAGGTACTTCTGCTTGATCGCCAGAAGCGCCTGTTTCGCATTCGCCTGCTGTTCTGCGATCCTGGCCTCGTAGTGCTCCCTTATGGCCTGGGCCAGATCGGCCTGCGTGACATTGAGGGCGCTCGTAGCTGCGCGGGGTTCCTTGACAGTGATGGGTTCCCGGCTGGTGATAGGCCTGCCGCGGAGGTCTATGATCTTGGCCTTGACCATTTCCGCGGTAAGGCCAAGCAGACGCCAGAGGTCATTGACCGTGGGGTTGTCTATGGCTTCGACGGGCGTGATCTCGTCGTTGAGGGGACAGCCCTGCTCATCCCGTGCCTCATTCAGGAGGAGAACCTCCATCATCTGGGACTCGACCTCTGGGTCGAGGGTGCCCAGGGGCAGGATGGCAAGGTCGTGCGCGAAGGCGGTTACTTCGGCTGGTAATCCAAGGGAATGCCGTTGAAGGCCTCGAACTCCCTCAGCAGCCTGTCTCTGTGCTTCCTCACCCAGTCGCTCCCGCGCAGATTGACTGAGGCCTCGATACACCTCAACAATAGGGTAGCGTCCTCTTTGTTCGGGGGAAGGGAGTTTAGCCCCATTAGCTCTAGCGCGTCTTCGGATTTCATCGGCATCTCTTGTCCTCCACATATAGACGACCTTGCAGTATGTCGGGTCGTCGTCTTTCTCCCTGTTCCACAATGGGTCTGCCAGTTGGGGGTCGAACGGGTACTCCTCTACCTTCGCAAACCCGAACTGCGGGTAGAGCATGTCGGGCAAGAACCCAGCGTTTTCGTAGATCGTCTTGCCGTATGGATCGCCCCATATGCCCCCTTCGGCGATCCCCAGGACGACGATTTCACCGCCCGCGCCAGGGATTAGCTGGTTGTTGAGCCCCTGGGTGAAATAGCCGCCTGGGCCAATGACAAACCCGACTGTCCCGTTGTACATCAGGTAGATGTCGCAGTCAAGCAGACTCTCAGGCGGGTTCGTGTTCATAAAGGCCGTCCGTTTGTTTGCGTTGCGGGCCTGCACGAACCTCTTGGCGGACTCCAGCGCCCTGTCCTTAGGCACAGTGACCAGCTTCTACCCGCCGACTTCCTTTGCCTCACCTGTAATAGCAGCCTGGGCCGTTGGCGTGGTAAGAGTAGGGGCTGTTCAGGGATGGGGGCGGTTCCCTATTTCTAACGGATTTCCAACAATCTTCTAGCGCTATTCCAACAAAACCCGCCTACACTTGCAGGCCATTGCTGATGGCAACAAGTGCGACGAACGCGCGAATAAGGGAGACAAGCGAAGATCAGTGTAGATGTTACGCTGAACAGCGAAGATGGCACGAAAGAAACCGAACCAGGGATCAAGGTTAGGAGGGCGACAGGGCGGCAAATGGGCCAACACCAATGGGGGAGGGTACACGATCCCTACCCAGATGTTCTGACCTTGCACACCCCCGGTCCCTGCGGAAAGAGGTGAAGAAGATGTGGTTGCTTGACATACTCCTGAGATTCAGCTCCAACATCAGAACCATGGAAGCCCGGCATGACATCAAGGGGTTGACCAGGGTCCTGAAGTACCGGAGGGATCCCTCCGTCCGGGCTGAGGCAGCAAGAATCCTGGGATCGATCGGAGACGCTCGTTCCGTCGATCCTCTCGTGCGTGCCCTGAAGGACCCAGACCGACGTGTCCGCTTCACGGCAGCAGAAAGCCTCGGCAGAATAGGTGATCCGAGGGCGGTGCAACAGCTTTCTGAGGCGCTGGCCGACAAAGACTGGTATGTCCGTCTGCATGCGGCCACGGCGCTGGGAGACATAGCAAATCCCATGGCTGTGGAGCCTCTCATACAGGCCCTGAAGGATGCCGAAAAGGCGGTCAGGGAGTGGGCGGCAAGAGCCCTCGGCAGCATCCATGACACAAGAGCACTGGAACCCCTGAGGCTCGTCGCCGTGGCAGACAAGGAGGACTCCGTCAGGGAAGCCGCAAGAGAAGCCCTGGCCAGGGTCGCCGTAAGGAAATAGGCGCGGGTATCTGGCCAGTCTGTCATCGAATGCCGCCGTCCGCCGATGGACAGCGGTCTTTGACGGACCCGGTCAGGACCAGCCTGGTAGCACTGATGAGAAAGAGAAACGGGAGACGCATTGCCAGGAACAGCCTGGCTGTAGCCGCGGCTATGGCCCTGATAGCCTTCCCCGAGCCAATAACAACGGTCGTAGGCGTGGCGCTGCTTGGTTTCTGTGGCGCCATGCCTGCATTTGCCGGGCAGCACTCCTACAGACCCGCGCCCTGCTCCGGAACAGTAATAAGGAGGGGACTGCTGCCAGCATAGTATGCGCCATAGCTGCTGTCCGCGGGCGTACGCCGGCATGGCAACCCGGCGATGCTCTTGGCTCGAACGGCAGAACCGCGCCCCACTGGCGGAAGCAGTCAGGGAGGAGGCAACCTCCTCGCTTCAGAGCAACGGGCGCGGAAGACCTTCTCCGGATGCCACAGTCCGCCCTCTGTCTTGACGAGCACTGCCAGGAAATGACCATCTGAGCCATAGGCTCGGCAGCGACCCGCCACTTGGTCACCCTCCTCCGCAAACTGCAGCTCCACGTCTACCCCTCTTCGGACTAGTGCCTCCCGCTCCACATCCAGAACGGCCGCCGGCCAGCCCACCAGCACTTCGTCCATCGGATGCAGGTGACTCTGCCAGTCGCCACGGCGGAAGCTCTCTTCCAGGGCTTCAAGGGGCACAGCAGCATCAATTCGAAATGAACCGCTCCTCAGCCTCACCAGTCTCCTGAGATGCGCCCCACAACCCAACGCCACCCCGATATCATGCGCGAGTGACCGGACGTATGTGCCACCGCTGCAGTCCAGCTCAACGGTGACCAGCGGCGGCTCCCAAGCCAGCAGTTGAAGGCGCGAGATCTCCACCTGGCGAGGCTCCCGGTCGACCTCGATCCCCTTCCGGGCCAACTCGTAAAGCCGCCGGCCTTTGTAGTGAACCGCACTGTGCATAGGCGGAATCTGCCTCACCTGGCCGCGAAAACTCTCGAGCACCCGGCGCACCTCATCCTCGGTGACCGACGACGGATCACACGTGCTCGATACCCTGCCTGCCGCGTCATAGGTATCAGTGGTGACGCCCAGCTCGATCTCGGCCCGGTAGGCCTTCTCCGCATCTGCGAGGTATTCCACGATGCGTGTTGCCTGGCCGAGGCAGACGACCAGCACGCCCGATGCATCCGGGTCAAGAGTGCCGGCGTGTCCAACACGGCGCTCCCCGCTCCAGCGCCGCACGAAGGAGACTACGGCAAACGAGGTCTTGCCGGCTGGTTTGAGGACATTGAGGATCCCGTCAACGCTCACCCTTCTCCTGCGTCTTGGCTTCGCCGGAGCTCACCTGATCGATAAGCTGGATCACCCTGCCAGCCCGCTCCATGGTGTCATCGTAGAAGAAGGCCAAGTCGGGTGTGTAACGCAGATTCAGTCGGCTCGCGAGTTCGTGACGGAGGAAACCAGAAGCCGCATGAAGGCCCGCCAGGAGACCTTTCTTCTCCTCTTCGGTGCCCATGACGCTGACGTATACCTTGGCATAGTGCAGATCGGCCGAGACCGATACGCGGGTGACGCTGACCATAACGAAGAGCCTGGGGTCCTTGGCCTCACGCTGAAGCAGTTCGGTGATTTCTTGCCGGAGAAGATGATTCAAGCGCTCGGTGCGCCGGCTCATCCCACCTTCTCCCTCCTGAAGACCTCAATAATGTCACCGGGCTCGAACGCGCTGAACCCATCCACCACCAGACCGCATTCCATGCCGGCAGCCACTTCCTTGACATCATCCTTGAAGCGCCTCAGACTCGTGATCTTAGACTGGTGCACTACCTGTCCCTTGCGGATGACCTTCACCAGAGAGTCGCGGCGCAGTCTCCCCTCGGTCACCATCAACCCCGCCGCTTTCTCCTTCTTGCCCGCGGCGAATACCGCCCTGACTTCGGCCCTGCCCTCAGTCACCTCGGCGTACTCCGGCTCCTTCAGGCCCTTCATAGCCCTCTCGACATCCTCCACCAGGTCATAGATGATGTCATACAGGCGGATGTCCACCCCCTCCGCCTCAGCCAGGCGTTGCGCACCCACCGTCGGAGTGGTGTGGAAGCCGATGATGACACCCTTGGAGGCCAGCGCCAGGAGGACGTCGCCCTCGGTTATGTTGCCACTGCCGCTGTGGATGATCTTCACCTTGACCTCACCGAACTCCAGGCGCTCCAGGGAGTTCTTGATCGGCTCTATGCTCCCCTGCACGTCAGTCTTCAGTATCAGATTGAGTTCCTTCGCCTGCCCTGCTTTGATCTGAGCATAAACATCGTCGAGCTTGACCGGCCTGACCGGGCGCACGATCTTCTGTTGTCTCTCCAACTGCCGCCTCTCTGCCGTAGCACGCGCCTCCCGGTCGGTGGCCGTCACCACAAAGGTGTCGCCCGCCTGCGGGGCAGCGTTCAAACCCAGTATCTTGACCGGCGTAGCCGGCCCGGCCTTCTTCACCCTCTTCCCCACATCGTTGAACATCGCCTTCACTTTGCCCCACGTGTCACCCACGACAACGGGATCGCCCGGGTTCAGCGTCCCGCGCTCCACCAGAACCGTGGCCATAGGGCCTTTCGTCTTGTCCAGGCCTGCCTCGATCACCACTCCACTGGCGGGGCAATCCGGATTCGCCTTCAGCTCCAGCATCTCCGCCACCACCAGGATACTCTCCAAGAGATCGGTGATGCCCTTCTTCATCTTGGCCGATACCGGGACACAGACTGTATTTCCACCCCACTCCTCCACCACCAGCCCGGCCTCGGCGAGCTGCTGCTTCACCCGGTCCAGGTTCACATTGGGTTTGTCGATCTTGTTGAGCGCCACCACTATGGGCACTCCGGCGGCCTTGGCATGATCTATGGCTTCCAAGGTCTGCGGCATCACTCCATCGTCGGCCGCCACCACCAGCACGGCCACATCCGTCACCTTGGCCCCCCGCGCCCGCATAGCCGTGAAGGCTTCGTGACCGGGAGTATCCAGGAAGGTGATCTTGCGCCCATGTGTTTCCACCTGGTAGGCCCCGATGTGCTGCGTGATACCTCCGGCTTCAGAGGCCACGACATTGGTCTGACGGATCGCATCGAGAAGCTTGGTCTTGCCGTGATCGATATGGCCCATGACCGTCACTACCGGCGGCCGCGGTTTCAACTGCTTCTCGTCCTCTTCGCGGACGATCACTTCAGCCTCGGCTTCGGCCTTCTCCCTTACCTCAAAGCCCATGTCGCTGGCGATGATGGCCGCCGTGTCGTAGTCAATGGTCTGATTGATGCCGGCCATAACGCCGTTCTGCATCAACTGCTTGATGACTTCGACGCCGCTGATCCCCAGCGTCTCCGCCAGTTGCTTCACCGTCATAGTGGCCGGGAGTTCGACCTTGCGCTCACCTTTGGAAGGCGAGCTCTGGCCCGGGTTGCTCTTCGCCATCAGCGCGCCTCCTCCATCTGTGCCGTGGCTTCTCCAGCGGCCTTGATTCTGGTCCCGAACTTCAAGAGCCTGGCACGGTTGTCAGCGCTTATCTTGGCTCGCAGCGCATGCTCCAGCTTCCCTCTGGTTAGTCCCTTCTGCCAGCAGCCCGGCGACTGACAAAGGTAGGCCCCGCGGCCCGGCTTGCGCCCCGAAGTATCCACCTCCACCACGCCTTCGGGCCCGCAGACCAGCCTCACCAGCTGCCGCTTGGGCTTCACCAGGTGGCAGGCGATGCAAGTCCGCTGCGGGACGTGTTTCATAGCAACTGTTTTCGCCGCACTTCTGGACTTAGTCAAGGTCCTCATCCATGCCCAGATCGTCGTCTCCGACGAGGTCATCCTCAATGAAATCCTCGTCTTCAATAGTAACACGCCGCTTGCCGCCCTTCTTGACCTTCGGCTTCACTCCGACTTCTTCGTCGATGGGGGTCACTTTCTTGCCCTTCTTTGGCTTGGTGTCGATCGGCGTGCCCATCTTGTCTTCAGAGGTGTAGCGCACCCTGCCGCGGCGCTCCGGGATGGCCTCCAACTGCGAGAGTATCTCCTCGAAGGTGAGCGTTCTCGGCGCAACCTCCTCCGCCGGGGCCTCCGGAGCCTCCTCTGTTACCGGCGTCGCCACCGGGACCGGCTTCTCCTCTACCGGCGGTGCCGGCGGTTTGACCTGCTCCGCGGCAGGCGGTGCCTCACCCGCAGGCGCTACCACCGCCTCAGGGGTGACCGCCGGGGCCTCCAGCGCCGCAGCTCCGGCCGTGGCCTCCACGGCCTCCGCGGCGGGCGGCGCCACAGCCTCCTCCAGCGCTACCTCTGCCTTCGGAGGCGCTGCACCCTCAACCATGGATGTGCTCTTTATGTCAATTCGCCACCCGGTAAGCCTCGCTGCCAAGCGTGCGTTCTGACCTCCCTTGCCGATCGCCAGCGAGAGCTGCTTATCAGGCACCACGACGTTGGCGGTCTTCTCTGCAGCATTGATCTCAACGCTCGTTGTCGTCGCTGGACTCAGGGCATTGCCGATGAAGACAGCCGGGTCAGCGTGCCACTGGATAACGTCTATCTTCTCTCCCGAGAGCTCCTTGGTTATGTTTTGGATCCTGATGCTGCGGAGCCCCAGACACGACCCGACCGCGTCCACGCCTTCCTGCCGGGCGGCCACGGCCACCTTGCTCCGGACCCCCGGTTCCCGGGCCACGGCCTTGATTTCCACGGTGCCGTTGAATATCTCGGGAACCTCCAGCTCGAACAACCGCCGCAGGAGCCCCTGATGCGTCCGTGACAGGATGAGCTGGGTACCCTTCGAGGTGCGCATAACTTTCATCAGATAGAGCTTCAGCCGCTGCCCTATGCGGTAATGATCCGCCGCCATTTGCTCGGCCAGGGGCAGGATCCCTTCGGCTTTGCCAAGATCGATGGAAACATGCTTAGGTTCGACGGCATGAACCACGCCGCTGACAATGTCGCCTTCTTTGTCCGCATATTCACCGAATATCGCATCACGTTCGGCCTCGCGGAGCCGCTGCAGAATGACCTGCTTCGCTGTCTGCGCCGCGATCCGTCCCGCATCCTCCGGGGTGGCCTCCACTTCCAGGACGTCGCCGACCTGCGCCTCCGGCTTGTACTTCCTCGCTTCGGACAGCAGCATCTCCTGCCGCGGATCCTTGCGCCGTTTCACCACGGTCTTCTTGGTGTAGACCTTCACCTCACCGGTCTGTGACGAGATCTTGACCCATATCTCCTGATCAGGAGCAAAGCTGGTCTTCTTGAAAATAGGAACCAGGGCTGACTCCATCGTCCTGAGGATGACCTCCTTCGGCAGGTTCCTCTCGGCAGCCAGCTGGGTAAGAGCAATAACGAATTCGGTCTTCATGTTCTCACCAGCCCTTCAATTGTCGGTCTAAAGTCAGCCATGCTCACGTCACCCAATAACCAAAAAGAGTGGGGTGAACACCCACTCTACTCACGAGCCGTGTTTAGGGCTAATTTATCACAAACTCCTGCCCCAATGCAACTGTGCTGCGGCCACGGCTGTGGCTGCGGCCACCGTCAAACACTGTCTTTGACCCTCCTGGCCAGGGCCTCGCTCATACCCTGGACCGATCTCAGCTCCTCCACAGTGGCGCGCCTGATGCCGTCCACCGAGCCGAACTTCCTCAGCAGCGCCCTTCTGCGCGCCGGTCCCAGGCCGGGTATGCCATCCAGCGATGAGGCGAAGCTCCGCGCCAGATGCACCTTCCGGTAGTACCCCAGAGCAAAGCGGTGGGCTTCGTCCCTGGCCCGCTGCAGCAGGTGCAGGGCAGGCGATCCTGGCGGCAGCCTCAGGGGCTCCCCCCGGCCGGGCAGGAACACCAGCTCCTCTTCCTTGGCTATGCTGGCAGCGGGGACCTCCCCCGCACCGGACTCCTTCATGGCCAGGAGGGCCGCATTCAGTTGCCCCCGGCCACCATCTATCAGCACCAGGTCCGGGCGGGCGGCCCAGGTGCCATCGGCCCGGTCACCCACGGCCGCCTTCTTGAACCGCCGCCGCAGCACCTCGCCGATCATGGCATAATCGTCCGCGCCCTGCACCGTCCTGATCTTGAAGCGCCGGTAATGCGACTTGCGCGGTACCCCATCCTCAAGGACCACCATGCTGCCCACGGCAGACGTCCCCTGCACATTAGAAATGTCGTAGCACTCCAGCCTCCGGGGGGCCGCCGGGAGCGAGAGCGCCTTCCGCAACTCCTCCAGGGCGGCCGCGACCACGCCCGGCTCAGCAGCCGACCTTATCCTGCCCTGCTCCATGGACTCCCGGGCATTGTCGGCCACCATGGCCACCAGGTCCCGGCCGGGCCCGCGTGCAGGCACCCGCAGCTCCACCCTGCCCCCTCTCCGGCCCTCGAGCCAGCCCTGAATGACCGGCATGTCCTCCAGGGGGAACTGCAGCAGGACCCGCTTCGGAACGTACTCGGCCGAGCTGTAGTACTGCTGCACGAACCCGGTCATGACCTGCGAGGGCTCTTCGTCCCGGGTCCCGGCCAGAACAAAGGACTCCCGGCCTACCAGCCGGCCCTGCCGGACCTGGAACACGAGCGCTACGGCCTCGTCTCCCTCCTGGACAAAGGCCAGAGCATCGAGGTCTCCTTCCGGCGCGGCGATCTTCTGCTTCTCCACGATGGCTTCCACCGCCCTGATCTGATCGCGGACCAAAGCCGCCCGCTCGTATTCCATCTTCTCGGAGGCCTGCGCCATCCTGGTCCGCAGCCCTTTCAATACTGTGTCCTGCCGGCCTTCGAGGAACAGCACCGCCTGGTCCACCGCCTCCCGGTATTCCTCCCGGCTCACGGCACCGATGCACGGCCCCGAACAACGCTGGATGTGATACTCCAGGCATGGCCGGCGCTCTTCGCCGGTTATGGCCTTGCGGCACGAGCGCAGCCGGAAGATCCTCTCCAGCAGGGCCACGGCGGTGTGCACGGAGCCGGCGCTGGCGAACGGCCCGAAGTACCTGGCGCCGTCCCTGACGACGCGCCGGCTCAGGTGGGCCCGGGGCCAGTCCTCTCCAACCGTCACCTTGAGATAGGGATAGGTCTTGTCATCCTTGAGGCGGACATTGTAGTGCGGGCGGTGCCTCTTGATCAGGATGCACTCCAGAAGAATAGCCTCCTGCTCGGATGCCGTCACGTAGTAGTCCAGGTCCGCCACCCGCTCCATCATCCTGATGGTCTTCGGAGCCAGGTTCCGGGCCGCACCGAAATACGACCCGACCCGATGGCGCAGGCTGGACGCCTTGCCCACGTAGAGGATGCTCTCATCCGCATCCTTGAAGAGATACACACCGGGCCGCGAGGGGAGGGCCTCCAGTTGCTGTTCAAGGCGGCCGGTCTCTATGTTCACGAGAGAGATTTTACACTCCCGTCATTGACTACGCCATTCCTTATGTCTACAATAGTTGTGTTCTCAAGGCTACTTCCTTCATCAGGAGACCATTAATGAGACAACAAATCGAGGCCTTCCTGCAGCAGTTGTCCACGGAGAAGAGGTTTTCGAGCAACACCGTTGCCGCCTACCGGAACGATCTGCTGCAGATGGCCGACTTCTTCCAGGAAAAGGGCACGCAGCGATGGTCGGATGTGACCCACGATCTGGTCCTGGGATACGTGACCGACCTGAAGAGCCGGGGCTACGCGCTGACCACCGTGGCGCGGAAGACCGCTTCCGCCAAGACCCTGTTCAAGTTCCTGGAGAAGTCGGGGGCCATACCCAGTGCCCCTATCGAAGACGTGGGCTCACCGAAGGTGGCGAAGAACTCTCCGCACCGCCTCTCCGAGGACCTGATCCGGGACCTGCTCCGGCAGCCCGACAAATACCCCACTCCAGAGGCCAAGCGGGACAAGGCCATGCTGGAGCTGCTGTACGCCAGTGGCTGTCTCTTATACACA
>JAUCPZ010000052.1 GCA_030372995.1 Dehalococcoidia bacterium
CGCTGTCTCGTGGGCTCGGAGATGTGTATAAGAGACAGCGCATGGCCTCCGGATGGCCGTACAGCAAGGCCCACGCCGAATCCAGCCGTCTGGAGTACCGCTGCCGCCATCACCCCGATGACCTTCACGACGCTCTGGCAGCGGAAGGTTGGGCCTGAGGTCCTACGGTTGGTGCTGTTGAAGGGCCGTGCCTTCATGCTGAAAGAGGGGATGGCCCCCATTGACGCACTCTTGGCGAGGGCGGCGATCCGGCTTTTCCGCAGTGAATCGATTGTGGTCGGTTGGCGCTGATCTGCCGGACGAGAGAGGAGATTTCTTCATGGACATGTGGAAGTTCTATGACATCACACACCGGGAGCACATCGTCTGCAATCCGATGAGCATCGAGAAGCTGGAACAGCTCGTCAGTCTGGTGCGGTTGAAGCCCGATGCGCATGTGCTAGAGATCGCCACAGGCAAGGGTGAGTTCATCGTCCGGCTTGCCGAGCGGTACGGTATTCAAGGGGTGGGTGTCGACCTCTCGCCGTACTACATTGCCGATGCCAAGGGGAAGCATCAGAAACGGGCGCCGGGTGCCCGGCTGGTTTTCCTGGAGATGGATGGGGCGGAGTATAAGCCGGAGAAGCCGGAGAGTTTCGATCTGGTGGCCTGCATCGGGGCGAGCTGGATATATGGCGGGCACCGGGGGACACTGAAGGCGTTGGCAGGGATGGCGGCACAGAAGAGCTGGATTGTAGTGGGAGAGCCGTACTGGCGGCACGAGCCGGAGAAAGAATACCTGGAGGCGATAGAGGAAAAACGGAGCAGCTTCGGGACACACAGCGAGAATGCAGAGGCAGGGAAAGAGTTCGGATTGGAGTTGGCATATACACTGGTCAGCTGCCAGGATGACTGGGACAGGTATGAGGGGTTGCAGTGGTATGCGGCGGAGGAATGGGCCAGCGGGCATGCCGCGGATCCTGATGTGCCGGAGGTATTGAAGCGGGTACGCCAAGGCAAGGCTGCATATCTGAGATGGGGGCGGGAAACGCTGGGATGGGCAATCTATGTTTTCAGGAAGGGAGCGTTTGGCAGGGAGCAGGCAGCCTGACCAGTGCATTCACCAGGCGCCGACTACAACTCGTTTCAAGCAAGTTGAGGCGACTACCAAGGTGGGCGAAGCGGTGCCCTTCATGCTGAAAGAGGGCCTGGCGGCCGCGATGAACAAGTGCAGCCAAGGAAGTACCAGAGCTCCTTCAGCGCCCTGGCCTCCATGACCTAACCGGAAAGTGTCTGGTTGCCATATCAGCCAACTAGGCGTAATTTGGGCGGAAGGACTAGGAGACGAGACTATCGCCCTATGAAACTAAAAATCCATCGTGGCACTCATGAGATCGGCGGCAGTTGTGTCGAACTAGGCACAGACTCTGGCAAGACGCGAATCGTGATTGATATCGGAATGCCGCTGGTCACCCCGGAAGGTTCCACTTTCGAGTGGCGGGAGTACAAGGGACAGTCTACCAAACAACTGCTAGAACAGAAGGTACTTCCCCAGGTTGACGGGCTATATCCTTGCCAGTCTGCCTCCGTATCTGCGCTTTTGGTCTCCCATGCACACCAAGACCATTATGGCTTCCTGCGATTCCTTCATCCAGACATTCCCGTGTACATGAGCGGTGGAACAAGGGGCATTGTCGAAGTCTCCAACCTATTCTTGGATACGAGGGTCAACTTGGGACAGGTGCAGTCCTTCACTATGTGGCAGCAATTCCAGATAGGGGAGTTCACCATTACTCCATACCTGATGGATCACTCTGCTCCGGATGCGGCGGCATTTCTTATCGAAGCCGACGGGAAGAGGGTCTTCTACACTGGAGACTTCCGAGGCCACGGCCGCAAGGGAATACTGTTGAAGAGGCTATTGGCAGATCCTATTCCGAATGTGGATTGTCTAATCATGGAAGGGTCTATGATCGGAAGGGAAGAGGGTATCTATTCCGATGAGGGGGCTGTCGAGAGAGCCATCGCCAAGATACTAGCCAATCAGTGCTCATACACCTTCGTCTTCTGTTCCTCTCAGAACCTGGACAGACTTGTATCGATCTATCGGGCAGTGAAGCGGCACAGAAAGATACTGGTTGTCGATCTCTATACTGCATTGGTTTTGGACAAACTTCATTCACTTTCTGACAACATACCCCAGTTCGATTGGCGGGGAATCAGGGTACTGTACGGATACGCTCACGCCAGGAAGATAGCAGAGTATGACAAGGGGCTGCTTTACAGATACAGGGGATCCAAGATCAACTGGGATGATATCAAGAGCCAGCCTCAAGATATGGTCATCCTTGCCAGGGACAACCGCTATCTGCGGAATCCAATGCTTCGAAAGCTCCAACCATCTACTGGAGCCAAGGCAATCTACTCTATGTGGCATGGCTACCTGGAGCGCACGGATCTGCAGAAGGTATTGGAAGTCCACCATGTTGAATTCGTTGAGATTCACACCAGTGGACATGCCTATGTAAGCAGCCTTAAGGAGTTGGCACTTGCGCTCAGACCAAGGGTTATGTATCCAATTCATACGTTTCAGCCCGAGGAATTTGGGAGACTCTTCGCGAATGTGGTTCAAATACAGGATGGTGAAGAGAGGGAGGTATAGAAATGATGAGAGATGATAAGCCAGGGAACAGCAAGATATTTCGGCACGCTCTGTCGGAGACATTCGAGGCGGAACTCAAGAAGGGGCGCTACGCTCCTCTCGTAAAGGCCGTGCGCACGGACAAGGACCTCGATATGGAGTTTCGTTGTACCTACTTGAATATCTACTACAAAGGGAACAGCATTCTGCAGTTGTACGAAGACGGTGGAGTATCTGTTCACCCAAACATCTGGAAACACCTTGGCTTGAAGAACAAACCGAAGCCGTTTAACAACGAAGAGGCTGTGAATGCGTATGTGGAACTCCTACCCGCACTCAAGAAAGCCGTCATAACACAGCACGAGGAGAGTTCTGAGTCTCTCGAGCGTGAATATGAACAACTGATCATTCGGGCAAACAACTTTGAGAAGGCCAACAAATCAGAGTACATCATGATTGATCGACAGTACGCCTATGGGCTTGATGGGAGCGACGAAAAGACCCAAGAGAAGTGGGATTTGGTCGCCGTCAAGTGGCCTCTCAAGAACCGAAGTAGGAGGTTGACAGGAAACCTCACTCTTATCGAAGTGAAGTATGACAACAACAACGATATCCAGGACTTGTCCGAGCAGGTAGAAGGTTATTATTCATGCCTTAGGCAGAACATGAGGTTAATCTGTGATGACATGAAGGAGGTCCTGAGGCAAAAGCTTGAAATCGGATTGGTAACCGGACTGGACAGTGCACAGACGAACAGGCTCCGAAAGCTGAACCTTGACACTAGTCCAGAATCAGCCGAAATTGTCATCTACCTTGTCGACCATAGCCCCAACAGCCCGTTGTTCGCAAGAGCACGACCAAAGCTCAGAAAGCTACCCTTTGCTGCCCAGATACTGATTGCCCGTAGCGGATTTGCTATGTGGAACACATCCGTTAGGCCTCTTGTCAGAAGGGCGCGATAGCGGCTCTGCATAGATTGGCGGGCCAGGGTACGATAGACCCCTGAAGCATCCCGCTGCACCTCTCTGCGGTCTACGTGGGCGGTCCTGTGCCGCGGACCTTCCCCGACCTCTCCAGCAACGGCCTGAGGTACTGCCCCGTGACGCAGTTGGGATTCGCGGCGATCTCTTCGGGTGTGCCGGTGGCCACGATGTAGCCGCCCTTGTCCCCCGCCCCCGGGCCCAGGTCGATGATGTAGTCGGCGTTCTTGATTACATCCATCTGGTGCTCGATGATGACCACCGTGTTGCCGCCCTCGACCAGCCTTTGCAGCACGTTCAGCAGCGCGGCCACGTCGTGGAAGGACAGACCGGTGGTGGGCTCGTCCAGGATGTACAGCGTGCGCCCGGTGGACCGCTTGGACAGCTCCGACGCCAGCTTCACCCGCTGGGCCTCACCGCCGGACAGGGTCGTGGCCGGCTGCCCGATCCTCATGTAGCCCAGGCCGACGTCGTTGAGGGTCTGCAGCTTGGTCTTGATCCGGGGGATGTTCTGGAAGAACTGCAGCGCCTCCTCGACGCTCATGTCCAGCACCTCGGCGATGTTCTTGCCCTTAAAGCGGATCTCCAGCGCCTCGCGGTTGTACCGCTTTCCCTTGCACAGCTCGCAGGCCACGGTGACGTTGGGCAAGAACTGCATCTCGATCTGGATGTAGCCCTGCCCCTGGCAGGCCTCGCACCGCCCGCCCTTCACGTTGAAGGAGAACCGCCCTGGCGTGTACCCGCGCATGCGGGCCTCGGGCACCTGGGCGAAGAGGTCGCGGATGGCGGTGAACGTCGTGGTGTACGTGGCAGGGTTGCTGCGTGGCGTCCGCCCGATGGGCGACTGGTCGATATTGATGACCTTGTCGATGTGCTCCAGCCCGGTGATCCCGTCGCACTCCCCCGGCCGTTCCTTGGCCCGGTAGAGTATCTGGGCCAGCTTCTTGTACAGGATCTCGCTGATGAGGCTGCTCTTGCCACTGCCTGATACGCCAGTGATGCAGACCAGGATGCCCAGGGGGATGTGGACGTCGATGTTCTTCAGGTTGTTGTGCCGGGCCCCCTTGATGACCAGTTCATGGCCCGACCCCTTGCGGCGCTTCTCCGGCACTGGAATCTGCCGCCGGCCGCTCAGGTACTGGCCGGTAATGGAATCCGGGCTCTCCATGATCTCGGCCAGGGTGCCGGCGGCGACGACTCTGCCCCCGTGCTCGCCCGCTCCCGGCCCCATGTCGATGATGTGGTCCGCCGCCCGCATCATGGCCTCGTCGTGCTCGACGGCGATGATGGTGTTGCCCAGATCTCTCAGCCGCTCCAGCGTGGTGATGAGGCGATGGTCATCCGCGGCGTGCAGCCCCACCTGTCTCTTATACACATCTGACGCTGCCGACGAGTTCCGAACGGTGT
>JAUCPZ010000053.1 GCA_030372995.1 Dehalococcoidia bacterium
CAGCTCATGGCGGATAGCTTGGCTCATAGCTCATAGCTGATAGCTCATGGCCGATGGCGGGCCGTGCCAAATCGAAATCCGAGTCTCTTGAGCCCGTGGCTCATGGCCGAGGGGTGACAGGGGATCGGATGTGCATGACGTCGGAGGGGGTAGAAGCACAGCATGCTGTGCTGGCTACGATGGGACGAGAGACGAGGTCTCACGCCATAGGTCCCGCCCACGCGCGGATGATGCATCTCCCTATCCAGGCGAGGGGTGAGCAGAAGAGCCGAAGGCCCAGCGGCTGCAGGCCAGGAACCCAGAACCCGAAATCCTGAACCCTTGGTCCAAGGTCATGGCTGATGGCTCACAGCGTTGACCGGCCACTGAGCGCAGGACTGCAGCCGGCCTCCTCCCGTGTCAGGCACGGGGCGTGCACCGAAGGTTCGCCCCAGGGAGAATCGAACATCCGTCCCAAGTGGCAAGGGCCGCAGGCCCTCTGCGTTTCCTCTCGCGCCCCGAGCGAGGGTCAGGTGGTTGAGCACACGGCTGCGGCAGCAGGAGCCGTCCTCCATTCACGCTCCCCTCCCTTTCGGCAATGATTCGCCTCGGGCGAACCTGCGGCAAATACACCGGCCGCACTTGTTACCCTCCCGAGATACCAGCCATCTCACGGGATGGATCCCCTCCCATCAAGGGCGAGGGACCGCGTCTTTGGGCATGGGGTGTGAAGAGGGGCGGAGCCCCTCTTCGTTCCCATTCCTTCCCCGAGCGAGGGCCAGGTGATGAGGACATTGCGGCAGAATGGAAACAGTCTTCGGGCGCATCGCAATGCGCCCCTACGCCACGGCACCGGCTGATCTCGCGCACCCGAGGCGCACCGCCTGCAATCCATAGGCGCGCGTTCCGGCATGGGGCGTGCAGAGGGCCGCAGGCCCTCTGCGTTTCTTCTCGTGCCCCGAGCGAGGGCCAGGTGATCGACGGCGCGTCCACCCGGGCGACGTGGGGAGCCAGGCGCTGCGGCCTGCCGCTGCGGATCCCAGTGCCCCGGGCGCGCGCCGAACGCGCATCCCCAGCGATCCCGCGGTCCGCTTCTGGAGAAAGATGTGTGCGTCTTTGCGGAAGCGGAGAGCCCTCGGCGGCGGAGCGGAATGGAGCCCCGCAGATGTGTGGCCAAACGCGAGACCCTGGTTTCTCTCGCGATGCAGCCCTCGTCTATCACTTGCAGGCATGGGGCGTGAAAGAGGGGCGGAGCCCCTCTTCGTTTTGTTCCCGCCCCCGAGCGAGGGCCAGGTGATGAGGACGCTCCGGCAGAATGTAAACAGTCTTCGGGCGCATCGCAATGCGCCGTTACGGCGCGGCACTGGCTGATCTCGTGCCCATGAGGCGCACCGCGTGCAATCCATAAGGGTGCGTTCCGGCATGGGGCGTGCAGAAGGCTGGGTGATCGACAGCGCGTCCACTGGGGCGACGTGGGGGGCAGGCCCGGTGACCTGCCGCTGCGGGTCCCAGGCCCCGGGCGCGGCGTGAAAGTGCGTCCTTGGCGGAACGAAGATCCCTCCCGCGCCCAAGAGGGAATCAGCCCTCATCTATGCCAAACGGCAGATTCCGGGGAATAGCGCTACGCATAGGCACGCGCACCCCGGCAAAGCTATGAAATCGCAAGGGCAGCGCCCCCTGCCATGCAGCGTGCAAAGTGTTTGACTTCCGTGATGTCGGCTTGCTAGACTAGCGCCGAGAGCGGGAAAATAGGAGCACTCTGTCACATTGTGTGGGGGCAGCGCCGGTAATCGCGCCGCCCTGAAAGGGGGGTTACGTTGCATACCAAGGTGAAGCCAAAGCTGAAGACGAAGGCCCTGGATCAGTTCCAGGAGGCCACCAAGACCCTGCTCAATCCCTCGCTCAAGAAATGGAAAGACAATGGCGGGAAGATCATCGGGTGCTACTGTTCTTACGTGCCGGAGGAGATGATCACCGCTGCCGGCTACCTCCCGTTCCGCATGCGCGGCACCGGCAGCACAGGCACGGACCTGGCAGACACCTGCGTCAGCAGCATCAACTGCAGCTTCTCCCGCCACTCGCTTGACCTGGGACTGCGGGGCGAGTACAGCTTCCTCGACGGCGTGGTCTGGGTCAACAGTTGCGATCACGTCCGCCGCATCTACGACCATTGGAAGCGGAAGATAAATACCCCATACCTGCGCCTCATCAGCCTCCCGAAGAAGGTCGAGGAACCTCAGGTGGAATGGTTCCGCCAGGAGATTTCAATGTTCCGGGAGTCGCTGAAAGAACATTTTGGAGTCTTCATCTCCGACGAGCGCCTTTGGAATGCCATAAGGCTGCACAACGAGACGCGCCGTCTGCAAAGACAGCTCTATGAGCTGCGCAAGAAGAAGGCCCCACCCATCACTGGTGCGGAGATGCTGGCGGTCATCGTGGCCGGCACTGCCATGCCCCGGCAGGAGTACAACAGCCTGCTCAGGGAGCTGATAGACGAGCTCAGCCACTCAGAAGGCCACTCTGACTACCGCGCGCGGCTCATGCTCATCGGTGGCATCCTCGATGACCCGGCCTACATCGAGGTCATCGAAGGCCAGGGCGGTTTGGTGGTCACCGATTCCCTCTGCTTCGGCACCCGGATAATGTGGAAGGATGTTGACGAGAAAGCCGGCGACCCGGTGACAGCGCTGGCACGCTACTACATCGCCGACCGCCCATCCTGCGCCAGGATGTTCGGCGACCACCCCAGAAGGGAAGCCTTCCTCAAGGAGATGATCAAGGACTTCAAGGTGGATGGGGTGGTGGCGGAGCGCCTGGTGATGTGCGACAACTGGACGGGCGAGCAGTTCATGACCGGCGAGGATCTCAAGGAAGCCGGCGTTCCTTACATCCGTCTGGACAGAGACTACATCAATGTCGGCGCCGGCCAATTGAGGACGCGGATTCAGGCGTTTCTGGAAATGATGGGGAGGTAGACCATGCCAACGAAGTACGTTTACAACCCGGACTCCTTCATACGCTACAGACAGGAGCGCGACTACTTCAACTTCCTGTCAGGCATCCTGGCTACCATGCCCGACTCTATGAGCCAGCTCAGCAAGGAGATCACCGACATCACGGTGGAGCGGTACGACAATGTGATGAAGGCCGCCGAAGAGGGCCGGCCCTTCGTGGCCGGCTACTTCTGCGCTGCGCCGGAGATATACGAGGCAATGGGCCTCGAGTGGTACATGATCATGGCCACTCCGTTCCTGGCAGCGTCCGCCCCCTACCTGTTGGAGGACATCGATGCCGCCGAAGCCATGGGGCTGGGCACCGACTGGTGCACCGCCTGCCGGCTCTCTCTCTACTACATTGAGGCCGGCCTGACCCCCAAGCCCTGGGCCCTCATCGGCCTGATCCATCCCTGCGATGCCGGCAACATGCTGCACCAGGCGGTCAAGCGGAATCAGAAATGGCGCGATGTACCCATATTTGCCAGTGACCCGCCCTATTTCGAAGACCAGCGTGGCATAGACTACTACGCGAGCGAACTCCGGCGGATGGTGAAATTCCTCGAAGAGCACACGGGAGTGAAACTCGACCTGGACCGGCTGAGAGAGGTCTGTAAAGAGACCAACAAACAGTACGAGATCCTCTCCGAGTACACACAATTGCGGCGGGCCCACCCGTGTCCGCACGGGTGGGGTGTCGGCGGACCGCAGGCGTTTGCGGCGACGCAGGTGTTCCAGACCGGGAAGCCCAGGGGGACACGGTGGCTGCAGCAACTCTACAAGGATGCGGAGGAGCGCGTTAAGGCCGGCACCGGCCCGGTGCCAAAGGAGAAGATACGGTACTTCTGGTTCGACCTGCTGCCGTTCGGCTGGGTCTTCGAGCTGATGCCCTGGCTGGAATCGGAGTGGGGAGCCGTCATGGTCATGGAGATGTTCGGCCTGCAGCCGTACACTCCGATCGACCTCAGAAACGAAGACACCATTTTCAAGGGGCTCGCTAAGAGAAACCTGTACGACTCGCCAATGATCCGGCAGGCGCGCGGTCCCGCCGACTACTTCGCCACCGATATCGCGCGGGTGGTGAAGGACTACGACATCGACCTGGTGATCTGGCCGGGGCACATGGGCCACAAGGACGGCTCCGCCAGCACCGGCATCATGAAGGAGATATGCAACCAGCTCAAAGTTCCGTATATACACATTGGTCTCGACCTCTTTGACCGGAGGTACACTACACCCGACGAGTGCAAGGACAAGCTGAGCAAGTTCTTCACCGCCATGGGGCTGGGATAGGAGAGCGTTTCAGAGAGAGTGCTGTGCTGGCAATCGGGGCACGCGAAGTGGCGAGGCTGCCCAGCGTTTCTCTCCATATCCCCCAGTCCGCCGATGGCGGACGTCCCGGGCGAACTGGGGCTAGGGGGTTGAAGGCACAGGATACGCTATGGATCTGAAGCCAACTGGGCTAGGACTGGATTCGCGCCTCCGCCGCAATGATCCGCAAATGGCGGATCCTGGCCGTGCCACCGATCGGGGTGTTCAGAGGGCCGAAGGTCCTCTGGGTTTCTCTCTTCTCCCCCCAAGACTGGGGGGCCCAGGGGGGATTGACACAGGCATTCAAGGAGACAAGGAGCAACCATGATCGTCGGAGGCTGTGACATCGGTTCGGCGACCGGCAAGTCGGTCATCATGAAGGACGGCCAAATTGTTTCTTACGCCATAACGCCGTCCACTATCAAGCCGGAGGAGACGGTGCGCAAGTCCATGGAGGAAGCGCTGCAAAAGGCCGGGCTGTCTTCGATTGACAGCCTGGAGTACCTTGTGGGCACGGGCTATGGAAGACTGAAGGTCGGCTTCGCCAACGAGAACGTCTCGGAGATCACCTGCCATGCCCGCGGCGCTCAATGGCTCCTGCCCACAACCAGAACGGTGGTGGACATCGGTGGCCAGGACTGCAAGGTCATATCGGTGAGCGACAAGGGCAAGGTCATCGAGTTTGCCATGAACGACAAGTGTGCGGCGGGCACGGGGCGGTTCTTCGAGGCCATGGCCCGCACCCTGCACATTACCTTGCAGGATCTCTCCACCATCGGGCTGACCTCTGTCAAGCCGGTCAGCTTGGCCAGCCAGTGCAGCGTCTTCGCCGAGTCCGAAGTGATCACCATGATCAACGAGGGTGCCGATTTGCCCGACATCGTCGCCGGCATCAACAACGCCGTAGCCGGCCGGCTGGCGGCCATGGTCGGCAGAGTAGGTCTCGTCGAAGATGTGGTGCTGACCGGCGGCTGTGCCAAGAACGACGGCCTGGCCAGGGCGCTGGAACAGCGCCTGAAGGTCAAGATCAAGCGGCTGCCGATGGATCCACAGGTTGCTGGAGCTATAGGAGCGGCCATCATCGCCGCCGAGAAGGTGGCCCAGCAGACGCAGGCCGGCTCCGTTTCCAAGTAACTCGCCGGGCTTGCGTCCGCCTGAGGCGGGCCGCGGGTCTGGGGTGTCCCCCAGGCTCTCCTTGTAACCCTCTCCCTTTGAAGGGAGAGGGCAGGATCGGTCGCAGAATGGCTGAGTTGTCCGCCTGAGGCGGGCCGCGGGGGTCTGGGGGTGTCCCCCAGACTCTCCCTGGAACCCTCTCCCTTTGAAGGGAGAGGGCAGGATCTGGGCAGATGGCGCACTTGTCCGCCCGAGGCGGCCGCGGGGGTCTGGGGGGTCCCCCAGGCTCTTCCCTGGAACCCTCTCCCTTTGAAGGGAGAGGGCAGGATCGGCCGCCCAGTTGGCGCAGTTGTCCGCCTGAGGCGGGCCGGGGGTCTGGGGGGTCCCCCAGGCTCTCCCTGGAACCCTCTCCCTTTGAAGGGAGAGGGCAGGATCTGGTCAAATGGCGTAGTTGTCCGCCTGAGGCGGGCCGCGGGGGTCTGGGGGTATCCCCCAGGCTCTCCCTGGAACCCTCTCCCTTTGAAGGGAGAGGGCAGGGTGAGGGTAGTAATGTCCATCTATGATCCTACATACCCAAGATAGCTGACTACGTGGCCGACCTGCGCTCAAAGAGTCGCCAGATCAGGGAGTTCCAGGCACCCTCTGCCGTCAGCAAACTGCTGGAGGACCTGCCGGTCCGCGTCGGCCCAAGGGCGAACCAGGGCATCATCCTGCGCGGTGACACCTTCCTCGAGATCGGCAACCCCGAAGCCGGTTCCGCCGCCTTCCTTCTCTGGACAGACAAGCCATCGCTGATCCACGATGGCAGGATTACCCTGATCGGGCCGGACACTGTCTCTTATACACATCTGACGCTGCCGACGAGTTCCGA
>JAUCPZ010000054.1 GCA_030372995.1 Dehalococcoidia bacterium
CGACTACCTGCCCCTGTCCTCCGTGAACGTCAAGGAGTATTCTGACCGGCCGTACTGGTTTTACGAGGCCAAGCACATCGCCGGAGCCGCCATCGCAGCCAGGGATCCGCAACTCTACGGCCTGATCCTGACCAACTTTGGCTGTGGGCCCAACTCGTTCATTCTCAACATTGTCAGAGACATCATGGGTGACAAGCCCCTCGGCCAACTGGAGATTGATGAACATGCCGCCGAGGCAGGCATCGTTACGCGGCTAGAAGCCTTCGTCGATACAATAACCGAGTATTCTCGATCGTCGAAATCGTACAGCTTCCCCACCAACTTGGAGGCCATCCGCCGCTATTCCCGCAGCACGATCAGCTCCCAAAAGGTCGTCCTGATACCACCCATGTGCAGCCACGCGGCGGCACTTGCTGCTGCCATGCAGCACTATGGTGTCAAGGCTGTCTTACTGCCGGAATCGGATGAGAGGAACCTCCTCTACGCCGACAAAGTCACATCAGGCAAGGAATGCCTGCCCTACCGCGTCAGCCTGGGCGACTTCCTCAGATTCTACTATGAGCGCGACGGTTATGACTTCGGGCCCGAGGACGTTGAGGGGTTCATGGCCAGTGCCTACGGCCCGTGCCGTTTCGGCAAGTATGCCGTGGAACAGGCGAGGTTCCTCAGGGAGATCGGCTTTGACTTCCAGATACGGACCACCGTGTCCAATAACGCCTACCGCGACCTCAACCTCGGTCCAGGTTTCGAGCGCCTGGCATGGAAGGGCATTGTCGCGGTTGACTACCTGGAGAAGCTCCTCTGGCGCACTCGCCCATACGAGAAAGTGGCCGGGTCGGCAGACGCACTGTTCAAGGAGTGTCTCGCGGGGGTGACAGATCTCATCCGCAAGGCTGAGCCCACTGACGACTATCTGCGGCAGGCGACCCACAGGTTCAAGTTGCTTATCGATCCCTCGCTACCGCGACGGCCCGTCGTCGGCATCAACGGAGAAATATATCTGCGCTCCAACGCGTTCGCCAACAGCAACCTCGTCAGGGAGTGCGAGAAGGTCGGCCTGGAGGTGGTCGTCTCGCCGATCGGCGAATGGCTGAACTACATCACTCATCGAAGCCTGGAGGACGGCATTCGCGACCGGGACCTGAAGAAGACGATCCTCTCCTACCTGAGAAAATGGCAACAGCGGCGCGACGAGAAGTCTGTCACCATCAACTTCAGAGAGCTTATCGAGACCGAGGATCCGGACCTGCAGGAAATACTCTCGATCTCCGGGAAACACCTGTCACCCAAGTGCGGCAGCGAAGCGGTCGTCAGTATTGGTGCCGGCATTGAGTGGCTGGAGAACCCTCACTTCGCTGGAGTGATATCAGTCATGCCTCACGGGTGCATGCCCGGGGGGATCGTGGCCGCCATGTCCGAGAAGTTCAGCCGCATCTATGGCAAGCCGTGGATCAACCTGACCTACGATGGCTTCATGGAAACGAACAACCTCGTCAAGCTGAGCAACTTCGCGGAGATCATCCGCTTCTGCAGCAAGGGCAACGGCGCTGCGGTCGGCGCCGGATAGTATCACTGCCCTTCAGATCGAGGCTATCCTGAACCCGGCTATCGTCTTGGCATCACATATCTGCCCGGATTCAATCAGGGCTGGTATGTCTCCAGGCTTCACCGGCACCACCTCGATTTCGTCGGTGTCCTCAGCCGTAAGAGGGCTCTTCTTCAATCCGGCCGCTCGAAAAAAGTGCAGATATTCTGTGCAATACCCGGGCGCGGCATAGAACCCACCAAGCCTTTGGAGCTTCGTTGGCCGGCACCCAATCTCCTCGCGTAACTCGCGAACCGCCGCCTCTTCAGCTGTCTCACCCGGGTCGATGCTGCCCGCAGGCAGCTCCAGAAGCCTCTCGTCTACCGCGTGGCGGTACTGCCGCACCAGGAGCACATTTCCCTTCGAATCGACAGGCATGATCACGACGCACTCGGCGTGCTCCACCACTTCGCGCGTCGTCTTCTTTCCATTGGGTTTGGTGACGCTATCGACGCGTACGTGTATCGCCCGTCCGCGGTACACATGCCGGCTGGCGGTCACGCGCTCCTTCTTGGTAGTCAACGCCTCTCCTGCCGACTACAGATAAATCGCCGTCTTGCACCAGGCCCGGCTCGACAAAGGTCGCAGCGTTATGCCCAGGGCGGACAAGTCACTCCACACGATAGATCATCGCCACTTCGTCGCAGTCGGGAAACTTGGGGCAGCGGTAACACTCGGACCATATCTTGCGCGGGAGTTCCGACTTGTCCACGCGTTTGAACCCCTGCCTTTCGAAGAACGAAGCCCTGTAGGTTAGACAGAAAACCT
Source organism: Dehalococcoidia bacterium (assembly GCA_030372995.1). Taxonomy (GTDB): domain Bacteria; phylum Chloroflexota; class Dehalococcoidia; order UBA2247; family RBG-13-53-26; genus JAFGCL01. Next base: position 2,354 of record JAUCPZ010000054.1, read on the forward strand.
GAGGGATGCCCAGTTCCCTTGCCTCATCGAGGCACGCCTTGATCAGCTTCGCGCCCAGGCGCTGATTCTGCAGTTCTTCAGCCACTGCCAACCCCCGCACCTCGGCCAGGTCCGACCAGTAAACATGCAGGGCCACGCAGGCAACCATTTTGCCCTTGTCCCTGATCACGAAGAAGTCCCTGATGTTCTCGTATATCTCGCTCAGTGCCCGCGGCAGCATCACTCCCTTCTGGGCGAAGTGATTCGCCAGCTTGTGTATTTGGGGAGCGTCACTGATCTTGGCCTTCTCCACCGCCAGCGCCTTCTCCTTCTTCACTGACTTGCCGCCCATTCACTCTCTCACTTTCAGCCGCTGCTCCAGGGCAGAGTAAAACAGATCCCGCGGCGATGTCCTCAAGAAACGCGCACTGTGTGGGCTGCGCTTAGCTGCAACAGTGTCGCCATCCCGTAGCGGCACGTTGACCTGGCCATCAATACTGAGGACGGCCTCGTGATTGGTGTGCACCACCATCTTGACCTGCGCGTCCGGAGGCAACACCACGGCATAAGGCAGGCTCAGGTGCGCCGATACCGGTTTGATCACGATCTGTTCCGCCTGGGGATAAAGTACCGGCCCGCCGGCCGCCAGCGAGTAACCGGTGCTCCCGGTCGCCGTACAGACGATGATGCCATCCACTCTGTAGTTGGATAAGGCAGCACCGTTGACTGTAGTTGTTACGCTGATTATGCGCGGCACTGACCCTCTGCCAACCAGCGCATCATTGAGCGCATGGAATGTGCCGTCTTTTCGGGCAGCCACCCCGGATTCGCTCAGCAGCTCCACCTGCAGCATGGCGCGCTCGTCCACCCAGGCTTCGCCGCGCAGGACCGCGGGCAGCTTGCCCACCACATCGTCAGCCGAATACTCGGTCATGAACCCTAGGTGCCCCATGTTCACTCCAATAATGGGTAGGCCTAATGGCGCGACCATTCTCGCCACACGCAAGATTGTCCCGTCGCCCCCCACGCTGATGGCGACATCCGTGTTCCGGCACCGCGCGCTCATCTGTTCTTCGTCCCAGGAACTGCAGAGCCAGGTTTCCACCTTGAGCGTCCCCAACAGTTCTGCCAGCCGTTCTGACAACGTCTTCGCCGCCGGTATCTTGGGGTGATAGATGACAGCGGCCGACTTCACAGCCATATCACTGCGGCCTCTTACGGAAGAAGTCCTCTATGTCTTTCATCATTCGCTTGACATCCTCATCGCTCATGCGTGCCAGCCCATCCTCCACATGGTCAGCGCCTTCCTCTGCCGCTGGAAACACCAGTTCGTCCTTGGCTTCCTCATAGAGCTGATCGTAAAGCTTGCGCATTTCGTCTTCCGTCCGGGCCGTCATCCTTTGTAGTTCGCCTGTCTCAATCTGCAGTCCCTCCATCGCATTCAGCTTGTCTACGAGGCACAGCGTAGCCCGAGGGTAGCTGTTCCAGGGGAGGGGCAGCCTCGCGACGTAGTGCGGGATCGGACACCAGAGGCCCACCCCCTCCACCTTCCTCTCCTTGGCAAACCATAGCAGGGAAGAGTGTATGGTGCCAATGCCCTTGTACTGAGGATAGGGTTGGATTCCGCCGTCAACCAGGAGCTCCCTCAGATGCGCCATGTTCACCACTCCCAACACCGCTGGTGGCTCGAGATGCGTGACCCCCGCCGCTCCGAAGGACCCCACGATGTAGACTCTGGACACGCCTAGCTCCCTGGCCACATCGAGTACAGCCTCCGCATACTCATAAGGCCTCGCAGTCGGCTGTTCACTCTTGAAGATGACCAGATCCTTCCCTCCGGCCGCATCTTTGCAGAAGCTGAAGCTGCTCCGCAGCAACTCGAATTCCTCGATCACCCCGTCCCTGACCGATACCCATGGGGCCATCGAGAAACGTCGCGGCTCAATATGACCAAACTCCTGCGCCCCCAGCTTGTTCTTCAGGTAGTCGACCGCCCGTAGGCTGACATGCCCCACATCCGCCACGCCTACGATCAACCTCGGGTTATGCAGATCTGGCATATTCGAAAGCACGTATCCGCTGCCCATGGCGTGTTCCTGACAGCTAAATCTATCACTTTCACCTCATGCCGTAAAATCGCAGCAGCGACAGGTACCTGAGAACCACGCCACCTCCCGCGCAATGGTTGCCCACGCCGGTCTTGGTCCTGCCGATGATGGGTTCAGCATTACGCACAGGCCAGTTCTCGATGCACCCCGCTCCCTCCTGCCCGGGGTCACCGTTTAGGATGTCGGGTGTAGGATTTGGGATTCAGGATTTGGCCCTTGGCCCTCAAGCCCATCATGCTATTAGCCAGGAGCTACGAGCTCGGCGCCTCTTTATCACCCAGCCCTCGCTCGGGCCATACGACTGAACGAAAGAGGGGCTTCGCCCCTCTTTGACGCTCCTTGCCTGCGCGGGTTCGGCAGGGTCTGCAAGACCGCAACTTAGGGCTTGGCATCTCGCATTTCGCACCAAAGGTGCGCGTCTTCGCGTCTCTTTGACGCTCCTTGTCCAGAACGGGTAGCGACTGACTGCAACGGCCCGTGCCGCAGCCGCTCACTGCCATCAGCTATCAGCTATGAGCTATGAGCTGGGAGACTGCCTTCATCTCCCGGCCCTCTCTCGGGTCACCGCAGTGAATGTAAAAGAGGGGCTTCGCCCCTCTTTTACGCTCCTTGCCTCGGACGGACTTTCAACGCGCGGCCTGTGGGTATGATGCGCACCTGCACGGTCGGTCGGATCGCAGACGGCATAGCCGGGGGACAAGACGTGTGCCTGTGCCGTGCCGTAGGGGCGCATTGCGATGCGCCCGATGTTTATCCCGCGCCATGTGGTTTGGGTCACCCAGCCCTCGCTCGGGTCACGGCAGTGTAATGAAAGAGGGGCTTCGCCCCTCTTTGACGCTCCTTGCCTGCGCGGGCTCGGCTCGGTCTGCAAGACCGCAACTTAGAGTCTGGGATTTCAGATTTCTCACCGAAGGTGCGCGGCCTCCACTCTCTCCGCCAGATTGACCCCACCTTTGCACACACAATATACTGGCAATAGCCCTGTGACAGGAGGTTCCACAGATGAGACGATTCGAGGGAAAGGTCGCCTTGGTCACCGGCGGCGCTTCAGGCATTGGCCGGGCCACCTGTTTGGCTTTTGCGCGCGAAGGCGCTAAGGTCGTCGTCGATGACATCCAGGCAGACGCCGGCGAGGAGACAGTCCGCCTGATTAGGAACGCGGGCGGAGAGGCTATCTTCGCCAAAGCGGATGTCTCAAAGGCGCCGGAGGTCGAGTCCTTGGTGGAGAAAGCAGTCGATACCTACGGGCGGCTCGATTGCGCCTTCAACAACGCCGGCGTTGGCGAGCCGCTCAGGCGAATCCACAAGACTTCCGAGGATAACTGGGACCGTGTGATGGCCACCAACCTAAAGGGCGTCTATCTGTGCATGAAATATGAACTCTCCGTCATGCTCAAGCAGGGCAAGGGGACCATCGTCAACACATCGTCCCTGGCGGGAATTAAAGGCCTTTCGGGCCAGGCTGCTTACGTCGCCAGCAAGCACGGCGTATTGGGCCTGACCAAGGCCGCAGCCCTGGAGTACGCCACCTCCGGCATCCGCATCAACGCCGTCTGCCCGGGAGTGATCAACACCCCATTGATCGCCCCGAACATGAAGGAAAGACCGCAGATGGAAAAGGTGTACGTGGACATGGAGCCCATCGGCCGCCTCGGCCAGCCGGAGGAGATCGCCGCGGCCGTTCTCTGGCTGTGCTCGGAAGAGGCGTCATTTGTTGTGGGCGCTTGCTTCCCGGTGGATGGTGGGGTGGTGGCCAGGTAGCAGCCTCTAGCCGTGTCTCTGTCGGCGACGAGCTTGGTCGACCCGTCGTAGCATCTCCACAACCTCCGGCATCCGCGAGAACGTCTCGAAGTCATGGCGGGCCTTCCTCTGCCAATTGGGATGCTCCTCCACCACGCCGGGGACGTTCTGCTGTTCCGTCTCGAGCCACAGGTCCTCCAGATTTATGAGCAATACGTGCGCCGGGCTCTCACCCAGGAAGGAGAGGCAGGCTTCCAAGACGTGCCTGACGTCACCCGGATCGCCCCGCAAGTAGCCGCGCTCGATCAGCAATCTCGCCAGGTTCCTCTTCGCCGCGTGGCGCGCCTCAATCCTGCCCCTCGCCTCGGCCTCCGAGATCAGCCCCAGCGCTTGCCACCGCTCTATCTCCCGGCCCTCCCAGAATGCCGCAAAGGGCGGCATGTCATGCGTGTTTAGGCTGGCCACGGAGGTAGCCGGCACTTCGCGCAAGCGCCAGTTGGGGTCCGGGGAGACTTCATACTGCGTAACGTAAAGCCCATGCACGCCGTGCTGCGCCATTGTCTCGTTGACATATGCGGGTACGGTTCCCAGATTCTCACCCACAACCAGGCAGCGGTGTTTGTGTGACTCAACACTCAGGATGGCATACATCTCTTCGGCCGGATAGCGCACATAGACGCCCTCCTTTGCCTCCATCCCCTCTGGTACCCAGAACAAATGGTGGAGCCCCATTACGTGGTCGATCCGCAAGACATCCGCGTACTTCATGTGATGCTCAAGATAGCCTATGGCGTACCGGTAGCCCTGGCTTCGCAGCTTGTGCGGATGAAGCGGTGGGAATCCCCAATCTTGCCCCTCATGGAACAGGGCATCCGGCGGCGCACCCGCCGCCACTCCAGAAACAAACAGACCGCCCTCGCGCCACGTGTCGTACCCATCCGGATGAACACCCAATGGGAGGTCCAGGTACAGTCTCACGCCCTTGCTTCGCGCGTGTTCAGAGACGCGCGCCAACTGCCCGTCAGCCACCCACTGGACGTAGGCATGATAGTGCTCCGCTTCCCTCGCGCCATCGTTTTCGCCCAGCCTGCCGTTCCGCAGAGACTCCGGCCACTCCCGCCAGACCTCTCCGCGCGCTTCGACCGTGCCGCGGAAGCGTGCATAGTCCAGCACCCCATCCTTCATCTTCAGGAAGCTCTGAAATGCCTCATACCGCTCGCCCGACCCCGGATTCAGCGAACGCGCCAGCCGCTCCAGCACCGCGCGCTTGAGAGCCATCACCCGCCGGTAGTCGACCACGCGCGTACCGCAGAGCACCTCGATCTCGTTTCCATATTCGGCGGATTCCGCCAGCGCCACCGCTTCTGGGCAGCGTGCCATCTCCGGCACTCTGTTGACATCGATGTACAACTCATTCCAAAAAAGGCGGCTCACTGGCGTATATGGGCTGGGATCGCAGGGTCTGTCCAGGTATGACGCCAGGAAAGGCAGCGTGGCGACGATGCTGCCGCCCAGACCGTGCAGCCAGTCGGTCAGCATCTCCAGATCAGAGAAGTCGCCGCACCCCCAGCTCTTCTCCGATTGCAGCGCATACAGCGGAAGGAACCCGCCCCAGGCATCGTGCGCCGACTCCTCAAACAGCGAATACGCCATCGCCGGCGCCGAGATGACCAGGCACTGGGCTGGCTGGCCAGGCATCTCCACAGTCAATCTGTGGTATCCCACAGGCAGACTCTCTGACACAGTCAGTGACTTCGCCGTGTAGACCGTGTCCTCAACCGTCGCTTCGTGGAGCGTCGGCAGTTGGGACAGATCGACCATCCACTCCCGCACCGTCCCTGTGTCTAGCTCCAGCCGGCAGCCCACTCTGCCCGAAGCCCTGTCCGACGCCAGGCGAAGGTCAACTACCGCTGGCAAGCCGTCCCATGCTACCACTACTGGCTCGAGCGTCTCTGCCCAGTAGGATAGCCGCCGCTGCCGGCGCGCGGCAGGAATGTCCTGCAACTTCTCCACGGGAGCTCCCAAGGCTTTCAGAACTGCCAGCAGCGCCTCCGGCGACGCCTGCTGCCGGCGCCCTTCGTTGTCCCGGTACTCGGTCTCGACCCCATAGGCCCGGGCCAGGCTTTGCAGCGCGAGAAGCTCGTCCCCCGTGGTCATCTTGTGTCCATCCCAGCAGTGGCTCCGGCGGCTCGCTTGCCGCGCCGCCTGGAAACACCTCGCCCGCCTAGCTCCCCCTGAAGACTATCCACACCAGCAGGAAGACCAGCAGTATGAACACGAAGGATTCGGCGACGAGGATGATCACCCATACCCTCAGCGGCACTGACCGTAACCGCTGGATAACGGACTTGGGCTTCACGGGTGGTTCGCTCATTTCGATTACACCTCACTGCTCCCTTGTGGCGCCACAAACCAGCATGCGGCCGCCGCCATCACTTCCAACCCCATGCGAAACCATCACACTGGCCCCTCCAAGTGCAAGCGTCCGCCTCTTGTCAGGCTACATTCTACGGCTTCAACGTCCCCCAGGCAATAAACACTCGGAGCGTCGTTTGCCTTCCCATGGTCGCCGATGCTAAAATTCTCTCAATCAGGAGGTGCGCCACGGCCAGGTTGTCTGAGGAAGCCAAGAGGATAGTCTCCGCCACGACACCAGCCTTCGTAGCCACCGCCAGCAAGAATGGGAGACCCAATGTCTCTCCCAAAGGGTCCTTCAAGGTAATAGACGACGAGCACGTCGCCTTTGCCGAAATCGCCTCCCCCAACACCATCGCCAACATCAGAGAGAATCCGCAAGTGGAGGTGCTGGTCTTCAACCCTGACACTTGGGGAGGCTGCCGCATCAGGGGAAGAGCAGAGATCCTCGAATCAGGTGACCTCGTGGAGTCTTTTAGAGCCCAGTTTGCCCCCATGAAGATGAGGGTGCGCTCAGTCGTCAAGATTGCTGTCGAAGAGGTAGTGATGATGCCTCCAATGAAAGCGGGGTCGAAGAAGTAATGGATTTCAGATTCAGCGAAGAAGAAGAGAAGCTCAGACAGGAAGTCCGTGAATTCTGTGAAAAGGAGCCGCCTGAAAGCTTCCCTCACGAGATCGAGGATGAGGGTTACGGGTTCGGCGGCTGGTCCCGTGCCTTCACACAAAGGCTGGGGCAGAAGGGATGGCTCTCCATATCGTGGCCCAAGCAGTACGGGGGCATGGGCGGCACGGTCATGCAGCGTTACGTGGCGGCGGAGGAGCTGGCTTACCATAGGGCGCCACAGTACGGTCACCTGTTCGGTGACGCGGTGGCTGCCGGCATACTGTCAAAGGGCACCGAAGAGCAGAAGATGGAATTCCTGCCCAAGATGGCCAAGGGCGAGATACTCTTCTCCACCGGCCTCAGCGAGCCCGGGGCCGGCTCCGATCTGCTGAACACCGCGACAAAGGCCGTGAAGGACGGCGATTACTACATCATCAACGGCCAAAAGATATGGCCCACGGGCGCCCATTTGGCCGAATGGACCCTCCTCCTGGCCCGAACGGACCCGAATGCGCCGAAATCCAAGGGGCTGAGCACTTTCCTTGTCGATACGCGATGGCCAGGCGTGACCGTCAATCCCATTATCGACATGGCCGGCGCTAAGTCCTTCAACGAGATATTCCTCGAGGACGTCCGCGTCCACAAGAGGTACCTGCTCGGACAGGAGAACCGCGGCTTGCCTCTAGTCTTCGAAGCCCTCGAAGGCGACCGCTTCTGGGGCCGGTGCCTGAGGCATGCGGGCAGCCGGAAGGACCTTGAGGAACTGGTAGAGTACCTCAACGAAGCCAGGTACGATGGCCACCGCCTGAAGGACAACCAGATCCTGCGTGACCAGTTGGCCCAGATAGCCGTCGAACTCCAGGTGAGCCGGATGATCAACTACAAGGCTGCCTGGCTCCTCAACAGGGGACAGAGCATCAGTTGGGAGTCATCGGTAGTCAAGGTCTTCGCGGACGAACTCGGACAGCGCCTCGCCCAGATTGGCCTGCAGATACTTGGCCCGGAGGTGCAGCTTGGCGAGGACTCCAAGTGGACCAAGCTGCGGAAGAGATTCACCTTCCTCTACAAGTTCAACAGGGGACTGAGCCTTGCCGGAGGCACATCAGAGATCCAGAGGATGACCATAGCGACCAGAGGCTTGGGCCTGCCGAGAGGCTAGAGGGAAGAGGACAGAGAGATGGACTTCAACTTCACTGAAGAACAGGAAATGCTCCGCAAGATGGCGCGTGATTTCCTCGCCACCGAATGCCCCAGGGACACGATCAGGAAGCTGATCAAGGACGAGAAGGGGTACACGCCCGAACTTTGGAACAAGATGACTGAACTGGGCTGGCCGGGCCTTATGATTCCCGAGCAGTACGGAGGAGTCGGCGGCAGTTTCATGGATGCCGTTGCCCTGGTCGAGGAGATGGGGCGGGGAGCCATGGTCGGCCCTCTCTTCGCATCCCTCGTAGGCACCATGGCGATCCTCCAGATGGGCAGTGAGCAGCAGAAGGCCGAACTGCTGCCCCAGATAGCGGCCGGAAAGCTCATAGTCACGACCGCGATCAGTGAACCCGGCGTCGGCTTTGAACTGGACGCCATTCAATGCCTGGCCACCGCAGAGGGCGACGACTGGGTCATCAGTGGCACCAAGCTTTTTGTGGACAATGCCCATGCCGCTGACATCATCCTCGTAGCCGCCAAGACGAAGCATGCCACCAAGCAGGAAGGACTCGACCTCTTCCTCGTTGACACCAAGAGCCCCAACGTCACCTGCACGCCCATCGAGACGATATCTGGAGACAAGCAGTCCAAGGTGGTCATCAAGGGGTTGAAGGTGCCCGAGGCCAAGAGGTTGGGGGAGGCTCACCAGGGCAAGGACCGCATCACCCGGCTTCTACAGATGGCTACCGTCTTGAAGTGCGCCGAGATGGAGGGAGGCGCGCAGCAGGTCCTGGACATGACAGTGACCTTCATGAAGGAGAGGGTGCAATTCGATAAACCGATCGGCACACTGGGCGCGCTCCAGACACACGCTGCCAATATGGCCATCGACCTCGAAGGCATGAAGTACATCACCTATCTGGCCGCTTGGGAAGTCACCGACAACCGGCCTTTCGCTGCGGATGTCGCCATGGCCAAGGCATGGTGCAGCGAAGCATACCGCAGGATCTGCGATCTGGCCCATCAGTGTCACGGCGCTATCGGCTTCTGCGAAGATCATGATCTTCCTCTGTATTCCAAGCGCTCGAAAGTGTCCGAGTTCGCCTTCGGCGACGCTCAGTTTCAGAGACGCTCCGTCGCCAGGGACATCGGACTCTAGATAGACCCAGGCTGATCTGCCCGGTGCCACAGTCATTCAAAGACGGCAACAAGTTGAGAAAGGAGATCGAAGTATGGCAAAGAAGCAAGTCCCGATAATAGAAGGCCTGTTCACCTGGCCTTCTGACAAGCCTCAACTGCTGGCCAGCAAGTGCAAGAAGTGCGGTGCATACTTCTTCCCGACGGTGCCATTCTGCGGCAACCCCGACTGCCCCAAGGACAGGGCGAACATGGAAGTTGTCCCACTGAGCAATACTGGCACTATGTACACCTACACTATTCACACAGCACAGCCAGCCGCACCCTTCAAGATGGAGCCATTCAAGCCCTACGGAGTGGCCATGGTGGACGTTCCCGAGGGCATGCGCGTGCTGGGCATGACCACCACCACCGAAGGGCTCCGCATCGGCCAGAAGGTCGAGATGACCGTGGGGAAGTTGTATGAGGACGCCGAGAACGAGTACATCACCTGGATGTGGAAGCCGGTGGAGAAATAGGAGAACATGACGATGAAACCAATGCGTGAAGTAGCCATCGTTGGTATCGGCCAGCATCCGTGGGGCCAATTCCCTGAGAAATCCATGCAGGAGATGGGCGTTGAAGCCATCACGGCCGCCCTCAAAGACGCCAATATGTCTTGGCGCGAGATCGAAAGCGCGGCCTTCGGCGGCTACATGTGGATAGCCGACCGCGGCGGCATCCCCGCCCTCCTCATGGGCACGTCGCTCGCCCGGCTGATGGGTGAAACCGGGATCCCAATGGTGAATTGCGTCAACGCCTGCGCTTCTGGTCAGGCTATCCTGCGCGAGGCAGTCCTGGCGGTTGCCTCGGGGCATGCCGACACTGCCATAGCCGTCGCCGCCGACAAGTCGGCCGGCGGGTTCTTCCGGCCCCAGCTCCGCGACGCCACTCCGGGAAAGTTCGACAAGGGGGGCTTCAACGATACAGATTACATCCGGTTCTGTATGACCGGCGAGACCAATCCGGCCTATTGGGCTATGGAGCTGAAGCGCCGCATGCACGACGTTGGCACCACCGATGAGGTCTTGGCGTACGCCAAGCACATCACGTCCATCGGCGCGGTACACAACCCCTATGCCCGCTACCGCAAGGTCTTCACCATGGAGGAAATCAAAGCCTCCAAGTACGTGGCCGAGCCTCTGCGCCTCTTTGAAATCTGCGCCACTTCTGACGGTGCCGGTGCGGTTATCGTGACCACTATGGAGAAAGCCAAGAAGTACAACAAGAAGCCGCTCCTGGTCAAAGCTATCACGGTGGGTACACCGACCTTCGGCGACCCGACCATCCGCCTCACTTTCTGCTCCTCCTTCCCGCGGCCGGGCGTACCCGACCTCTCCGAATCCCGCAACGCTATTGCGGCCCTGTACAAGTTGTCCGGACTGCAACCAGCGGACATCGACATAATTGAGCTGCCTGACAATTCGTCCTGGCACTACCTCGTCTACCTGGAGTGTATCCTTGGCCTGAAGGCAGGCGAAGCCGACAAGATGCTGATGTCCGGCAAGGTCCATCCGATCGAGGGCGAGCTGCCCGTGTGCTCCGGCGGCGGCGTGGCCGCGCAGGGTGAAGCTGTCGTGGCTCAGGGCCTGTCCCAGGTGTGCCAGCTTGTCCGCCAGATGCGCGGCGAATGCGGCGAGGGCCAGGTCAAGAAGAAGAAGCTGATAAACGGCTTAGCTCAGACCTACGGCTATGCCGGGAACAATGCCGCCTGCATTTTGACCAAGGCGTGGTGAGAGTAATAGAATAGTTGAGCCGGGTTGTGAAGACCGCAGAAGCCCAGGAAAGGAGAACGGGTCATGGTGAACATGGATGAAATGAAGAAGTATGTCGGAAACAAGGGTAGGCCGACGGTTTTCGAGATCGACAAGACCATGATCAAGCGGTATTGCGAAGCGATTGGTGATCCCAATCCCAAGTGGCAGAATGAGATGCCCCCGGGGCTTCTCACTGCAGCCATGCTCATGGGAGAGGGCGCGCAGATGCCGCCGTTTCCGTATCCCGGCATCGTTGATGCTGGAGGCGATTGGGAATACTTCAAACCCATAAAGCCGGGGGACAAGATCACGGTGGTAAACGAGTTCACCGGCGTCGAGGACAAGTCGAACGAGAAGAGGAAGATGCTGCTCTTCTCCATGAAGTCTACGTTCACCAATCAGCGCGGAGAGGTGGTCGCCGCGGCCAGTGGCCGCGTCATGAACCTCGGCTAGTAGACTCGGGACAATCGGTGTCCTTGGTACCAAGCGCCAGCCGCAGAGTAGTCTCGCGGCTGGCGCTTCTCTATGTGCCAGTTCTCTCATCTGGCGCCAACGCTGGTTTCCGTAGCCGAACCCAAGCGACAGTGTGCGGTGAGGCGAACCAGGGTTCTGTACGCGTGTTCACGTGCCGCGCCAAGCGGTGGTTCTCCCGCGCCAGCCATCGGTCTGTGCAAAGGGACCGGAGCGCCTCTGCATCTGCCATCATCCGCTAGGAGCCGAGGCCCAGGCGATTGACCGTAAGAACCCACGGGTCATCCCGACGACCCAAATCGATTTAGAGGCCAGCCGCCGTTGATGCTATACTTGTCTGCAACATAGTCAGGCGTAGGACGTGCTCCGAGACTGCCAACCAGCGGTAGCGGCAGAGACGACACACTTATCGGAGAAGCATGGCCAAGGATTACTACAAGATTCTGGGGGTACCAAGAAACGCCAGCGAAGAGGACATCAAGAAGGCCTATCGGAAGCTGGCCATGCAGTACCACCCCGACAGGAACCCCGGGAAGGAGGCCTGGGCCAACGAGAAATTCAAGGAGATCAACGAGGCCTACGGTGTCCTGGGCAACCCGGAGAAGCGGCAGCAGTATGACCGGTTCGGTACGGTCGGCAGCGTGGGAGACATTTTCGGCAACGCAGCCACCAGGACGACTTTCGAAGACCTGATGAGGGATTTTGGCGAGTCTGGACTGGGTGTTGACTTCCTGCAGAGTATCTTCGGCGACGCGCTCAGGAGGTCCGGCACCACTTTCACCTTCAGTTACGGTCCCGGGGGCACCATCCGATTTACCAACGTCAACCCGGAGTACTTCTTCCACCAGACCAGAGGCCCTCACGGCCGGGATGTCCGCTACGAACTGACGATCACGAAGGCCGAGGCGAAGAAGGGCACCAAGAAGATACTCGTGCGGAAGGGCAAGAGGCTGGAAGTCACGGTACCGCCGGGCGTCAAGTCCGGCAATGTCCTGAGGCTCGGCAATGCGTGCCAGGTCACCGACGGCTTCCCCGGAGACATTCTGATCAAGATCAAGACCAAGTAATAGATGTACCGAAGCGCTGCCCGCTCCTTGAAGCGGCGGGCTGTCGCCTGATGGCTCACCATTTCACAATAGGTGGCTGCTGAGAGATTGCCTTGATGGTTCCCACCATAGTGTACAGTGACGAAATCAGGGGATACGACTTCGGCCCCGGGCATCCCTTTAGAAGCGACCGCTACGCCAATTTCATGCGCCTTCTCCGCTCCAGCCTCGACGCTCACCGAGAAATCGAGCCCCGCTGTGCCTCCGACGAGGAACTCATGCTCGTCCATGACAAAGCCTACATCGACGCATTGCTGGCGGCCTCTGACGGTGCGTGGCTCAGGAGCTCCTCTTTCATGAGTCCGGACACGCCCCTGCAGCCCGGCATGGAGAGGGCAGCACGATTCATCGTCGGAGCCTCCATGACAGCGGCGGAGGTGGTCTGGAAATCGGACACGCCGCATGCTGTCGGGGTAGGAGGGGGCCTGCACCACGCACGGCGCAGCTACGCCGCGGGGTTCTGTATCTACAATGACGTCGCCGTTTGCGCCCTCAACCTGCTCCAAAATCACGGCGCCGAGAGGATCCTCATTCTGGACACCGATGCCCACGCTGGCGATGGAACCTGCCACATCTTCTACCGCGACCCGAGAGTGTTATTCATAGACCTCCACCAGGATCCGCACACTCTCTATCCCGGAACGGGCTTTGCGTACGAAATCGGCGAGGACAAGGGAAGGGGATTCACCGTTAATGTGCCCATGCCACCAGGTGCTTCCGATCAGGCCTACGAGTACGCACTGGACCACATCTTCGCACCACTGGCGGAGGAGTTCCACCCACAGATCATCATCCGTAACGGGGGATCTGATCCTCACTTCGCCGATGAGCTCACCGACCTGGGCCTCACCCTCGAAGGCTTTCGCATGGTCGGAGAAAAGGTCAGGCAAGTTGCCGAACGGGTCTGCGAAGGGCGCCGGGTGGACTTGCTAGGAAGCGGATACAATCAGACTGTCCTGCCCCCAGCGTGGCTGGCCCTCGTTGCCGGGTCCGCGGGCCTGGACATCAAACTTAAAGAGGCGTTTCGGCTGCCCATCAGCACAGACTCGGGCCTGGACGAGACAAGAAGAGTTGTGGAGGAAGTCAAAAAGAACCTCAGGGGCCACTGGCGCTGTCTCAGGATGTGAGGAGGGATCATGCCTGGCATGATAGTGATCACTGCAGGGACCGTACAGGTGAAAGCGGAACTGAATAGGACCCAAACAGCTCGAGCTCTGGAGGGAACCCTCCCGATCAAGGCCAAGGTTAGCACGTGGGGAGACGAGATCTACTTCGACGTGCCGCTGCACATCGAGATTGAGGACGGGAAGCAGGTGGTGGAAGCGGGCGACGTTGCTTACTGGCCTGACGGGCCGTCACTCTGTCTCTTCTTCGGGAGAACGCCCGCCAGCCGCGGCGATGAGATACGCGCGGCCAGCCCAGTCACGGTCGTGGGGAAGATCCTCGGTGATCCCAAGGGCCTCAAGGCCGTCAAGCCGGGCGCCGTGGTCACCGTCGAGAAGGCAGCTTTGTCTTGACTCTTCCCGTCCCGCACGCCAACCCGCGGCGCTGTCACGGCGGGACTTCCCGCCCGCGTCAACATTGGCCGGACAGCACCGATCCGCCCGATCCACATAGAAACGCACCCGGACAACCCTCATGAGCCGACTCCGGCATTATCCTCCTGCATCCAGGCCGGGCCCGTAGCCAGACCTCGTCACTGCCGGGTTGGACCGACCCCCCTCTGCGGCCGGTCCATGATGAACCCTTTGATGACCTCGGCGTAGCGGTGGTACACGAAACCCCCTGCGAGCAGAAGACAGCCAAGGGTTATGTACGCTATCACGCGGTATCCACTCTGCAGGTGGAACGTGTCCAATACGAACAGTTTCAGGACAGCAATGGACACGACTCCCAGCCCTCCCACGCGCACCCAGGCCCACCTGCCGAGTATTCCCACTACAACGAGGGCCAATCCATACGCTGCCCACAACACGGTCAAGCCCATGCTCTTGCCGCTGCCGGTGCCCGCGTACGTCAACACCTCGGAACTCAGGGCATACAGCGACAGCGCGTTGGCTGCAACGATGAGCCCGGGCAGGATCACCTTCTCTGCTTCAATCAGCCTGCTCTTTGAACCCGCCATCAGGTATGCGGCGACGTAGACCGCACAGATGCATATCAACTGTCCTCCAAAGCTGTAGTTGATGACCGGGTTCGAATTCGTCGCTTTCTCCACGGTCTGACCGTGATTGAGCATGATGAGCGCCATCCCTGCGCCGATGGCTATGGCCCCGTACCCGCCAATGCGCGCCATCGCGGAGCGTCTCCAGGCGCCCGCCAACACCAACAAGAGACCATACCCACTTCAAAGAGCCACCAGCATGATACTCCGGAGATTCTCCGAGCCAGCCAGGAAAGTGGTGATCTCCGCACTCAGCGCCCAGAGTGTCAGTGCGCTAGCGGTAGCCATTGCCCCGAGACGGGCTGCTCTGTCGATCCGGCCAAGCCTCTCCCTGTTCTCTGAAACGATGCGCGCGAACAGGTACAGAGCTCCGGTGCAGAGGGCGAAGGATCCCAGCGCGTAGTTGACCAACGGTCGACTCTCGCCGATCCGCACCATGGCATGGCTGTGATTCAGCAGCATAACCGTCACGCAACACGCTACGGTCACGAGTCCATAGCTGGCGCTGCGGAGCCAGATCCAATCTCTCCTCGTCCCCACAAACAGGGCGCAGAGTCCGTACGCTATCCACAGGCCGACCAATCCCAGCGCTCTAGCGTTCTCGATGCCACGCACCTCCGCGTATGTTGCGCCGCTGCTGCGGGCCTCCATGATCCGGCTCCCGGCAAAACTTATGATCTCGCCGCTGAACAACCAGAGGGTCAGGAGACTGGCTGTCAGCATCATGGCCGGGAAGAACCATGGCTGCAGAGCAACTTCCTTCCGCCGCAGTAAATAGGCCGCTGCGTAGAATGCCAGTATGCTCGCGCCAAAGGCCCAGAACGTATCGTTCATGAAGGGCCGGAACTGCTCTGCGTCTATAGCACGGTTGTAAGCGAACAGGCCAACCAGGGCCAGGCAGAAGGCCCCCAGCCCCCAGACTTGCCACATCGGCATCTTCTGCCGCACGGCAATCCATACCAGCGCCGCGCCTTCAGCAGCCCAGGCGACGGTGATCCATGAGGCCTGGGACCGGTGCAGTTGCACCGGTATGGCTACCGTCAGAAACACGATGGCGATACCGAAGGCGAATAGGGAGAGCCGCCTGTTCTCATGGCTTCGGCGCCAAGCCAGATACCCCGTGAGTGCGTACAAGCCTGCCAGGCCTGCACTGAAAAGCCCCAGCCAGCCGCGGTACCCATCCCACAGGAGTCCATAGCTCACACAGAAGTAGACTGCTGCGTTGGCAGACATGAGACCCAGGTCTGTCAGTTCCGGGACACGGCGCCAAACCACATGGAACAGCGTCGTCGCAGCCGCAAAGCACAAGAAGATGCCGGTCAGAGACCACTCGGCCGTAGATACCGGCCCATCATGCCCTGATGTGGCATACCACAGCCCGTACACTGCGAGCGAGCCCCCGAACCCCAGAATCGTGAACCAGCGCCACTTGCGAACCATTGACAGCCCCACGATTCCGGCATCGAGCACCAGGATGTAGGCAATCATCAACCCTGGAACGGTCTCGGTGGCCACATGGCCGCCCCGGCACAGGTCTGAAGCCCTGAGGATTATAGGCACCAGAAACGCGCCCACGATGCCGAGGATGGCGATGGCCATGGACTCGCGCCGGAGAGCGATTCCCACCGCCACAATGGTAACCAGGAACATCAGGCCAAACGTCGCATAGAAGGGCATCACCGGGGCGTCATAGAGCGCATAGGATCCGAAGACGGATAGATATAGCACGCCGATGCCTCCGCCCGTCAGCGCCTGCGCCCAGGCACGGTATGCCTTCCTCCAGTGATGTCCAGCCATCAGCAGTACTCCGCCGCAGGCGAGCCCAACCAGCAAGAGAGGAACCCGCACCAGTTTGTCATTGACAACGGCCCAATGCGTCAGGAATCCCAACCCGATGAAGAGGGCCAAGATGCCAATCCGGGACAACCAGTTGCCGGGCAGGGACTGCTCCCAGTCTCTCATCCGTTCCGTCACCCGGCCAGGCTGAGGCGGCTTGGGCGGCGGTTGAGCGGGCCGGGCAGCAGGCGATGGCATTGCCTCTGCCCTTCGATCGGCCTCATCGGGGCGTGCGGCCCCAATCCCACAACCAGTGGGCGCCACCGATGGTGCCTCATCATTCGATCGGACGACCGCGTTCAGCGATTCCCCGACTTCATTGCCGGCCACGTCATCGGTCGACACGGGCTTGCTCGCCGGCGATGGCCGTTGAACCGCTGTCGTGAGGGCCTCTCCCGTCAGTGAGTACCCGGCGGCCTCCGCCTGCAATTGCGACTCGGAAACCTCGCTGGGCTCACCTGCCACCGGGCGAACTCCTAGTGCGTCCAGCCCTAACCTTTCGCTGATCAGTGTCACACGTCCCTCAACCCTGGACAGACGCATGGCCACCTCGCTCAGATGCTCTCTCATCGCGGACAGACT
>JAUCPZ010000055.1 GCA_030372995.1 Dehalococcoidia bacterium
GGAGATACACGCTGTCCACGTAGCGAATGAGTTCACAGGTTTCCCTTTCACCGATCAGCTCCTTCAGGCGACCGCCGACGTCAGGCGAAAGGGTCATCTTGCCATCGCTGTAGGCCCCCGCCCCACCCAGCCCGCTCACCATGTTGCAGGGCGAGCAGGAAATGCAGTTGGTGGACCGGTCCGCAGCCGGGCAGCGGCGCCTGTCCAGGTCCTTACCCTTCTCCAGCAGCAGGATCTTCAGGTTGGATGACTGACAGAGCTCCAGTGCGGCGAAGATACCAGCCGGCCCGGCACCGACTATGATGACGTCATACTTTCTATTCATGCGTTCTCCGCCGCACAAGATAGCACGGCGCGCTCTCGAAGCGCAAGCCTTGGTTCGCGCATTGCCTGCAGAAGGGCTACCTCCCCCTCTGGGCAAATCCCTCCTTTGCCCCAGCCTCAGGCGGGTCTTCGATGCTCTTGAGGCGCACCTTCAACTTGGGGGAAGGAATAGTTGAGCAGAGGGTCTCCGACCCTCTACACGCCCCGGTGAGCAGGGCATGCCATTGTGGGGCGGACAGAGCAAAGCGAAATCCGCCGCCATAGTGAGTGTCAGGTCCAAGACCTGACCTGTGCACCGATCTGAAGCCGACGCCATCGTCACCCCCCTGCACGCCCCAGTGAGTGGGCATTTCCGAATGCCAGGCAAGGAAGATGCTCAGGCTTCCCACCGCCCGTTTCAACCCTCAGCTCTTCCCGCCAGCTTTCCCCGTGCGCGCTCTCTATGGTATGATTACGATGAGGTTCTTATGTTCACTGCCGGGGTGCTCACCGTGAGCGACAAAGGATCGCGCGGCGAACGGATCGACGAGAGCGGGAAGGTCATCAAGGAGGCCCTCGTGTCACTCGGGGCCGCCGAGATCAAGTACGGCATTGTTCCCGATGAAAGACAGGCCATCTCCGCGAAGCTGCGCGAGTGGTCCGATGCCGGCCTCGACCTGGTGCTCACCACTGGTGGGACCGGGTTGACTCCCCGTGATGTCACGCCGGAGGCCACGCTGGATGTCCTGGACAGGATCGCTCCCGGCTTCGCCGAGGCCATGCGGGCTCATGGCATGAAACAGACGCCGACCGCCATGCTGAGCCGGGCGGTATCCGGCGTGCGCAAGAAGACCCTGATCATCAACATGCCCGGCAGCCCTAAGGCAGTGAAGGAATGCCTGGAGGCGATATCGCCTGCCCTTCCCCACGCCATCGAGACGGTCCGCGGGCAGGCGTCCGAGTGTGCCCGGAGGTAGGAGGACGGGCGGACCCACATGCGCATCGACATACTCAGCCTGTTTCCCAGGATGTTCGAGGGCCCCTTCGGCGAGAGCATCGTCAAGAGGGCCGTCGACGCCGGCCTGGTCAGCATATTCATTCACAACTTCCGCGAGTTCGCCCATGACAAGCACGGGACCGTGGATGACTATTCCTTCGGCGGCGGCGAAGGCATGGTGCTTAAGCCGGAGCCGCTGTTCGAGGCGGTAGAGTCCATCAGGGCAACACTGGGGGACAGCGCCGGTCCGGTGATCCTCCTCACGCCTCAGGGGCGACTCTTCTGCCACCAGATCGCGCAAGAGCTGTCACGGCAGCAGAACCTGATCCTCATCTGCGGGCACTACGAGGGAGTGGACGAGCGGGTGAGACAGCATTTGGCCACAGATGAGATCAGCATCGGGGACTACGTCATCACGGGCGGGGAACTGGCCGCCATGGTGGTAGTCGATGCGGTAGTCAGGCTGCTGCCCGGGGCACTGGGCTCCGACCGGGCAGCGAGCGAAGATTCTTATGCCAAGGGTTTCCTGGAGTACCCGCAGTACACCCGGCCCCGGGTCTACCGGGGGTGGGAGGTGCCTGAGGTGCTGCTTTCCGGAAACCATCAGGAGATCGCCAGGTGGCGAATGGAGCAGGCTATCGAGCGAACCCTGCTGCGTCGCCCGGACCTCTTGGCCAAGGCCAGCTTGTCCAAAGAGGATAGAGAACTGGCGGACAAGATAAAGGCAAGAAAGGGGTTCAATTGAGCAAGGATATCAGTTGGATGCTGGAGACCAAAGGCAAGTCCAAGCTCCCGCAGATCAGTCCCGGCGACCGTGTCAAGGTAAGCGTCAAGACCAAGGAAGGCGACAAGGAGCGGACCCAGGTCTTCTCCGGCATCGTCATCAGGGTGCGCAAAGGCGCCGCCCGGGCCAGTTTCACTGTCAGACACGTGGCCTACGGCATCGGCGTTGAGCGCACATTCTTCATGAACTCTCCGTACATAGAGAAGGTAGAGATAGTCACACACGGAGACGTTCGCCGGGCCAGGTTGTTCTATCTCCGCGGGTTGAGCAGCCGAGCGAGCCGGGCCAAGCTGAAGTCAAAGGCCCGGATCATGGCGCCGGAACTCGTGGTAGAAGAGCAGCCGGAAGCCGAGGAAGAGGCAGAAGCGGCGGAGGCTGCGGAAGCTACGGCAGAGACCACAGATAAGAAGGAGTAGCTGGCCCCGGATGAAAGGCGAGACATGGGCTACGCGGAAGTCGCCGTCAACTCGCCCGTAGCCCAGCGCCGCACCTTCAGCTACAGCATCCCCCCCTCCCTGAGTCTCAGCGTCGGACACGCTGTCTGGGTTCCCTTCGGCAACAGGGTCCTTCAGGGCGTCGTCTGCCGCCTGACTGAGCATCCCGAAGTCGCCGAGACCAAGGAAGTCATCAGCACCATCGGCACCCATCCCCTCCTCACGCCTACCCAGGTGGAGCTGGCACGCTGGATCAGCGGCTACTACCTGGCCCCTCTCTTCGACGCCCTGGCGCTCATGCTGCCTCCCGGATTCGAACGGAAGCTCTTGGCATTCTACGAGTTAGCCCCAGGTTTCTCTCCGTCGTCGGCAGCCAGCCTCAGCCCCGAACAGAGCCGGCTAGTCGCCGTCCTGGAACGGGACGGCAGAACGGCCCAGGCAGTGCTGGAGAAGGCACTGGGGAAGAAGAAGGCCAGGCGGGCGCTGGAGGTGCTTCTCGAAAAGGGGGTGGTGATCCGAAGCGAGGCACTGCAGAAGCCAAGGACAAGGCCAAAGACGGTCCCTCACGTGGGATTGGCCGTTGGTGCCGCAGTGGCCAGGGCAGAAGCTGAGCGTCTGGCAGCGAGGGCACCCAGGCAGGCCGCGTTGCTGCGGCTACTGCTGGAGCGAGCACAACCTGTACCCGCCCGGGAGACAGCTGCCACTCCAGCCACGGTCAAGGCCCTGCGGGACAGGGGTCTGATTTCGATCGTTGGCGTCCAAGTGTGGCGGGATCCGCTTCTGGACCGCGAGTTTGTCCCCTCCGCACCCCCCGTTCTCACAGCATCCCAGGAAGCGGCACTGGAAGAGATACGCGCCGGACTAAAGCAACTCCAGAAGGGATCCCCACCGGCGGTCTTCCTGCTCCATGGTGTCACCGGCAGCGGCAAGACCGAAATCTACATGCACGCCCTAGCCGAGGCGGTAGTCCTGGGCCGGCGCGGCATTGTGCTCGTACCAGAGATATCGCTTACACCGCAGACGATCGGGCGCTTCGCCTCGCGCTTCCCCGGCCGGGTGGCAGTGCTGCACAGCCGGATGTCCCCGGGCGAGCAGTTCGATGAGTGGCACAGAATCAGGGATGGGGCCTTCGACGTGGTCATCGGCCCCCGGAGCGCCCTGTTCGCCCCCCAGCCCGACCTCGGCCTGATCATCATCGACGAGGAACACGAATGGACGTACAAGCAGGAGGAGCAGTCGCCCCGTTACCATGCCCGGGAGGTGGCCCTGAAGCTGGGGGAACTGGCCGGGGCTGCCGTTGTGCTGGGCAGCGCGACTCCGGATGTTGAGACCTATTACGGAGCTCAGACCGGCCGGTTGCGGCTGCTGGAGCTGCCGCAACGGATCACTGTGCGGGGCGAGTCGCCTCTCCCCGAGGTGGAACTAGTGGATATGCGCGAAGAGCTGAAGGCCGGGAACCGCAGTATCTTCAGCCGCTCTCTGAGCCGGGCTATTGGCGAGACGCTGGATCTCCGCGAGCAGGTGATCCTCTTCCTGAACCGCCGCGGCTCGTCCACCTTCGTGCAGTGCCGCAACTGTGGCTATGCCATGCGGTGCCCGCGCTGTGATCTGGCGCTGACCTACCACTCGAGAGCGGAGATGCTGTCCTGCCACCAGTGCAACTACCGGAAGGCTGTGCCGGATGTGTGCCCAGTATGCTGGAGCCGCCGCATTCGGTATCTCGGCTTGGGCACCGAGCGGGTGGAGGACGAGGTGAGACGGGCCTTCCCTCTGGCCAGAACGCTGCGCTGGGACCGCGATGTAACCGGAGGCAAAGGATCACACGAGAAGATACTGGACGCCTTCCTGGCCCATAAGGCGGACATCCTGATCGGGACGCAGATGATCGCCAAGGGGCTGGACCTGCCGCTGGTGACCCTGGTCGGCATCATCTCGGCCGACACGATGCTGCACTTCCCCGACATCCGGGCCAGTGAGCGCACTTTCCAGTTGCTGAGCCAGGTGGCGGGCAGGGCAGGGAGGGGGGCCCTCCCGGGGAAGGTCGTGGTACAGACGTACACCCCAGACAACTACGCCATCGCCGCGGGTGCCAGGCACGACTACGCCTCCTTCTACCGCCGGGAGATCGAGTTGCGGCAGCAGCACAATCAACCTCCTTTCGGGCGGCTCATCTCCCTGGTCCACATGCATGCCAATGCCGAGGCTTGCCGTGCCGGGGCAGAGAAGATGTTCCAGAGGCTGAGCGAGAGGAGAGACCAGGACCGGCTCAACGTGGAACTGGTAGGACCGGCGCCAATGTTCTTTGCCCGGATTCGGGGGCGCTACCGCTGGCAGATCGTGCTCCGCGGCCCCGACCCGGCCCGGCTGCTCGAAGACGTCACAATCCCTCAGGGCTGGATAGTGAACGTGGATCCGATGACGCTGCTCTGAGCTTCAGCTGCGGCGGCTTCCGCCCCGGGACGATTGACATGCCGGACTCCACAACGATATCATCTTCCGCGAATGGCCGCCGGATGCGGCGGTGAGAAACAACAAGTGAGATAACACCGATGTTCTGCAGCAGATGTGGGATGCAACTGAACGAAGGTGCCGCTTTCTGTTCCCGGTGCGGCGCCCAGGTAGTTACCATCGCAGATGACCTTTCCTTCGATGTTTCTCCAAAGTCCCGGCTGGCTGCTACCTTGTTGTCTTGTCCCTGGTTGGTCGTCGGGCTGTTTGGAGCGCACCGCTTCTACGTGGGCAAGATCCGGACGGCGGCACTCATGCTCCTGCTGGGATTGTCACCCATCCTCTGCGGCGTAGGCATGGCAGTCGTCGCCATCACCAGTGTTCCCGACGCGGAGAATCCGCCAGTGCTGTTCTGGGTTTTCTATGGGCTGACCTTTCTCCTCGGCTTCGCCGCGTTCATCTGGGCGCTGGCCGACTTCATCATAGCCGTGACCGGCAACTTCAGGGACAGGCAGGGCAAGCTCATCAAGAGGTGGTGACGCGGCGTCGGCGCCTCCAGAGCCGTGTGACACTGACCGGTCTTCGTTATGCCATCGGCCTTGCGGCAGGCGAACACGCGAGCTTATAATCTCCTCGTAGACCAACGTCCCCCGTGGAGGCTCTGGCGTGGCCGTTCTGAAGATTCGCTGCGTCCCTGATCCGGTGCTGCGGCGGAAAGCCAAGCGAATCAGCGCCCTGGATGGCAAGATCCAGAAGCTGATCGATGACATGCTGGAGACCATGCCCGCTGCTTCAGGCGTGGGCCTGGCCGCCCCGCAGGTTGGGG
>JAUCPZ010000056.1 GCA_030372995.1 Dehalococcoidia bacterium
CTAGGAGCCTGTCCGAGTAATCGCGCGGGGCGAGCGTAGACGATATAATAGAGGGGAACTCTGACCGAGGAGGCCCCCGTGAGCAAGACCTTCCGCCCCTATCAGCCCAACCAGGGGTTCCTGATGCCGGTGTCAATGCGGGACTGGTTGCCCGACGATCATCTGGTGTTCTTTCTGTCGGACGTGGTTGACCATCTCGATCTGTCGACTATCATGCGGCGCTACACCCGTGAGGAGCGGGGATACCCTCCCTACCATCCGGTGATGATGGTCAAGGTGCTGCTGTATGCCTACTGCATCGGCGTCCCGTCTTCCCGCAAGATCGCCAAGAGGCTGGAGGAGGATGTGGCTTTCCGGGTACTGGCGGCCAACAACACTCCTGACTTCCGCACCATCTCAGACTTCCGGCAGGACCATCTCCGGGCTCTGGCCGGCCTGTTTGTGCAGGTGCTGAGGGTGTGCCAGGAGGCGGGGCTGGTCAAGCTGGGCCATGTCTCTCTGGACGGGACAAAGGTGAAGGCCAACGCCTCGAAGCACAAGGCCATGAGCTACGGCCGGATGAAGAAGGATGAAGATCGTCTCGAGCGTGAGGTAAAGGAGCTGCTGAAACGGGCCCAGCAAGTCGACGAGGATGAAGACCGGGAGTACGGCCCCGACAAGAGAGGGGATGAGATACCCCGGGAACTGGCCTTCAGGGAGAGCCGGTTGAAGAAGATCCGGGAGGCCATGGAAGCCCTGGAGGAGGAAGCTCGCCAGGAGGCGGAGGAATCCAGCTCGCGCAAACAGAAGGGGCCTGCGGTGCCTGACGACAAAGCGCAGCGCAACTTCACCGATCCCGAGTCGCACATCATGCCGACCTCCGGGAGTCGGCATTTCATCCAGGCCTACAATGCCCAGGCGGCGGTGGACAGTGCCAATCAGGTGATAGTGGCCGCCGCGGTGACCAATGAACCGGTAGACAACAGACAGG
Organism: Dehalococcoidia bacterium; assembly: GCA_030372995.1. GTDB lineage: Bacteria > Chloroflexota > Dehalococcoidia > UBA2247 > RBG-13-53-26 > JAFGCL01. Next base: position 971 of record JAUCPZ010000056.1, read on the forward strand.
CAGAGCCCATGATGCAGGTGGTACGAGCTAACACAGGGCAGATGCCACGACAGATGTCGGCCGATGCCGGGTACTACTCAGGGGCTGCCGTCGAGAACCTGACCAAAATGGGCATTGACGTCTACATGCCGCCGGGCCAGACGCGCCATGGGCAAGTTGAGGCGCCGGCTCCTCGCGGCCGGATACCGCGGGGACTCTCCACAGCTGAACGGATGCGGCGGAAGCTGAGGACAAAGAGGGGGCGGAGGTGCTACGCGCTGAGAAAGGAGTTGCCGGAGCCGGTATTCGGCCAGATCAAGCAAGGGCGAGGGTTCAGGCAGTTCTCCTTGCGCGGACTGGACAAGGTGACGGGCGAATGGCAGCTCATCTGCACCGGGCACAACCTGCTCAAGCTCTATAGAGCCAGGCAACGAACCTCAGCAGGAGTCCAGGAGCCTGCCCTGGCTCAGTTTCCCGGCGTTGCCAGAACGCACTCCGTGGAGAACCGCGGCATAGACAACCGGCCATACAGAGGTCCGTTTTGGGCTGCCTGATACGCCATACCGCGCGGCGGCAGGCACGGCGCGCGATTACCGGGACAGGCTCCTAGGCCTTCTCTTTCTCCTTCTCCGCGGCCCGGGCCTCGATGATCTTCTGGGCCTGGAAGGACGGCACTTCCTCGTAGTGGTCGAACTCCATGGTGTAGGTGCCGCGCCCCTGCGTCACCGACCGCAGGTCTACGGCGTATCTCTGCACCTCAGCCAGCGGCACCAGGGCGTCGATCACCTGCAGCCCGCCCTCCTGGATCATGCCCATCACCCTGGCCCTCTTGGTGTTCAGGTCGGAGATGATGTCCCCTGTGAAGGCCTCGGGCACCATGACCTTGAGCTTCATCACCGGCTCCAGCAGCACGGTCGAGCCCTGCGACATGGCCTTCTTGAGGGCCTGCGCTGCGGCGATCTTGAAGGAGATTTCCGAGGAGTCCACCGGGTGGGCGCTGCCGTCATAGAGGGTGACCTTCATGTCCACCATGGGGTAGCGGGCCAGAACGCCCTCATTCTTCCCCTCCATGATGCCCTTCTCCACGGCGGGTATGTAGTTCTTGGGCACCGCGCCACCCACCACCCGCTCGGCGAACTCAAAACCAGCGCCTCTGGGCAGAGGCTCCACCTCGATCAGCACGTGACCGTACTGCCCGTGGCCGCCCGTCTGCTTCTTGTGCTTGTGCTCCGCCTGGACCGTGGCCGTAATGGTCTCCTTATAGGGTACCTTGGGGATCTCCAGGTTCACGCCAACGCCGAACTTGCGCTGCATCCGCTCGGCCACCACGTCAACATGGGCGTCGCCCATGCCCATCAGTACGATCTCTCCGGTGTCGGCGTCCTTGCGCACCCGCAGCGTGGCGTCTTCTTCAGCCAGCCGGGGCAGCACCGTGCCCAGCTTGTCCACATCGGTCTTGGTCTTGGGATGCAGGGCCACGCTGTAGATCGGCTCCGGGAAGCTGATGGGGGGCAGCTTCACCGGCCGCTCCTTGACGGCCAGGGTGTCGCCGGATACTGTGGCCGCCAGCTTGCCTACGGCCCCGATGTACCCGGCCACAACCTTCGGCACCGCCTCCTGGCTGTCTCTTATAAACATCTCCGAGCCCACCAGACA
>JAUCPZ010000057.1 GCA_030372995.1 Dehalococcoidia bacterium
CGGGGCACGAGAAGAAACGCAGAGGGCCTGCGGCCCTCTGCACGCCCCATGCCGGAACGCGCGCCTATGGATTGCAGGCGGTGCGCCTCGGGTGCGCGAGATCAGCCGGTGCCGTGGAGTAGGGGCGCATTGCGATGCGCCCGCGGCCTGTTTCCATTCTGCCGGAGTGTCCTCATCACCTGGCCCTCGCTCGGGGGAGGGAACAGAACGAAGAGGGGCTCCGCCCCTCTTTCACGCCCCATGCCCAAAGACGCGGTCCCTCGCCCTTGATGGGAGGGGATCCATCCCGTGAGATGGCTGGTATCTCGGGAGGGTAACAAGTGCGGCCGGTGTATTTGCCGCAGGTTCGCCTGAGGGGAATCATTCCCGGAAGGGATGGGAGCGTGAATGGAGGACGGCTCCTGCTGCCGCAGCCGTGTGCTCAACCACCTGGCCCCCGCTCGGGGCCCGAGAGGAAAGGCAGAGGACCTGCGGCCCTTCTGCGCATCCCTCGCCTGGATAGGGAGATGCATCATCCGCGCGTGGGCGGGACCTATGGCGTGAGACCCCGTCTCTCGTCCCATCGTAGCCAGCACAGCATGCTGTGCTTCTACCCCCTCCGACGTCATGCACATCCGATCCCCTGTCACCCGTCGGCCATGAGCCACGGGCTCAAGAGACTCGGATTTCGATTTGGCACGGCCCGCCATCGGCCATGAGCTATCAGCTATGAGCTATGAGCCAAGCTATCCGCCATGAGCTGTGAACCTGTAGTTTAGGAATAAGGATTCTGCGCTCTTGGACCTGCCTCTCCGCCACGCGCGAGCGTCAGGCATTCTCTGTGACGATTTTGTTAGGCATGGACTGCGACCTGAGATACCGCCGTGAACCAGCCAAAGGCTGGCTGAGACGCCACGGTGACCTGACGGTCTTAGACTGCTACCAAAAACACCTCCGGGCAATTTGGGGGATTGAGACGAAAGGAGACATATGGCAGAAGGGTCGCTCATAGCCAAACTGGATTCCGCTCTGAACCATCTTCGTGAGGTTGAGCGTGAGAGAAACGAGGCTGTCGCCCGCGCTGCGGCGCTGGAGCAGGAGATCAAAGAGCTCCGGGGTCTGATATCGGTGGCGGAGTCGAAGGCGGAAGAGATTCTGAAAGGGATGCCGATGGGCGCCGCTGCGAAGCCGGCAGAGACGTCCTACGCGCCGCCCGTCAGTGCTCCCCCGCCGGTCGAAATGAAACCGCCGGCGCCTTCAGCCGCGTTCCAGGATTTCTCGGAGAAGCCGCCTTTGCAGAATCCGGCGGAGACCCGGCGCCGGTTCACCCAGGTTTTCTAGAGTCCTGACCTTGCAGACCCCGTGACGGGGTCTGCCGTGTATAGAACAGGTGTAATGGAAATGTCATACGGGCCGTCAGGGAGAGGCGTGCTGGGCGAACTTCGGGAGGACAGTCCCGGGGCTAGTGAGGGACGTAATCGTCCGGCGGCCCGGTGACCAACACAGGAAGGACGTTGAGCAGTGAGTATTTGCCACGCGATCTCAACTGCAGAACGGAAAGGAAGATCACCGCCCGGGAGGGCGGGCAGGGGCGCTTCGGACAGGGGCGCAGTCCATGGGGGGTCCCTCGCTAAGAACGGGAAGGGGGGATGGCCAAGGGTGAGAGTATGAGAGATGCCAACACCGGAAAAGGGTTGGAAAGAGAAGAAACAGCAAAGAACCCAGCAACCAAGAAAAGGAGGAAAACAAGGAATGACTAAAGCAGCTACGATGGAGACACGCAGATTCGTGACGATGCTGCTGCTGGCAGCCATGATGATTGCCGTGATACCGCTCGGGTTGGTGGTATTGCCGGGCGGCTTGCTGGCAGCTGACAACGGCTCCGTAACAGGCCGGTTTGGGGTTAACTCTGAGAATGTGACGGTCAACAGCGTTTACCTCTACAACGGCGACAACACCAGCGAGGTGGGTTCCATGGATCCGACATCGTTTTATGTCGCCCGCGTCAGCGTAACGCACAAGAACACCCTGAACTTCCTGGACAAGATTGAATTGGCGGTGTATTACGATGAGGACGGCACCTTTTCCACGGACAACGTTCCGGCAAGTGGCGATCCTCAAAATGGCGTTATCATGACCTGGGATGGCACGGATAACTGGACTATGGAGGCAGGTGGGAGCGGGACCTGGGACATAGTCGAAAGTGAATGTGACGATCCAGCGGTCTTGGGTGCCCACACTACCTATGTATTCATGTTCAAGTTCAAGGTGGGTACGGTGGCCAAGGAATCAGATGATGACCCCGGCGACGATGCCAAGTGGCACATCTATGCCAAAGCTTGGGATACTGGGGGCGGAACTAGTTACAAGTACCAGGATAACTTGGAAATGACCTGGTACGGCGCCATCACCGTAGGCCTCAGTGGCGGAACCCACCTCGAATTCGGCAACCTCGACCTCGGGTCGGAAAATCAGACCAGCACCAACTCTGTGACTGCTACCTACATCTCCAATGGCAACTATGACAGGAACATCAGAACCGTAGGTACGTGGTCCGGCAATAACTACTCGATTGCCCTGGATACAGCCTATGACGGCAGCCCGGACGACGGCGAGTTTGCCCTGAAGGCCGACGACGACTCCTCGATAGGCGGGGCAGTAATCGTGAGGACAACCTACGTGGCCATGGAGGAGGCTATTGGCATCACAAGTGAGTCCGGTACCCCGGTGTCCGGCATGACCGTCTGGATCACACTGGCGGCGGCTGGCATCAATGCCGACACGTACACCGGCACCATCTACTACCAGATTTCCAACGGCTAACAGAGTGCAGTAGCTGAACTCAATTACGAGGGAGCCAAGATCTTGGCTCCCTCGTTCGTTTCTGTGGCATGTGCTAAAATGTGGACGACAATGGGCACGACGCGCCATGCGACGAATAGAACTGCTTCGCTCCTCCTGTTGCTGTTTGCCGTCTCCGTCCTTGTAGCAGGGAATCTGGCTACGCCTTTACCTACGGGCGCCGCGGCAGCCATCGCCATGACGGGTCCCTTCTACAACCAGGAGTTCCTCATACCAGCGGGTGCTGGCGTGAGCGGCCCCAGCATCTACGTGAAGGTGTCGAACACGGGCACCCAGCAAATAGTCGTCAAGATGAGATGCGAAGCCGTGCAGGGCGTGACCATAGGCCTCTCGCGCGGAGAATTCATGCTGGCGCCGAGCGAGCAGATGGAGGTGCGGGTTTCCGTGAATGTCCCCGCAACAGCTATCAGCGGCGTCTATCCTGACAGCCTTAAGGTCATCGCTGAGGCCTATGAAGAGGGAGATGGAGGCTCCGTATCGGCCTCGGCGGCCCAGGTGGCCTCTCTGACGATAGTGAACGAATCAGCTAATGTCACGGTTAAGACCGTTGCTCCCAGTGGACAGCCTGTGATTGCTCAGATCCGTCTATTTAGGATGGTAGGAGACAAGGGGTATGAGGTAGCCTATAGCTACACTGGCTCGCTGCAGGCCAAAGTCGTTCCCGGGACCTTCACCGCCGAAGCCTATAGCATCTCCACCGCGGACCGGTTGTGCGATCCGGAGACGTTTGATGTGGCTGTGGACGAGGAGAAGACAGTCACACTGACAGTGCGGATGGTCTACTTCGAGAACGACTTCGTGGTCTCTCCCGTCCGCGATGAGAAGACGAAGAAGCTGCTCAGCGCACGGACGATGGCCACTCTCACCAATGTATATCAGCCTATGGAGAATGCGCAGGTCAGACTCCAGGTGACGTTCAACGGCGATCCCCTGGAGGAAGTGACGGTGCTCGGGCCCCTGACACTCCCTTTGAGCCAGACAGGGGTTCCCTGGAACTATGTACCGGCAGAAGGTTGGAGAGATGGTCTCTATGGATTCAGGTATCAGCTCCTTGTCGATGGGGTTCTGACTGCTGAGACGAGTGAGCAGACCCTGAAAGTAGGCGGTGGTGGTGTAGCAAGTTGGCTCTGGATCATCTTTGTGATCCTGGGAATACTCGGCGCCGCCGGGCTGGGCCTCCTCATCTTCTTCCTGCTGAAGAGACGGAGGGAGGAAGAGGGGAAGCCGCGCAAGAAGGAGAAGAAGCGCAGGGAGGAGAAACCGGCGCCGAAGGCCAAAGAACCTGCCGTGGCCAGGCCGGAGCCGTACCGCCCTCCGGAGCCGGTGCGGCCGGCGCCACCGCCACCACCGGAGGAACCTGTCGTTGAGCCCGCCCCCCTCGCTTCGGTTTCGACGCTGAAGGCCAGGATGGCCTCCCTGGGCCGGGACCAGGGCACCGGCAAGCCGCCTGAGGAGGCGCCGGAGGCCGGCGAGGAAGGTGGCTCTCCTGCAACCCCTGACGACAGCATTCTCGACGTGGTGCCTCCGCCACCCAAGCCTGTGGCGCAGAAACCGCCAGCGCCCAAGGTCCAGAAAACAGCCGCCGGGGAAAAGCCCGCCGGCCAGAAGCCCGGCATCTACTCGAGCGTAAAGGCGACTCCAAGGCAGGAGCCGCCGAAGCCGCCGGGCGACGTCCAGATCAACTGGCCGCCGAAGCCGGTCGAGCCAACCAAACCACCGGGCGAGGTGCAGATCAACTGGCCACCAAAGCCGGCCGAGCCGCCCAAGCCGAAGTTGGAAGCTGCGCCACCAGTCCCTGCTCCAGAAGAAGCCGCTCCTGTGGAAGAGACTTCCTCTGAAGAACCCGCCGAGCCGGAGTTCCCGCCCTCCCGGAGCAGTTTCGCCGAGGCGGCGCGCCTGAGGATGGAAGCGCGCCGGCGCGGCACCGAGGGTGGCGGCACGGGTGAGTCTCCTGCCGAAGATAGTGGTGGGAAACCCGGCGAAGACAAGTAGCCCCGCCCCCTTGCACTGGTGCCTCCCCGCCAAGACAGTATGTCATTCCCGCGAAGGCGGGAATCCAGGAAGCCTCTCTACAGTAGGTCAGGATACAGGTCTTTCCAGTTAGGGTTCAACTTCTCGACCAACCTGATGTTCCAAGCCCTGTTCCACTTCTTGAGCTGTTTCTCTCTGGTTATGGCACTTTCGATGCTATCGACGGCCCCGTAGTAGACTAGGTCGTGAACTCCATACTTCTTAGTGAAGCCATCAACTAGGTCGCCCTTGTGCTCACATACCCTCCTGACGAGGTGTGAAGTCACGCCTATGTAGAGCGTGCCGTTGCGCTTTCGGGCCAATATGTAGACGTAGTACTGATTCTCGTCTTTTCCCATGAGGCTACACAATGCCTCCCACTTCCTGGGAGTTGATCGATCCTAGATTCCCGCCTTCGCGGGAATGACAGATAGCGGTCGACTGTTTCGGCTGGTGACCAACACCTGGGTGACGTGCGACCCTGTTACCCCGTCAGATCTTCCGCGCGATGAGCGCTGCCTCCTCGATGGCCTCGCAACAGGTCCGCGCCTTGACGCAGTCGCCGATGCGGTAGACCTCGGGAAGCGCTCCCTGCAGCGCATCGTAGAGGCCGGTCTCCGGCTTCGAGCCGACGGCAATGACGACCGAGTCGGCCTCGGCCAGCTCCTCCTTGCCGCCGTGCTCGTAGATCACGCCCTTATCTGTGATGCGGCGGGCCGTAGCCCGGGTGACAACCTTCACTTCGTGCAGGCGGAGGTGATGTCTCATCGAGGCCCTGGTGGTGACCCCCATGTCCTGGCCAATGCGGTCGAGCATCTCCAGTATGGTCACCCTGGGGCCCTGCAAGGTCATCTTGACCGCCGTCTCGGCGTCCAGCGCGCCCGCTGATGCGAGGAAGACGGCTGCGTCCGCCGACATGGCGCCCTGCTTGGCGATGAACAGCGCGGTCTCCATGCCTACCGCCCCGCCTCCGATGACCACCACCCGCTTCCCCAGCGCCAGCCCGTGCTCCAGCACCTCCCAGGCCCAGGCGACGTTGCCGCCGTCGATGCCGGGGATGGCCGGCCGCAGCGGCGTGGCCCCGGTGGCCACCACTACCGCATCCGGCTTAAGTTTCTTCACCATCTCAGCGTCGGCCTCTTTCCCCAGTTCCACCTTGACGCCCACGCGGTACAGCTCGCTGGAAAGCCACCTGACCGCATGAACGAACTCGCCCCGGCCCGGGGGAATGGCCGCCAGGTTCAACTGGCCTCCGAGCTTGGGCGATTTCTCATACAGGGTCACCTGATGCCCTCTCTGGGCCAGGGTGCGCGCCGCCTCCATGCCGGCCGGCCCGCCGCCGATGACGAGGACCTTCTTCGGCTTGGGTGCGGGGATGATGGCGAACTGCTTCTCCCTCAGGGCGGCGGGGTTGAAGGTGCAGGTGATCTCCTTGAGGGAGAAGACGGCGTCCAGGCAGCGCTGATCGCAGGCGGTGCACTGGCGTATCTCATCGAAGCGGCCCTCGGCGGCCTTGCGCGGCCACTCGGGATCCGTCAGGAAGGGCCGGCCCATGCCGACCATGTCGGCCTGGCCGTTCACGAGTATCTGCTCCGCCAGGAACGGGTTGTTGATGCGGTGGCAGGTGACCACGGGCACCTTGACCAACTGGTTGATGCCCTCTGCCAGGTAGACATAGGTGCCGCGCGGCACGTCCATCGTCGACAGCGGCAGAAACGCCTGATGCCAGCCGGCCGTGACGTTTATCAGATTGACGCCGGCCCTCTCCAGGGCCTGGGCGATGAGCTTCACTTCGTCATGCCGCACGCCGCCCTCTGTCTCTTATACACATCTCCGAGCCC
>JAUCPZ010000058.1 GCA_030372995.1 Dehalococcoidia bacterium
CGCAGGTGAAGTGCTAGAATGCTGGCTCATGGATGAGACCTGCACCGTGGTCCTCATTTGTGAATCCCGAAAAGCACCCGCCATGGATGAGAAAGACAGCGGAAGAGAGGAACGGGCTGGCCTGAACCGTAACGCCATGCCGCCGTGTCGGTGGCAGACGACCGCAGTTGAACTTCCGGACAGGCAGGGTCGATGGACATAAAGGTTGTTGACGTATCAGCGAAAGACAGTACGGTAACATACAGACTGGCCTATCCGAGCGGTGTCAAGAAGTATCTCCTGAGCGACACCTTCTTCGTGAAGTATGATGGCCAGATCGAGGTGGCCAGAATTGACCGGAGCATCTTGGCCATACCGCTGGTCTCCATGCTGGCGCCGGTCTGCTGGGCGCTTGGAGCTGATCTGGAGCTGGATGCATTGGACGAGGCCTATCTGCACTGCTTGGACAAGGTCAGGAGAGTGCTCACGACATGGTACCCGCGGTTCTCAAACCTGGGCACCATCAACGTGAAGACCCCGGTCAAAAACCAGCTCGGTGGAACCAGAGCCTGTCTACTATTCAGTGGCGGACTTGACGCCTTCACTTCGTACACAAGGCACCGGGATGAGAAACCGGACCTTGTATCCATCTGGTGCCATGATCCCCGACTCCACGAGGAAGAGAAGTGGAACTGCGTCTTGGCAGCGGCGAGATGGCTGTGCGAGCGTGACGGAGTGACCTCTCTGCAGGTCAAGTCAGACTTGACGGACATCAATGACCGACTGCTCAACCACGTGTTTGGTGTCTCTTGGTACGCGCAGGTGGCTCACGGGCTGCTGCAGTTGAGCCTCTGTGCCCCCATTACCGCCGTCAGGAATGCGGGCAAAGTGTATATCGCATCGAGTTGCCGTCAGGACAGACTGTACCCGCTGGGTTCACATCCTGCCATAGACAACAACGTGACATGGGCTGGTGTTGTAGTGACGCACGATGGCGGGGAGATGTCGAGGCAGCAGAAGATGCGGTACATGCGCACTGCGGACCGGGACTGCCTGACGAAACTCAAGGTGTGTCACATATACCCTCAGAATTGTGCGAAGTGTGAAAAGTGTTTCAGGACAATCACAGGCCTTTGCATGGAAGGGCTCAATCCCAGGGATTGCGGCTTCAATGTTGACGACAAGACACTCAAGAGGATAAGGCAATCGATCATCATGGGAAAGATGCCGATGCCAGGCAGTGAGAAGGTGGAATGGGAAGAACTGCAGCGGTGCGTTCCAGTGGAGACGGGGGCGGACATCATCGGCTCCAGGGAGTTCCTCACCTGGTTCAGGGCCTACGACTTCTCTCAGCACCGCATCGACAAGGGGCGGAGGCGCCAATGGGTGTACTGGCTTGAATGGCTGCGCTTCGTCCACAGCGCCAAGCCGGGGAGAGTAACAGGGGAGCTGTTGAAGTACGTCCGCTACTGGATTGTCTGCAGACTGCACCTCATTGTCTATCACGGTCGAAGCGTCCTCGCACGCAAACTGCGATTCATTCGGCCACCGGCCTAGCCACGGGGACCAGGGTGCCCGGTACAACCACAGTCCGGCGCGTGGCGAAACGCTGGCGGCTGCGGCGGCCGTCAGCTGCCTCCCGGTTAACCTGAGCATCGTCCAGCCCTGATAGAAGCGCCGATGAGGATTGTGAGAGCACGGAGGGGGTGCTTTTCCACCCGTGTCCGAGATCGGGATTCCTTCAGTCCTATTCCTCGAGGTAGAAGCGTTTCCTTGCGACAGTCAACACCACCGGAACGGCGACGGCAGCCACACCGATCAGGCAAAGAAGCCAGACCAGGGGCGGTATTCCGCCTGAGTCGGCAGGCGTCACCTCTGCCAGTACCGCCCACGTACTAAGGTGGGCGGTATACGCGACCAGCGCCATCTTGGAGGTGTTGGCCTCGGTGTCGACTATCTTCCATTGGGCGGTGGCTTCATCCCAGTAGGCTAGGGCCAGATTGTCGGGGTCCCCGCCGGCGTCAGCGGCGTCCGACTCTGAATACTCCACCCAGAGTGCGATCGGCTGGGAGAAGGCGACAACGGCTTTGCCAGTGCCGTCAGTGACCTCTATCGTGAAACAAGTGTTGGCGACCCTGAATCCCTCCGGGCTGGCATAGGAAGGCGGCGCTATCTGCCTTATGGACACGGTAACCGTTCCAGACACGGCCCCGGCGGGGAACACGGCAGTCACCTTGCCGTCCCCGGTTTGCACCGTGCCGCCGGCTTCGGAGATGTCTCCCTGGCCGGTTCCTTGAGGTGCTACCAGGATGCCGTCGCTCACTCCCACACTGCTCCAAAGTCCGTCCGCGTTCCTGGCTCTGACGCTGAAGTAGTAGCTGACACCCACAGTCAGCTTGAGACCGGTTCTGGTTACCCCCTCGCTGACTCCCACGGATGTCCAGCCGACCACGTCGGTGCCCCCGCGGGTGGTCCCAATCGCGTATTGGTACTTCTCTATGCCGGATTCGGGGTCATCGCAGCTCCAGGTAGCATGAAGCTGGCTGGTGCTTGTCGTGGCGTCCCCATCGTCAGTGACCACCGGAGTGGATGGTGGTGTCGGGTCCGCCACCTGGATGCCGTTGCTTGACCCGGTGGTGCTCCAGAGACCCTGGCCGTTCCGTGCCTTGACGCTGAAATAGTAGGTGGCACCCCAGGTCAGCGTGAGTCCCCCACGGGTCACCTCTGTCTGCGTTCCAACTGTGGTCCAGTTCACCACGTCGGTTCCCCCGGCGGTGGTCCCAATAGCGTACTGATATTCAACGATGCCTGATTCGGGATCACTGCACGTCCAAGCGGCGTGAAGCTCAGTGAAGCTTGTTGTGGAAGCACCATCGTCGGTCACCGCTGGCTTCGATGGGGGCGTATCGTCGGGCGTGGTGAAGGTAAAGTCTGCCGAATATGACGGGGATCCTGCGGCATTGCTCGATATCACCCGGTAATGATAGGTGCGGTACGGGGTGAGACTACTGATGGTTACGCTGTGGCTGGTCACCAGCGTCGTGTCCACCCGCGTGACCGATCCGTAGCTCGCTGTCAGGCCGTACTCGACCTGGCTGGTGGCCCCTTCGTTAGTGGTCCAGACGATGGTGGCGCTTGTTGGAGTGATATTGGTGGCACCCACCCCCGAAATCTGCGGCGGAGCGACCGCCAGGATCGTAACGTAGTCAGCCTTGGTCACGCTGGCTGTGTTGGTTGCTGAGTCTGTGACGGTGAGCGTCACTGTGTACTTGCCCGGGCTGCTATAGGTGTGCGTGGGATTCTGCATGGTACTCCCAAGAGAATCTCCAAAGTCCCACTGGTAGGTCAGCGGGGTCACACCACCCGTAGACCGGTCGGTGAACTGGATGGTCTGCCCTGCCACCGCCACCACCCTGTCGGCACTGAAATCGGCCTGTAACCGCGGGCTGACGGTGATGTAGTCTTCTTTGGTCTCATCATCGCTGTCCCACGGGCTGGTAACCGTCAAGACCACAGTGTAGACTCCTGGACTGGTGTAGGCGTAAGTCGGATTCTGAGCAGAACTGTCAACGGTGCCATCATTGTTGAAGTCCCACTCGTAACTGTTGAACCACTGGGACCCGCCACTGGTCAGGTTGGTGAAGGCAATCGTCTGGCCCTCTACGACCGCCGTCCGATCGGCCCTGAAGTCGGCCACCAGTCCAGCGGCTACCGTGATGTAGTCCTGTTTTTCCTCAGTGTCTGGGGTGCCAACGGCGTCGGTGACCGTGAGGCTCACCGTGTAAGTGCCGGCGCTGCTGTATTCGTGTTCGGGGTTCTGCTCGGTGCTCGTGCTGCCATCCCCAAAGTCCCACGAGTAGGTCAGCGGGGTTACACCGCCTGTAGATCCGTCGGTGAAATGGATCTCCTGCCCTGCCGTCACGGCCACCCGGTCGGCAGTGAAGTCGGCTTGCGGTGCATCTACAGTAGTGAATGATGTCTCTTCTGACCACTCAGACCACTCTTCGACGCTGTCACAATAGCAGACACGCCACCAATAGGTAGTGGAATACGAAAGCGCTTCATCAACCGTGATGGTCTCCAGGTTTGCCGTCGACTGGGCAAAGCCCTCCCAGTCGTTCGGGCCGGTGAAATCACCCTGAGCGTTGTCCACCTGCCATTTCGATGCCCAATGCAAGTCACCGTCAGAATCGTAGAAAGGTGAGGACACCAGCGTCGGCTTAACGCTGACGCCGGCCGTGGCGTCGGCCGGCGAAACGTTGATGGGCTTATCCGGGAGCCCGGCAAGTGCCACAGATGGCTGGAGCAGTGGCGCTGCCAGGATTGAAGTCACCAAGCCGAAAATCAAACACAGGGAAATGAAGCGCTTCCTGGTCATCGTCTAGAAACCTCGTAGGCCTCGGCCCCCGCTGCAATGAAGTGTCCGTGAGGATTGGGCGGCGTCTGGATCCCTCTTTGGATGATACGGGCGCGACCGACATATGTCAAGCTGAGCCCAAGGCATGCGGGTGCGCCCCCGAACGTTGGACGCTCAGAGGAGAAAGGAAGAAGAGGAAAGCGCGGGTATCGCTCACGGCGCTGCTGGTCGGTGCGACGATGGCGTGCCTCATTAACATAGTGAGAAGGCAACGGGACACCAGAAGAGCGATTGCGGAGAGTGGTGCCCGGCGCACTAGGTGTCCTCTGGTTCACCCCGCAAGCGTCGCTGGCCCTTTGGCCACAGGCGTCGGAGTCCGCCGGCGAGGTCCAGGCACAAGCCTATGGGCGGGAAGGCTGCATACTTGGATATTCTGAAATAGGGCGTCTGAATGCCGCCGAGCTTCCGGAAGGAGTTTTCGACACCTCTGATCATTGATCCCTCCAGATCGAAGGCCCTGGTGTGCTTCGACGCGTAGACTATGGCCTCTCTCAACAAGAGAGTAGCAGAGCCACTGCTCCTGTAGTCGGGGTCAATGGAACTCACGAGGTAATAGGCCGACTTGCTGTCGAAGACGATAAAGATCGCTGCGTGAACGTTGTCGTTCTTGTCGAGAGCGTAGAATGTCTTGCACCCCGACATTTGACAGCCGGCATCATGTATACGTTTGAACAGGTCGTAGCTGTAGGATATCGTCTTGCCCTGTTTTCTCAGAGTCATCTTCTGATTCTCATAGAAGTCCTTCGGCGCCATGTCCTCGTGTACGGTGACGAGCCCTTCGGCCTTCCTGATATTGCCTTTCTTGGAGTGCGCGAAACCGGCGAACACCGAGTTCAGGTCTGACAAATCAGGGATGATATAGGTGTATCTGGTGGTCTGCTGATATCCGGCCCAGTAGAACGGGAGCCAGTTGGTAAGGCTATGGTGGCAATGCATCGAGAAGATGTGGGCTCTGGGTATAGCGGTGACCAACGCTTCAAGCAACTCCATCTCGTCCGAGAGGCGGCCCTCGTAGGTGGTCTTTGAAGAGGGCAGGAGGACAGGGCCCAGGGTCTGAGTCAACGGTGGCATAGTTATCGACGTTACTCCTGCCGTCTTGTTGATAGGCAGAGGGATCCCGGCCGCGAGCCGCCCCCCCCTTCTGAGGGTGCAGATCTGAAACCGATCTTGGCAGACCGCACGGAGCCACCACGAGCGGCAGTACACCGATCCCTGGGGCGAGGCTTCAACCAGACGATCCCATTCGTCAAGTGAATCGTCTGGGTGCAGGACCTCTACCGAGTAGCGTCCTGTAGATCCCATGAAACCAGGAATCCTCTCCTACTCCGTGCTCATTCGAAGCGAATTAGGGCGAGGTCGCAATGGTGAGCAGGGGCGCATTGCGATGTTCTTGGGCATTATATCATGCTGGCAACACCAAGGGGAATGATGCTGCTATCGTACCGGAGAGGCGGCGAATGGACTCGAACCATTGTGTAGAGCCTTGCGGGCTCTTGCCTTACCGTCTTGGCTACGCCGCCTCGCTACCCACTCTAATGCATGGGGTTAACGAATGAGTCTCAGAACCATGCAGGTTCTTCACAAAGAGCTTGCAGTGGGGAAAAGGCGTTGCGACGTTGCGCACAAGAGGCGATGAAGGGCTTCGCTGGTCTTCTCGAATCTGTGCGTGAAGCCTTCTGCGCCGCCGGTTACCCCGGCGGTGCGGGTCTGCTGACGAGCACGTCCGGGCAGACCAGGATGCTGGCTGGCAACGCGTGGTGAGCGTGAGACGGAGACGGCCTCCGCAGGCAGGTCAGGGCACATGATTTCGCGCCTCTTTGAGGGTCTGCTTCCGGGAGTTCTCCTGCGGTGCGTCTGCAAGTGACACTGGGATGGGAAGAGAGAAGAGGCAAGGCAGACGTCTTCGTCTGGTCCTCGAAGCCCGATGGCCCCCGGTGGCTACTGCTTTGTCGGCTTACCTTTGACTTTGACAGTGTATACCACACCAGCTACGGCGGCAATCGCTATCAGGCCGATGATCAGCCAAGCCCACACCTGCGTGCCACTGGCACGCCCTGTCGTTTCCAGGGTGAAGTCCGGAGACACGGATTCATTGTTCGAGGCGTCCCTGGATATGACCCGGTAGTGATACGTCTTCCCCGGCTTAAGGCCGGCAAGGTCCACTTTGTGGCTGACCACCAGGTTTGTGTCCAGCGGTGTAACGGATCCGTACTGTTCCGTCAGTCCGTATTCGACCTGGGAAGTCGCTGGCTCATGCGTAACCCAAGAGATGGTGATCCCGGACCCGGTGGCATCGTCCGAGCTGACCAGGGAAATGAGCGGGGCGGCGTTGTCGATCGTGGCTGTTGTGAAGCGCTTCTCTTCACCGTAGACAGGGTCTCCGCCGCCAACGGCCTTGGCCCGATAGTAGTAGGTAGTTCCGGAATCAAGCCCTTCCAGAGTGGCGTAGAAAGCTCCTTTGCTTGTTTTGGTCTCGGGGTTGGTGGAGTTGGGATATGGCCCGTGTGCGGTGGTCCCCCATTCGAAAGATACCGTGACTGCCCCTATTGTGCCAAGCGAGGCGAGATCTCCATTGAGGCGGGCCGAATTGGCGGTAAGGTTGGTAGCATCGGTGGTTGTAACCGCGAGGCAGGCCGTCAGCGTGAAGTTGATGTTCGGCTTCTCATTTACACCGACGACTGTGACCGGAGTGGCCGTGTCGAACGCCTCAGCATTCGCGTACCACTCGGTGACATAACCCGGAGCCCCTGCCACGAGCCGGTAGGTACCTGGCGGCAGGTTGATGTAGTAGAAGCCGTTGCCGGTTGACGAGTGGGCATACCCCTTCCAGCCTCCGGCGGTGCTGTCGCGGGCCGTGATCGTCGCACCGCCTACAGGGGTCACACCGTCAGCCTCGTATACAGTCCCTGAGATGTAGCCACTGCGGGTCAGAGTGAAGTTGATACCCGTGGTGTCCTTCCCAGCCTTCACGGCAACAAGAGTGGCTGCCTCTTGCGTGGCAGCATTATAGTAGTACTCTGCGGCATATCCCATGGCTCTGGCCATCAGTAGATAGTTGCTGGCCCCCATGGCAGCGGTCACTTTGTAGACTCCGTCGGCGCTGGTGTAGGCATCGGCCATCCATCTCCAGGTGCCGGGCTCAGTGACACTCTCGTAGGCCGTAACCTGAGCCCCCGAAATGGGTGTGGTCCCGTCGTCCCGGTAGACATGGCCGAGAATAGAACTGCTCGGCATCAAGGTGAAGTCTATGTCGGCCACCGTGCCCGGGTCGGTTACCGTGATCATCTGCGCATTCTGGCGGACAGACGCCCCGCTCCAGTACTGCGTCAGATATCCCGTCGCGGTTGCCATGACCCGGTAGCTTCCTGCGGGCAGACCGGCTATTCTGTATGTGCCATCGGCGGTTGTCTGAGCCTGGCCTTTGAAGGCCAGCGTGTCCCAATCATAGGCGGCTACGATAGCTCCTTCGACTGGCTTTCCGGCGTTATCAGTCACAGTACCCGTGATTGACCCGGCAGGCGCCGCCAGTGTCGCACTGCAGATGGTCGCAACGAATATCAAGGCGACGGCCACCGAGGTCGCACTCCTGAGAAGACTAGGCATACCTGCACCTCCGTCTGGCTGGTTGGTCGAGAACCGGAAGACCATCGTGTATTGGCAGCTGTCGAACGGCAACGCAATCCCACGAAAAAGACAAACCGACCCTCGGAGGGTCGGTTTCACCATTGACTCGCCGCTGCCCAGGTGACCATGTACAGGCAGTGGTTCAGCGTCTCCCGGTCAAATTGTGTCTGTTGACATTCTGAGTGATTCTTGCTGTGTCCTCTGCCCTTATTGGTCGTCCCAGCGCGCCTCCACCCCTTGCCAGCTTCCGGTGGACGTGCACGATGGCGGCGGCAGTGGGGGTGTCCGAGCCGGCGTTATGTGATGATCGTTTGCTCCGCAACCCGGACGGGGGCCGCCGCGGACGCTTGCGGCAAACGCGCGTGGGAATGGCTTATCACTGGGCTGGGGCGAGGCTTGTGTATCAGGGCTGCCACCTTCCGCGCCACATTGGCGACGCAGCCGCGCTCTGAACAGTTGGCTGGCGCCGTGTGGCGCCAGCATATTCCTGTTTCAGAACCTCAGGCGGAGGCCCTGGCGTCTACCCAGAGGTGCGGTGCCTGGCCCTCCTCGAAGTAGAGGTCGCCATTCATGTAAAGGACAAACTCAATCTTCTGGGCGTCGCCGAGGCGAAGTGGCGAGAAGCCGATCTCCAGCTCCCATTCTTCTTCGTGGTGGAGGACGATCGGGCCCAGCTCCTGGGCCATCGCGCCGCCAACCCTCAGCGGCAGCGGCTCCCCGTCGCAAAGGACCTCCACTGTGTAGGTTTCATCACGGTGCTCTCGATTCACTATGGCCAACCTGACCCTGGCATAGGGCTCATTCACCACGATATCTGTTTCGCCCTCTCTGTAGGTGACGCTGGTCACCTGGCTGCCGTCATACGTGAAGAGTGTTGGATAGCGATCCGCCTGGCCATTCGTGCCCATGACGTAGAATTCGGTGAACCGTTCCGCGACTTTGGGTCTGGCCACACTGTAGAGGAGAATACCTGTGGTGCCAAGCAAGGCCAGGACCAGCACGGTGGTGAGTACGACGTCCAAAGAGCTGCGTGTCTTGAGGAAGGCGGGCATCCTGAAATGAACTTCCACCCTGAATCTCTCGGCGGGCAGGTAGGCCGTCCTTCGGTACCATGCAGCGACCGAGGCGATGAGGATGAAGGAAGAAACACAGATGGTGATGGGGTACAGCGCTATTCCCCACGAAGTGTAGTTCAGAACAAGCCCAATGAGGGCGATCACTGCTATACTCATCAGGAAGCTCAGAGCCACCCTCTTGAGGCCGTCGAGATCGGTCCTCCGGGGGAACAGGGCTGCCACCAGAACGTAACCAGGGAAGAAGAGCAAGAATGGCAACCCCAAGACAACGCCGGCCACATTAGACGGAATCAGCACTACGATCATGATCAGAAGCGCAGTGGCAATGAGAACAGCGAGGATATCGTGCTGGACTTCACGTTTCATGGTTCGGTCGTTCTCAGGCTCACATTTGGCTCTGTGGCCAATGCGTAACGGAGAATGCCATGCGCGCCCCACTTGTGCGAGGAGCGGTTTGATCGAGGCCGGCACGGGCAGTGGGCGGGATTCGAGTTCGTCTCAGCATGCTCGTTCAGGGTTGTACCGAGAGTAGCCTTCGACAGCGCAATTGTCAAGGATGCAGATGCGGTGCTGGACTTGGGGATTATCGCTTCGTTGTCTGGGGTTCTATGTGAGGGTTCGGGGTCAGTTCGGACGACAGATTTCATCGGGTCGAGGACATTGAGACCCATAGTCAGGGCTGGACAATTGGGCTATACTGATATGCCAAATCTGGCCATCGACAACGGCCTTGTGTGATATGACTGGATCCGGCAATAAGGCATCGACTCTGATCCACAGGCGCCCGCGCGGTGCCCATCGGATCAGCCGTACTTACCGCAGAATAGATGGAGGTGTATGAACGTGCGCAGTCTTGTCAGCTTCATGGTTGCAGTGGTTATCGTCGTCATGACCGTCGCAGGCATCGGAAGTGTGGCGGTCGCCGCGCCCGCGGGCTCGATCACCGGTACTGTTACCGATGATACCGGAACGCCGATGGCGGGGGCGAGGGTTGTCGCCTGGGACTGGGACGACTTGACGTTCGAGGGCCAGGACTACACAAATGCAGATGGCGTCTACAGCATAACCGGCCTGCGCTCCGATACCTACCGGGTCAGGGCCTATGCCGACGGGTACTATGCGTACTACTACGACGGGGCGTTCACCGTTCCTGAGTCCACCCCGGTGTCCGTCACCGACCCGTACGCTACCACCGGCATCGACTTCAGCCTCGACCCGGCGCCGTTCATCTCGGGTCATGTCTACCAGGAGGACGGCGTTACTCCGATCGATGGGGCTTGGGTTTCGGTCTACGAGAACATCACCGATTCGGGCAGCTGGAAGTGGATGGCCGGCGCTACCACAGACACGGGAGGTTTCTACAGCATCACCGCGTTCGCCGGCAACGGCAACTACAAGGTCAAGGCCGAGAGCAAGGGCTGGGCGGCAGAGTACTATGACAATGTCACCACGCTGGAAACCGCCACTCCGGTGGTGGTCGCAGGCGGCAACGTCACTGATATTGACTTTGACCTGACACAGATCGGCTGCATCTCCGGGACTGTCTACGACGGCGATGGAGTGACCCCACTTGGGGGCGTCACCATCACAGCCCGCGATAATGCCACTCAGGATTGGATGGGTTACACCCGCTCCGATGAAGTCACTGGATTCTACTATATCAACCTGCCACCTGGCACCTACCGCATCCAGGCCACGTGCTCAGGATACATATCGCAGTGGTGGGAGAATGCGGCCACCTTCGCGGATGCGACGCCAATATCGGTCGTGGGGGTGGATGAGACGCCCAACAAGAACTTTACCATGTTGACCGTCCCGGCAGTGGAGACCAAGGCCGCTACCTCCATTCTTACCACGTCCGCCGTTCTCAACGGCGACTTGACTTCGATGGGTGCGAACGACAATGTGACGGTGTCCTTCGAATGGGACACGGATTCCGTTGAGCCGTACGCAAATGAGACACCCGGTCAGGTCGTTACAGCCACCGGGCCCTTCTCATTCACCCTCAGCGGTCTGACCAAGGACACGCCATACTACTTCAGGGCCAAGGCGGTGGGGAATGTGGACCCCACTCCCTTCTATGGCGGCCAGATGAGCTTCACCACCGGGGTCGAACAGCCGTCGGTGACGACAAGTGCAGCGAGCAACCTAGCGGTTGGCTCTGCCACTCTGAACGGCAATCTCACGTCGCTGGGCACAGCTTCCACGGTTGATGTGTACTTCCAGTGGGGCACCGACACGTCCTACGGCAGCACAACTACGCCGCAGCCAATGACGGCGGCTGGGGCGTTCAGCGACAACATCACCGGCCTTACCCCGAACACTCTGTATCACTTCAGGAGCGTCGCAGATGGTGACGGCGATCCAGTCTACGGTGAGGACATGACTTTCACTGCGCTGGGTGCAGCGCCGACTGTGACAACCGGTGCGGCCACCAGCGTGGCTGCCACGACGGCTACGCTGAACGGCAACCTCACTTCCCTCGGTACAGCGAGCAGCGTTATTGTATCCTTTGAATGGGGCACCACTGATGGTGGACCCTACTCGAACGTGACTGACAACCAGACGATGACGGGCACCGGCACGTTCAGTGCCAACGTGACCGGTCTGGTTGCCGGAACCACCTACTATTACAGGGCCAAGGCGGTGGGTGATGGCACCGCTTTGGGTGACCAGGTGAGCTTCACAGCTTCAGTAACGCCGCCCACTGTGACGACGGGCGCCGCCTCCAATCTGGCGGCGACTTCGGCCACCTTGAACGGGAACCTGGCATCACTGGGCACGGCGGGCAGCGTCGCCGTCTCTTTTGAGTGGGGTACCAGCACGAGCTACGGCTCTGAGACTACGGCACAATCGCTGACCGCGGCCGGTGCCTTCACTGCCAACCTGACAGACCTGACCGCCAACACGACGTACCACTTCCGGGCGAAGGCGGTGGGGGATGGAGCCCCTGCGTACGGTGAGGATGTGACCTTTACCACCGCCGCACTGCCTGACACGGCAGCACCCGTCATCTCTCAAGTGAGCGCGTCGGACGTAACCAAGTCTGGGGCAACTATCACTTGGATCACGAATGAACCAGCGACGTCACGGGTGGAGTACGGCTTGACGGACGAATACGGGTCATTCACGCCTCTGGCTACAAACCTGGTGACCAGCCACAGCGTGGAGATCACCGGGCTGAAAGCGGGCAAGACCTACCATTTCCGGGTCATATCGAAGGATGCTTCAAGCAACGAAGCGATGTCGTCCGACTTCACCTTTGAGACGGCCTCCAAGTCCGGTGGTGGGGTGCCGGTGTGGGCCTGGGTGCTCATCGGCATCGCAGTGGTGGCAGTGGCCGCTGGTGCCGGCTACTTCGCATTCACCAAGATGGGCAAGCAGTCATAGCGCAGTAAGACGGCAGGACGACCAAGAGGGGTGGGTAGAGCAATACCCACCCCTCTCATCTTCTCTTGGGGTGTGATGCCGCCGGCATCTCCGGGGGCTGGGAGAACAGGGCATGATTACGGCTTGGCGTAGCGGCTCGCTGTCCGGGCGGTCATTCGGGAATCCCAGCATAGGCATGCGCAAATCCGGGCGTCGATGTGTGGTGAAGAGCGGTGCGCGCGCAACGCCGGAGATCGGCAAGAGTTGATCACGCTTGATCACACGGGGCGCGAGGGCGTGATCCGCCAGCGATGCCCTGTGGCCAGGGGGGATGGGACATGGCTGGGGCGTCGCCCCGTCCTCAACTCGGCTGCCTTTACACGTGTCGCCTCTTGGGAGTACCATACAAGGTACGTCGATGCATAGACGATACTATCCTCCAGTCCAACTTCATGATAGGCCGGTGCTCTCCTCTGTGTGCTTTCTATGACTCGCCAGTGCCATGAGAAGGACCTTCTTATGAAGTGCGGCAGCAGGTCGGAATTCTTCGTGGGCTGCTAGCACCTGACAAAGAGGCCAATCCGCGTGCGAAACGGTGACAATCGTGTCGTGGTCACGGGCCTGGGGGCCGTCACCCCCATCGGCCTCTCCGTGTCAGAAACGTGGCAATCGCTGGTGAGCGGGCAGTGCGGGATCGACTACATCGAGTCCTTCGATACGACTGCGTTTGCCGTGAAGATCGCTGCGGAAGTCAAAGGATTCGACATCGGCCAGTACGTATCGCGCCGCGAGGCCCACCGGATGGACAGGTTCACCCAATTCGCGGTGGTCGCTGCCATGGAGGCCTTGGGAATGAGCGGCCTGAAAATGACCGGAGGGACTGCCGAACGGACAGGCGTTGTCATCGGGAACAGCGTGTGCGGACTGCGCTCGGTTTGCCGCGAGCTGGACATCTTGGAGAGAGAAGGCCCGAGGAAGATCAGTCCGATCCTGGCGCCGACGATGACCAGCGATGCCGCTGGCGTGCAGATTGCCCTCATGTTCGGCGTGAAGGGGCCGAACTTCTCAGTCTCATCAGCCTGCTCCAGCGGCAGCGATGCTATCGGGCAAGCATATCTCATGATCAAACACGGGGAGGTAGACGTGGCCATCGCCGGAGGCACCGAGGCACCGGTCGGCCCGATCGCCGTTGCGGCGTTCAGCGCTGCCAGGGCGCTTTCCACCAGAAACGACAGCCCCAAGCAGGCCTGCCGCCCGTTCGACGCACAGCGCGACGGGTTTGTCATGGGTGAAGGAGCGGGCATGCTGGTCTTGGAGAGCTTGGATCATGCCACGAACCGAAGTGCCGAAATCCTGGCCGAACTTGCTGGCTATGCTGCAACGAATGATGCTTTCCACCTCACTCAACCTCCCCCTGAAGGAGAGGGCGCGATCAGGGCCATGCGCGACGCATTGCGAAGGGCAGGGCTGAATCCCGGAGATATCGGCTACATCAACGCCCACGGGACTTCGACCTTGCTCAACGACCGCGTCGAAACCATTGCCATCAAGAGCGTCTTCGGCGACCGGGCTCTTCGGATTCCGGTCTCAGGGACCAAGTCGATGACCGGCCATCTTCTAGGTGCCACCGGTGCCATCGAGGCTGCAACATGTGTTCTGGTCATCAAGAATGGCATCATCCCGCCGACCATTAATGTAGACTATCCTGACCCAGACTGCGACCTTGACTACGTGCCGCATTGGGCACGTCCCGCTGTGGTGAATGCCGCAATATCCAACTCATTCGCCTTTGGCGGGCACAACTCCGTGCTGGTGTTCCGCCGCTATTCGGCATGATCAATATTGTAGCGGCCGGACAGCAGGCGGGCCTGACATTCGAATTGACTCCTGCTCCGCTTTATTCTAGACTACGGCTGCCCATCCCCCCACCCCTTGCCCGGTGACGTCTATGGTGGTGCAGCATGATCAGAATCCTGCATACGGCCGATGTTCACATCGGTCGTGAGTTCCCTGCTCTGCGCGACAAAGGCCCGGAGTACCGCAGGCGGTTGCTGGCCACCTTCGAACGGATAATCGACCTCGCCATTCTGCAAGACGTGCAGCTTCTTCTCATTGCCGGGGACCTATTCGACAGCAATGCCGTCATGGGATCGCCTGTGCGCGCTGTATTGGCCTCGTTCGAGAAGCTGCACAAGGCAGGCATCCGTGTGTGCCTTCTCCCAGGGATGAACGATCCCTATACCGAGGATTCCATCTACCGGTTCATGCATCTCCCCGCCAACGTAACCGTGCTGACACCTCAGGAGCCCTCACATACGTACGCAGACCTGGACACGACCGTATACGGGAGAGCTTGCCAAAGCGAGCTCTCGGGCACCAGCGCTTTCGAAGGGCTGCGTCTGCGCACGAGTTCGAGATTCCATATTGGTTTGGCGCATTGCCTCTTGAGGAGTGATGGAGTCAATGACAAGGTGACCATGTTCATTGATAGCAGGGAGATAGCCGCTTCCCGCCTCGACTACCTGGCGCTCGGACACTGGCATACGTTCCGTGATTGCAGTGAGGCAGCCACGAAGGCCTTCTATTGCGGGTCTCCTGAGCCACTGGACATGAACCAGAAGGGCACAGGGAGCGTGGCTCTGGTGACCATTCACGACAAGAAGAGAGTTGATGTGCAGCAGATCGGCATCGGGAGCCACCTTTTCGATGAGATGACGGTGAACCTCGACTTGTTCGGCTCGGTTGAGGAGATCGCCCGGATGATCTCGGCCGAGGCGGACCCGAACCTGATTCTACAGGTCACGCTGCAGGGTACCCACAGGACGGGGCACGCAATCGAGATTCAAGAGCTGGAGAAGGAGCTGCAGGAGCAGTTCTTTTGCCTGAGAATCCTGGACCAATCATCCGGCGGCCCGGGCGATGTTGCCACGGCGGGCCACCCTCCCGGCATAATCGGGGCGTTCACAAAGGCTATTGAAGCCAGAATGGCGAAGTGCCCGGCGAAGGAGAAAGAGATCTACGCAGAGGCTTCGAGATTGGGAGTCGCTCTGCTTCAGAAGGGTACGCGGGTGATCACATGATACTCCAAAGAATCCGGGTAAGAAGGTTCAGAGCCATCAGCGACGGCCGCATCATCGAGTTCTCACCTGGCCTGAACATCATCAAAGGCAGCAACAACGAGTCGGGCAAGTCCTCACTCCGCATGGCCATAACGAAAGGCCTGTTTCAGGATCCCGATGCGACCCGGGAAGACGTAGTCGGCCTGACGAGCTGGGGCGCACGAGAGCCATGGGAGATAGAGCTCGATTTCGAATGCGAAGGCGGCGAGTACCGGGTGATGAGGAGTCTGAAAGCCAGGTCGAGCC
Source organism: Dehalococcoidia bacterium (assembly GCA_030372995.1). Lineage (GTDB taxonomy): Bacteria > Chloroflexota > Dehalococcoidia > UBA2247 > RBG-13-53-26 > JAFGCL01. Next base: position 15,831 of record JAUCPZ010000058.1, read on the forward strand.
AGATTGTGGACACCAGGTCGTCCCGTGTCATAGCGAACGACAAGAACGCCGTCGCCGCCAAGATAACCGAATTCACCGGTTGCCCGTCCGAGGTGTTTTTCGAGAGCATTGCCTGCATTGGGCAGGAGGATCTGATCAGGATTGTGCCCGGAAGGACCACCGCTGGCGAACGCCAGAAGGCGATCGCCACCATCAGCCGGCGGCTCCAGGAGCATGTTAGCAATGCGGGGTCAGAGGACGTCAGGTTAATCCTGGAGGAGCTGAGTTCCAAGACAAGGCGCAGGGAAGCCGGGAGCCCTCACTGGCATCTTGAGCGGATCAACGAGCGCATGGAGAGCCTGAATAGGCAGAAGGCAGAGCTTGAGGGCAAAGTCAAGCTGGTGATGGACAACAGAAGGAAGCTCAGCTCGCTGAAGGAACAGTTGGCGCGGATAGACAGCAAGCTGCCCGCTGCAGAGGCCCTGTTGAGCAAGGCGAATAAGTTGGCGGATCTGGAAGCGGATCTGGAGACGAGCAGGAAGAAGCACGACAACTTCAAACAGGCCCAAGAAATCCAAACGGAACTTGAACGGATGGATCGGGAACTGAAGGGGTTCGCACGTTTGATCGACGCGGCGGACAAGCGGGCCCGTATCTCGGAGATCAGAACCGAGGGGGAGCGGCTGGCGATTGAGCAGTCTCATCTGGAGAGCGACCTGGAGATCATCAGCATGGGAAGGCCTTTGGTGTGGCCATTGCTGCTGGGGACGGTCCTGCTGATCGCCGGAGCGGCGGTCGTTCCGGTCTTCGAGACTTATTCAGTGGGGATCCCTGTAGCCATGGTAGGGATTCTGCTTCTAGCATACGGTGCTGAACGCCGGCTGGCCTGGCGGCGCCAATTGAGGCAGGCGCGGGCCAGTCTTCTGGAAGGTGAGGCGGCTATCCGCAGGAATGAGCGGGCATTGCAGGAAGTCTTGGGCCAGTTGGGGTTCCAGGACTATGAAGAATACGTCAGACAACTCGGGGCATGCGACCACCAGATCGATCGGAGAAATGAGCTGGCGCGCAGACTGAAGGACATTACTGGTGACCGCAGTTGGTCCGAATTTGAACTGGAAAACAGGGACCTAGACCTCAGGATCAGTGCCATGCAGAAAGAGATGAATGAACTGGCCGGTCTTAGGATGAGCCATCCCCAATTGCGGGAATTGGAGGCTGAGGTGGACCAACTTTGCCGACAGCGGGCCGAAGTCGAAGCGGCCCGGGCCGGGCTGGAAAGAAGCCTGGAGGCAGCGGAAGTAGATTCGGAGGAGCTAGCCGCGATCAGCGAGGAACTGAGCTGGCGGGAGCAGGAGGCCAGATTCTGGGAGAGGAAGGGGAGAGTCTACGAGATAGTTCGGGAGACGTTGGAGGAAGTCTACAATGAGACGGTCTCCAAGGCGGCAAGAGCGCTGGACCGCGAGTTGGGGAACTACATCTCTATCATAACGGACGGCAGGTATTCCAGGGTCGAGGTAGACAACAGAGACCTCTCCATATCCACCTACTCGGCTGAAAGCGGCGAGAGTGTGAGCGTGCAGGACCTGAGCCGGGCTACTCAGGATCAGTTCTACGTCTCAGCGAGACTAGCGCTGCTCAAGCTGGTGACTGGAGGAAAGAAACCGCCGCTGCTGTTGGACGATCCGTTCGTCAACTACGATGATAAGAGGCGCAAGCGGATGATGGGGTTGCTGCAGCAACTGGCTGGGGATAATCAGATACTGCTCTTCACCAGCAGTGATGCGTATGACGCCTATGGGTATGTGATCTCGCTGGGTTGAGTCAGGCTGCTATACTCGGCTGCATTGATCTTGATGCCCGCCGGTGTCAGCACGAACGTCCCATTTCGCCCCGGACCTCCTTCCGCTGAATCCAGCGCGGCGGTTCGTCGGGGCTTATCAGAAGCACGTCAACGGGGCCACCCACATTCTTGGGCCTGGCCTGGAAGCGCATGGTGTCGATAGTCGTCCTGACGGCGTAGATGGCGAAGTCTATGGCGTCCTGGATGGTCATGGCATCCCAGATGATCGGCGGCTTGGGCTGCGCCTGCGTTGGCTGCACCAGCGAGGCGATGATGTCTGCCTGCCCGCCCCACGTCGCACCGTAGACCACGTTTTCTGTGTCCGGTGCTACATTCTGTCTCTGCACCCTGTCTTTGCCTACATGGCAGAAATAGACATAGGGGATGCTCTTCTTGCCCGTCCTCTTGAAGCCCGCTACATGGAAGGCAGAGTCGGCCTGCGGGAAATCCTGACGGAGGAAATCGATCAGCTTGCGTGGGATGGTGGTGACATCGTCATCGTCGTCCAGTATTTCCTCGGAGAAACGCTTGATATGACTCTCCGTAGTTATCTTGCCCAGAAGAGCTTCCCCAAACGAATTGATGCCGACCTTCTGCTTGGGCAGAAGGAAGGTCTTGTACACGAAATCGGAACTGACGGTCTCGAACTTTGGCAGGGGCTTACCATCCGGTGACTTGCCCTCGATGGTGATTGACTGACGGCTGTCCGAAGCCATCACGATGCCGGTGGGAACGTAAACCGTGATCACGAAAGACATACGTCACCTCTCCAACCGCGTTGATGTGCCTCACATTCTACCGCAATGATGTTGCGGAGCCTACCCCACGGCGTCTTGCAGGTGGGCTGCACCGATCGTCTTGATGCAAGTGAATCGTGATCGAGTGCGCTGAGCGGATGTATTGACAACCAGCCACATTGTCGGTATAATGCAAATAGTTTGCGCTACCGAAAGATATAGGTGAATCTATATGGCGGTGCGCACAGTGTGATGTGATCTTGACAAAGGAGGGGACATGCTGGTGCTGGTAACAGGCGGCGCAGGCAGACTGGGCATCACGGTCTGCAGGATGTTGCAGAAGAAGGGTTTTCGGGTGAGGGTGTTTGACCTGCCTTCGCCGCGCAACCGCAGGAGCGTTAGAGAACTGGGCAGCAAGGTTGAGGTGCACTGGGGGGACATTACCAATGCCGATTCGGTCGGGAGGGCGGTGGAGGGAGTCGATGCGGTGATTCACATGGCCGGGATTCTACCGCCGGTGACGGAGGCCAATCCGGCGCTGGCGGAAAAGGTCAACGTGCGGGGCACGCAGACGCTGGTCGATGCTGTAAGGGCCACAGGGAAGCGGATGCCCTTTGTCTTTACGTCTTCCGTGGCCGTCTTTGGCCCTACTCCGGCAGCAACCGAACCCGTCAGCGTAGAAAGGAACGCACCGAATCCCAGGGATATCTATGGCGTGACGAAGCTCAAGGCGGAGAACCTGATAAGGGAGTCCGGTATCGGCTATATCATTCTGCGCCTGTCGGCCTCTATGTATACGATCTTTGAAGCGAGGGACCTCAAACGGGTTTACGGTATTCCCTTGGAGAACAGAGTGGAGTTGTGCCACCCGGAAGAAGTCTCCCTGGCTATAGTGAACGCCGTAGTGAACTTCGAAGCCGCCAAGGGAAACACACTGATCATTAGTGGTGGTCCCAAAGGGCGGATGCTCTACAAGGACATGATACGCGGCATTCTGAGTGTCCTGAGGCTGCCGTTGCCGCCGGCGCGCAAGTTCACACAGCAGCCTTTCTACTTGGATTACTACGACACATCGAAGTCACAGCTTCTCCTGCAGTACCAGCACAAGACATTCGGCGACTACCTGGGGGATTTCAGAACTACGCTGGCCAGGCGGTTCACGCCGGCGTTCCTGCCGTTTATGTGCTACTTCGTTGGCCCGCTGTTCGGGAAGATAGTGATGCGGCTGATCTGAAGGTATCCCGGACAACTCAACTTCCGCGCGTGTCAAACATGAGTGTCTGTGTACCGAATCATTTGACACCGTGCCCTATTTCCTGTTATAGAATTGACACCAGGGCATCAGGGCCGAGAGCAGCAGACACGGCGGGACTTGGCCGAGCCCCAGATCGGCACTCAGTTGTATTCGAAACGCGCGCATAAGTCGACTTCAAGTGCCCGCAGCGTGAGCCCCCATAACGTCTCTGCTATCTCACCGGTCATTCGTGAGAGCCCGAACGCTCGCGTCAAGCCGACAGGAGGCTGAAGAATGCGCTCCCTCACCAACATCGCCGGCCGTGTCCTCAGTTGGCTCAATCCCAGCAATCTCACCAGACTCTCCCTGATCAACCGGTGGGTCACCTTCGCGCTGGCCACGGCTCTCGTTGGCGTCTCTGTCTGGTCCGTGCTCCGCATGGAGCAGGAGATGATTCCGAATATTCAGACCGGCATGACCACTGTGGTGACCCAGTACCCCTTTCATTCGTCCGAAGATGTGATGACGAGTGTCACTGAGCCCATCGAGGACGTGATCATGGGGATTGAGGGGTGTCGGAGGGTCTCATCCTCTTCAGTTGAGGGGATGTCTGTCATACTCGCGGAGTTCGACTATGGCTCCGACATGGATCAAATAAACCGCACATTGGAGGATAGGCTTTCGAGAGCGGCTCTGCCTTCGGACATGCAGCGGACGCTGGTTGATCCGACTACCGGGGAGGAGTGGGACAACCCGTATGTCTTCCCGCTCGACATAAGTGAGATGCCAGTGGTGGCGTACAGTCTGGGTGCTGACCTGGATCCCAATGCTCTGTACTCCATCGTCGCCAACCAAGTCGTGGCGGGACTCCAGGGCATAAAGGGCGTGCTGGAGGATAGAGGCATCAGGATCGAAGGCTATAGAGAGGATGTCATAGTCCGCCCCATTGCGGCAAACATGAATGCCAATGGTGTGTCCATGTCCCAACTGGTGGGCGTGTTGTGGAGGAGCGGCGGCTATGGCTCCCTGGATGAGCTGCGGAATGCTCCCGTCTCTGCATCCGCTACCGTCGGACAGGTCGCTGAGGTGGGGTTCGGCCCAGCGCCGAATTCTGCCATAACGCGCACCAACGGCAAGACCAGCGTGATCCTGTACGTTACCAAATCTTCGGATGGCAACACCGTGGAAGTGGCTGATGAGGTGGAGTCCAGGGTCGAGGAGCTTAAACGGCAACTGCCGGATGTGGAGTTCATCAAGATCTTCGATCAGTCTGACTACATCAAGGAAAGCATAGGCGAATTGACGTGGGATGCACTAATCGGCGGGATACTGGCAGTCATTGTCATCTTCGTTTTCCTGCTTACCGTCCGCGGATCGCTCGTCATCGCCCTTTCCATCCCGTTCAGCATCTTGGTTGGCTTTCTCGTAATGTCATGGGTGGGAGTGACCATCAACATACTCACCTTGGGCGCCATGACCATCGCCGTGGGCCGCATTGTCGATGACAGCATCGTGATGCTGGAGGTGATCTATCGGCGCCTCCGGCAGGGGCAGCCTTTCAGGCAGGCAGCACTGGAAGGATCCAAAGAAGTGGCCATGCCCATTGCGTCGGCGACGCTGGCCACGGTAGCCATATTCATTCCTCTGGCATTTGTGGGAGGGATGGTGGGGGAGATGTTCATCCCGTTTGCCGAGACGATAACGTTTGCTTTACTCGGCTCGTTGCTGGTGTCAGTGACCATTGTGCCGGCCTTGTCTAGTGTCCTGGTGCCCAAACAGATCAGGCCAGAGGCAGAAAATGCGTGGTACCATCGCCTCTATGTACCAGCGCTGAAATGGGCCCTATCACACCGGGCGCTAACCGTGATTACCGCGCTCGTGCTGTTTGCTGGCAGCCTGGGACTGCTGCCTGTGGTCGGCACATCCTTCATGCCATCAATGGGTGAGAAAGAGGTGATGATAGAGGTGGAGATGGATGTGGGGACCGACCTAGCCACCACTGACAGCAAGGCGGTAGAGGTCGAGCAGGTAATTGACTCATTTATGAGTGCAGGGAATTCGGGGATTGAATTGTACTACACGATGGTGGGATCGTCGAGTTCTTTTGGCGGTGCGTTCAGTGCCCTGACCGGCGCTGGCGGAGGCAGCAACAGCGCCAGAATAGAGATAGTCTTGACGAACGATGCGAACATGAAAGAGGTGGCAGCGGATCTTGAGCACCGTATTGCCTTGGCGGGGCTGCAATCCGCAGGATGTCGCATCACTGTGACTCCTCTAGCCGCCGGATTGGGCGAGGAGATGGACCCAGGAAAGTTCAAGGTATTCCTGGTCAGCGACAACTACACGAGAGTGGATGAGGCTGCGAGAGAGCTCACCACGGCTCTTGAAGAAATGGATGGGCTAAAGGACGTCGAGAATGATGCATCCAAGACGGTAGCCAGGCCGTATTTCGAGACAAACGACCTGAAGATCGCCCAATTCTATGCATCTCAGGGCCTCAACCCACTTGACTACGTTGATGATCTCATGATGGAATCGGCGCTTCTCTTGCAGGGCACTGAACTGAGAGATAGCGCCGGTGGTGGGCAGACCATCAGCATTGGTGACAGGATCGTTTTCGTGGATACGGTTATGAATACCGCTGACGAGAGCAGTCTTCCAGGTATCCTGGTCAACGGCGGGACTACTGCGTCTGCGACCCTTGCAGATTGGACGGATTACGTCGGATTCAGGCCAAGCCAGCTCAACATCCATCGTCTGGATGGCTATCGTTCCGCCACGGTTTCCGCGGTGGTAACAAAGAAAGATGTGGGGGCGGTCAACGCGCGGGCCAATGGGAAGGCCGATGCCATCGCAGACGAGCATGACGTGGATACGAGGATCGGCGGCGTCGCGGAGTACATGAACGAGACCTTCCGCCAGTTGGGCATTGCCATGATTGTAGCGATAGTCATTTCCATCGCCATAGTGGTGGCATCCTTCCGTTCTCTGCTCAGTGCCCTTCTGATCATCGTCAGTCTGCCCCTGGCCTCGATCGGCGCGTTGTTGGGTCTCTTAGTCACTGGCCATACCCTGGGAGCTTCAGGGATGATGGGCATGCTGATGCTGGTGGGCATTGTGCTGACTAACGCCATCGTGCTCCTGGCGCTGGTGGACCAGTTGCGGAAGCAGGGCCTGAGCACCCACGACGCCTTGATCCAGGGCGGGCGCACCAGGATCCGCCCTATCCTCATGACCGCCATCACCACCATGATTGCGCTCCTGCCGCTGGCCCTCGGCTATGGACAGGGCATACTGCTGGCCTCAGAGCTGGCCATAGTCGTCCTTGGCGGGCTCTTCAGCTCAACGATACTGACGCTGCTGGTGATACCGGTGTTGTACAGTCTGACGGATCCCATACGGCGCAAGGCCAAGGTCGTGGTTCCTGTGTCGGAAGCCGATAAGAGGGAACCGCCTGCGGCGTGAGCCTGCCCGAATCAATGCGGTGCTGCCTGCGCGGGCAACCCCCGCATTGTCTGGTGGATCCCGGGTCGCCTCCGATCCGCGTCCGTCGGTGGCGAAATGAATTCCAGATGGCTTGCGAATTGAGTATCACCGGGTGTGCGTTGATGGGATTCGGTTGGACTCACTGCAGCTTTGGATCAGGCAACCCCGGGGCTCACGCGTCTCGCGTGAACTGCTGGCCGGACTGGGAGCCAGCGGCTTCTTGGAGGATCACCCACTCCACCACATTCCCATTGCTGACGACCGACACGATGTGACCATCATGACATAGCTGAACGATGTCATATGTCTGCCCGTCGTGTGACAAGGAGAGAACGTTGTTCCGGACGTCCAGGACACGGCAGGACTTCAGCCCTGCCAACCCGACACCGGCGGATTTTACCACGGCTTCCTTGGCAGTCCAGCAGCGATACAGGCTATCCCGCGACTTCCCGCCAAGAATCTGCCACTCCTCTTCGCTGGCTACATAGCGAAAGATATCCTGCCTGCGCGGTTCCATCTCTTCGATGTCAATCCCGATTCTGTCCCGGCCGATGACCGCTGCCACGTATCTTGGCTTGTGAGAAACGGACCAGTAGTATCCATCGAATGCCAGTGGAGCATCGTCGTTGTTCTTGCGTAGCTCCGGCATGGCGATGCCCAGCCTCCTGGCGCTGAGCCGCAGAGCTTGCCTGGCGCATTGACTCAGCGCGGCCACCTTCTCGCGGCCCGAGAGCTGCTGCACATGGCGGCTGACCGGCATAACCACGGGATAGATCGTCATATCTTCTCGTTTACGCTGACTCTGTTCTTGATGGGGGTGTTTTCGCAGGAGCGCGCTGCTCCTGCCGTGTGGGACTCCCCTCCGGTGTCCGCTCAGGCCGCTGGACTGTTGAAGTCAAACGTTATCTTGGCCGCCCAGTTGTAGCAGAACTCCTTCATTGTTACGCCTAGTCTGCTGGCAGGAAGCGCCTGCCGCTGGGAAAGTGACGGACTCTGCCCTGTCGGTGCGACGGGACGTCTCGCCAAGCGTACTCTTGCAGCGGCTGGCGGCGTGCTCTGGCCGAACTACCATTCAAGTCCGAGCATGATGCAGTTCAGGCCGCTGCCTGCCGCCATCATGGCAGCCCTGTCCCCGGGCTTGAGGTGGCCTTGCTCCACACCTATGGCCACCGAGACAGGGAGCGAGACGGAACCGATGTTGCCGAGGTACTCCACGGTGGAGAAGCCCTTCGCTTTGTCGAGTTTGAGAGTCTCGAAGAACAAGGCCTGGTGTACTGCGCTCACCTGATGGGTGAATATCTTGTCAACGTCCTCCGGCCTCCATCCCATCTCGCGCTGGAAGCACTCCCACGTCTCCATTGCCAACTGCATCCCGTTTCTGAGAATCCCCTCGGAGTTGGCATGCATGCTGGGGAAGCTCTCCGGGTCGTAGAAGCAAGTGTCTGCATCTACGCGGCAAAGGTCGTTGTGTTGCGAAGCTGTTCGGACGACGCCCCCCAATAGCTTGTGTCCAGATTTGGAGATGGACGAATGTGTCATCACGACCGAGACTGCTCCCGATCCCATGGTGAGAGATGCAAACCCCAACCTCACCTTGGCGCGAGTGATGTCCGGATCCTGCAGGAGTTGCTGGATCGTGGCTTCGGTGAGCCGTGTGCCGCTCTCACAGGCAACGACAACACCCGCTTTGATCTGCCCCAGTTCGATCATGTTGGCCAGAGTGACCATGCCATTCACAAACCCTAGGCAAGCGTTGGAAATGTCGAAGATGGTGGCTGTAGGCGGGAGCCCGAGGGCATTGTGGACCACTGTGGCAGTAGCTGGCTCGAGGAAGTCGCGGCTGACCGAGGTGTGCAGCAGACACTCGATGTCCTTCTTGTCGATGCCTGCCGCGGCGATGGCCTTCTCTGCAGCCTTGGTGCTGGGGAGGCTGGGGGGCGTCCCTTCTTCCCACTCACGCCGCTCGCGGATACCCGTCATCTGCTCCAGACGCCCGACGGTCCGGTGGACCTTGGCATATACGGGCGCCAACCTTTCTTCCAGGCTCTGAGATGTGATCACCCTCTGCGGCAATTCATACCCAAATGCTTCAATACAGACTCTACGGTAATGCATCGACTACCCCCCTCTTTGCGGCTCATCCCACCGTGGGACCGCCGCGCGCAGATCACAGCTTGCGCTGAAGATTTGCTCTTTCTGACCCCCTATGACATACCCGCGGGCACATTCCTCATTGACAAGACAACTCCGAGCTCGACCGCCAGAGGGCAACGCCCCAGTACGCTAGTTCAGGCTCGGCCCCCGCGGTTGTGTCCCGTCAATCAGTGTGGGAATGTGATATCTGGCCCGAATCTTCTCCCACCTTTCGAAGGAGCACATCGGGATTATCTTCTCGGGTATGTATTTGCATATTCCTGCCACAACAGAGCAAAACTTCCAGGAGTTGTCGACGTCCTGTGGCACGTACTCGTCTGCCACCCTGAGGATAGAGGCCCGGATATCCTCGGGTAGCCAGCCGATCCCGTCGGTGACAGATGTCTTGACCTTCGGCGGGACGCGCCTATCCAGGACGTTCACACAGAAAAGCAGAAGTCTTCGGGGCACGTAGGCGTTCACCGCCTTGACTTCCCAAGCTATCAGCCTGTGCGAAAGACCCACTATTCGTGACCTCTGCATTCTAGCTCCCTCCACGACTAGTGTTCTGGAGTCCTTGGGAACCTGTCGAGACTCCGCCCGAAGGCGACCACCCTTACAGCCACTAGGAATACCACTTTGGACCGTCAGTGTCAACCGTTTTTCCCAGCTGGCGGCTCGTTCCATGATCGCGCTGTGGCGATCTTGCGATGCCATGCTCTGGGAATCGCGGCGATCCGAAGGACAAGCTCGAGAGACTGGTGTCCGGCCTTTGACAATTCAACACCCCCCGCATATCATGCTGCCTTGGACGCTCTTGTCAGGTTCGCTCCATGGAAGAAAGCCTTCTGCAACAGTTCGTCAAAACGTTTGTGCCCCTCTTTATCGTTATTGATGCCTTCGGCAATGTGCCCTTCGTAATCGCATTGAGCGAGGGGATGCCCAAGCCGGAGCGCAACAAGATGATCCTGATAGCCGTGGTGACTGCCGCCCTGGTCGGGCTCGCCTTCCTCTTCTTGGGCAAGGTCATTCTGGAGGCCATGGGAATCAGCGTTGGCGCTTTTGCCATCGCCGGGGGCGTCATTCTGCTGGTGCTGTCCGTCAGGTACGTACTGACCGGCCACATCATGGATTACATAAAGGAAGAAATGATGGCCGTGGTGCCCATCGGCACGCCGCTGACCGTAGGCCCGGCAGCCATCACCACACTTCTACTGCTGGTCAACGAGGGATTCCATCTGTACATGGTGCTGCTGTCTTTCGCCCTGAACATCATGATTGCTTGGGCCGTGTTCATGCTCAGCGGATGGTTTGTGAAGTTCCTGGGCCAGGGTGGCATCAAGGCGATTTCGAAAGTGTTCAGCCTACTGCTGGCTGCTATCGCTGTCACTATGATCATCCACGGCCTAGACCTTGTTGGCATAACCGAGACTGGCATATAGGGTTAGGCGACAATTCCGGGGAAACGCCGGGGGCGCTGAGCAAGCCGCGAACCTTCCGGAGTTGCGCCGCCGGGCAAGTTCCTGTGCCTGAGAAGGAACGCGCAGGGTGTGCGGAGGCCCAAATAGCTCAGCACCCCATCGGTCATAATGGGCACGGATTCGCTCGCGGCGCGTTGTTGCCATTCCTGTAATCGAAGTGACGGAGGGCCGGCGGTGCTGGACTCTCAAGATAACCGTGCGTCACTCGAGCGGCTCCGGGAGGAGTGTTCGCTTGATCTGCTGGGCGTCGCCGACCTTCATGGCAACGAGGAATTACTGGCTGCGTTCCCACATGACGTCCGGAGCACACTGCATATCGCCGTGGTCATCGGCCTGCGTCTCTCGCGCGGAGTGTTGAACACGCTGGAAGACGGGCCGAATCTCCTCTACCTTCATCACTATCGGCAGATCAATGCGCAACTGGATCGTGCTGCTACCACGATATCGACCGAAATCGAGAGACGGGGTTACTCTGCTTTGCCGGTCCCTGCTTCACAGATCGTCGATTGGCAGAGAATGGCCGGACAAGTATCGCACAAGGCGATGGCCCGCCTGGCGGGTCTCGGCTGGCGTGGCAGAAACAATCTCCTGGTGAGCCCGCAACTGGGGGCTCAGGTGAGATTGGCCACGGTCCTCACCGACTTTCCTCTGACGCCAGATCACCCGCTTGATGGAAACTGCGGCCGCTGCCGCCGTTGCGCCGAGGCTTGCCCCGCTGGCGCTATTGGACAGACGTGGGCGGATTTCAATCTCAAGGCCTGCTATGAGAAGTTAGACGAATTCCGAAGAGAACGCCGTGTTCAGCAGCACATCTGCGGAATGTGTGTGAAGGCGTGCCCCGGTCGAGTGGGCACAGCAGAGATGGATCGTCGGGGCGCTTATGGGTGAGATTAGAGACCCCCAGCCGGTGAAGTACTTCGTTGGCGTCCTTACTGCCATCCCGGGCAGTCTGGCCGAACTGCGGCGCGTCCTGGAACAACGCTTTGGCCGTGTGGACAGCGAGAGCGGACTGCTCGATTTCACTTACACGAAGTACTACGAACCAGAGATGGGTCCGGGGCTGGTAAGGAAGTTCTGGGGGTTTGGCCCGCTCGGCAGGCCGGACGCCTTGGTGGATCTGAAACTGTTCACCAACGAGGTAGAACAGGTTCGGGCAGTTGATGGTAGGCGGACGGTGAACGTTGACCCAGGATACCTGACAGCCGCCCGGCTGGTGTTAGCTTCGACAAAGGATTTCGCTCACCGCCTGTACCTCGGCAAAGGTATATACGGAGAAGTCACCTTGATCTTCCGGAACAGGGAATTCCACCCTCTGCCCTGGACATACCCGGACTACCGAAGCGAGGGCTACCTCAGGTACTTCAGGGAGCTGCGCAGGATCTACTTGGCGCAATTAGTCTCAGGCTGACGGAGCTGCTGAGGCTGCGACTCATGGACGGGTGAGATGGGGTAGCGCTGAGTGGGAAAGAAGAGACGCGGGAGACGCGGTGGGGCGGGTTGTGCGTGCCCGGCTAAGAAGGTGTGGTAAACGTCATGTCGACGCCATAGTTGGTGCCGTCACCAACCACCTTGACCCTGAAGTGGTAGGTGGTGCCCGGAGTCAGCCCAGCCAAGTGGAGGCTGAAGTCTCCCTCGGATGTCAGGGAACCTACTGCTGTCTCGTTGCCGTAGGCTGTGGTCAAGCCCCATTCGAAGTACACTGACACGCTATCGGCCGATCCGAGGCTGTCCAGACAGCCGTTAAGTACCGCGGTTGTCGGCTCCAGGCTGCTGGCTGCCCTGGTTTTCGCTATCGGTGCTGTGGGATCAGCGTAGAGGGGTGACTGCACGAAGCTGTTTGCCCCGCCTACATGGATATCGAGCGTTTGTGGACTGCTGGTTAGCGTTACTCTGACGGCGACATATCCGCCGGATGGCACCACGAAGGAATCAACTGGAATGCGAGCACTCACTATATAGACATCATCGCCCAGGCCCCGGATGGTGACCGCTCCATGCGGAGCGAACACACGGCCGTCCCAGGTACCGATTTCGATCTTGTCGGTGTGGCTCTTCTCAAAATCGGAGAGGGTCAGTTGCACCAGCCAATCGCCTGCGGGGTACATCAGTTCACCCGAGGAGCCGTCCGCCCTCCATTCGAGATATGAACCAGCTCGCACGGTCAGAACAGCCTCGTTCTTTGTAGCATCACCTTCGTACATTATTTTCGGACAACCCGGGTCGTCAGCGCTCAGGTACCAGATCTTCTGCTGAGGCGGGGCGTGGCCGGTCGTGAACATCATGTCAGCCCCGTAGACAACGCCGTCGCCGACCGCCCTTGCTCTAAAGTGGTATGTCGTACCGGGGAGAAGGCCCGTCACCGGGGAGCTGAACTCCCCGGTTGCCGTCCTTGTATGGACCGCCGACTCCTGTCCGTATGCCGTGGTCAGCCCCCATTCGAAAGATACATCCACGCCTTCAGCCGTCCCAAGGCTGTCGAGAATGCCGTTCAGTATGGCTGATGTGCAGTGCACCGCAGTGGCGCTGGTTGTTCTTACCGATGGTGGCGTGGACAATGTGGTGAACGTCTTCTGAGGGCCACGGACAGGAGCGCCGTCACCGGCAGCAACCGCTCTGAAGTAGTATGTAGTGCCGGGATGCAGACCCCCCAGATCCGCGCAGAAAGCCCCGACATCTGCCATAAGCTGAGAGCCTGTTGTCCCTGCGTACGATCCGTCTCCGGCCCACCACTCGAAGGACACGGTAGCGGCCGCAGCGGTGCCCAGTGAAGTCAGTTCGCCGCAGAGAGTCGCTGAAGTCGCCGTGATGTTGGTGGCATCGTTGGTGGTGACCTTGGGAGGGGTCAGAGTTGTGAAGCTCTGCTCGGCGCCATAGACCGGTGCTCCATCACCCACTGCCCTGGCTCTGAAGTAGTAAGTGGTGCCTTCGCTGAGGCCGGCAAGGTCTGCAGTAAAGGTCCCTGTGGCGGCAAGCTGCTGATCTGCGGTCGTGTGCGCGTACAGCCCGCTCGCGGCGCCCCACTCGAAAGACACAGTGACACTCGCAGCGGTGCCCAGTGAAGTCAGTTCAGCCCGCAAGGTCGCCGAACTTGTAGCCACATTAGTGGCATCGTTGGTGGTGACCGACGGAGGAGTCAGGGTTGTGAAACTCACCTCGGAGCCATACACCGGATCTCCGTCGCCGACAGCTTTGGCTCTGAAGTAGTAAGTGGTGCCGGAATCGATGTCCGCCAACACGGCAGAGAAGGGCCCCGTGACGCTCGTGGTCTGTGGAGCGGTTGAATATGGGTACGATCCAGTGGCAGTCCCCCACTCGAAAGAGACCGCAGCGCTGCCGGAAGCGTCCAGCGATGTCAGGCTGCCGTTGAGGATGGCCGAACTAGTGGACACGCTGGTGGCTGGGGTGGTGACGACGCAAGTCCCCGGGCCGGTCGTGAAGACCATGTCGGGCCCGTAGGTAGTGCCGCTACTGCCCACCGCCTTCACTCGAAAATGGTAGGTAGTGTTGGGCGACAAACCGGTCAGCGTGGCCTCATATAGGCCCGCGTCCTTGAGCAACTCGGGAGTGGTCTCATTTCCGTAGTCGGTCGTCACGCCCCATTCGAACGACACCTCCAGCGTTTCATCGGCACCAAGGCTGCCGACCTTGGCGCTGAGCACTGCGGTGTTCGACCGGACGTCGGTGGGATCATTCGTGACCACGGTCGGCGGGAGCGCCTGGAACACAGTGAAGAAGATGATGAGTGCTGCGGCTACCGCGGCTGCGGCGGCAGCGGGTATCCAAAAGAGGGGCCGTTGCCATAGCAGCTTCGCGGTGGGGGATCCAAGAGCGGCGGCCTGCTGATTCAATTGCAGGCGCAGGTTGGCCTTGAATTCAGGCGAGGCTGCAGCGGGCGGATACGCCTGCTTCAGCGCCTCGGCGATCTTGTCGTCATTACCGCGCCAAGCCATAGATCCCTATTCACACCCTATCATCTTAGTCGTGCCATGCATGTCTATCCCTCACGCAGCGTCGACAGATGTGTCTGCAATGCTTTCCGTGACCGTGTTAGAAGCCCCTCCACTGACTTGGGTGAGCGATCCATGATCTGGCTTATCTCCTGAACCGACAGCTCCTCGACATACTTGAGGATCAGAACCTGCCGATAGTCCCACGGAAGCTTGGACAGCGCGTCGTTCACCACTTGACGCGTCTCGGCGGACTCAATCAGGCTGTCAGGCTGCGGCTGTCTGCCAGGGTTGTCAGTGTCATCGACGGTATCAACGTCCACGCCAGACACCATCCGTTTCCGTTCCCGCGATTGACGGCGGTAGTAATCCGCGACCTTGTGGTAGGCTATGCTGCAGAGCCAGGTGTAAGCGCTGCTGCGCCCCCTGAACCCCTTCGCGGATTTGAGGGCTGCCAGGAATGTCTCCTGGACAATATCTTCTGCTACATCCCGGTTCCGGTCTACCTGGTTGAACACCAGCGAGTAGACCCGGTCAAAGTAGCGGTCGTACAGCTCCGCCATGGCCGTACGGTCACCATCATGAAGACGCTTGAGCATCTGAGCGTCCTGTTCGTGTGATGAAGACCCGGTATCAGTCATCGCAACCATTGTCGCAGACCACGCCCTTCGGTGCAACCGCGGCCGAACAGGGATCGCCTGGCAGGCCACCGTCTTTCGCGTGTTGCATGATCATATCTCTTCCGATAGCAACTCCTGCGGGATCCGCCGTTTCCGCTGTTTCGACGGCGACGGATAGCGGCAAGGCGGTAAACCCGTCAATGATACAATAGCACTACCTAGCAAGAGGCGGCACCGGTTCGCGCCAAACACCAGCGCCAGACACTTGTCTTCCGGCCGCGTGAACTCAGGGAGTCTGGAGAACCAGCAGCCGATGGCAGTCAAAGTCGTCTTGAGTGACTGGAACGGGACGCTGATCCAGTACCGGAATGAAATGTGTGTGCTGGAGGGCGTCGGTCTCGATGCTTTTCGATCATGCATCCCATTTCACCCTATGCGGGCCCTGCGCATACTCAGGGCACGCGGACGACTGCAGGCAATCCGGCGACAGGGACGCCCTGAGACGGACTTCCGCTTCATCAAGGACATGTTTGATGTGTTCAACAGCATGGTCATCTCGGGCGTGCCTACTGCCGTTGTCCTGGCCTCGTTTGACAGGTATGCCCGAAGCATCGAAACGCAGTCCAGACTCGATCTCCGACTCCTCAGGGTCATAAAGGAGTGCCACGACGCTGGCAAGACGACCGGCATCCTTTCGGCCGGTTATAGGTACGGGATCGAGAAGGTGCTGTGCGTCGCGGGATATTGGCAGTATTTTGATTTCTGCGAGGCCGACGAATTCACGTCGGAGGGCGGCAAGGTCGTGGAGTTCCGGCTGAACATCTACCGCAACAAGCCCGCGGTCCTCCAGAGGTTGCTGGCTGAGCGATCGATAGAAAGCGCAGAGGCGGCCTATATCGGCGACAGCGAAGACGACGAGGGTTGTCTCGAGATGGTAGGGCATCCTGTGGTGGCCTTCTTCGCACCGGACGAGTTCAAGGAAGAGTGCTCGCGGAAGTATGGTGCTTTCGTCCCGGACAGTGAGGTGTCGCTGCGAGACTACCTCCTGCACGCGTGATATGGCCGACATGACGCCAGAGGCCTGCTTCGTGTGTCTTCTCAGTTGAGGCTGATTTTGCCCAGGTCCTCGAGCGTCACTAGGTCGTTCATGCCGATCTGCTGGTCCGAGATAGTGTAGAGGACGTTGCCGATGTAGAGCGATCTCTCGATGGCACACGACGGATAGCCGTAGTATGGGTCGTATAGACGTTTCTGAAAGGCTCCGCCTTCGCAGTGCGTGATCCTGCCTCTGAGCTCCAGGCCATTCTCCAGCGATATGTCGAACACATAGGCGCCCTGCCACACGATCTCTCCGTAAGCCCATGATGGTACGCTGCCTTGGTAGTCGCGTTCATCAATCTCTGCCACGCTTACGGGCAAGACCAGCAAGTTCTTCGACTTGTCAAACAGGAAGGCCTTGTGGTCGTGGAGCACAGGCGAGTCAGTTCCGCGGTCGCCGATTTCATACTTGGCGATCTCTCTCGGGTTAGCCACATCGCTCACGTCAAAGAGAGATATCTTAACGCCCTGGTACCAGGCGAAGTCGCCCTCCTCTGCGGCGATGGTCTCTTTCCCAATGCCGATGACATGATTCTCGTCGTATGGATGAAGATAGTCCGAGTAGCCGGTTATCTTTAGCTCCCCGAGAACCTGGGGCATGCCAGGATTGGCCAAGTCGATGACAAACAGGGGGTCTATCTTCCGGAAGGTCACAAGATAGCACCGAGTACCCATGAATCGGGCCGAGTAGACGTCTTCGCCAGGCGCCAGATTCTCCAGGCGGCCGAAGATATCCAGCTTCTGGTCCAGAACATAGACGTTGTTGGTCGACCCGGTGCCCCAGCTCCCGCCCCAAGCATTTCCGACCGTAGTGGCTACCCTCAAATATTCTCCATGCTCGTCCAGGGAGAACTGGTTCAGCAACCAGCCTGGTACTGCTCCCGTCGCGTGGTATTCGATTTGGCCATCGTCTATGTGAATCCGGTGGATGGCGGTCATACCCATTTCGGTTGACCACTGTGGGAAAGTCACGTAGATGTTGCTGGTCGACACATAAATGGTGCTGGCGCTGCCGAGCAGCAGCGTCTCGTGAACGGGCTCTTCGTCATCATCCGCCACATTGACTGACACAATGGTGGTGAAACCGTATCCGTAGTCTGGCGTGTCGGAATGCCAGATGTCTCCGGGTTGGACTTCTCCAACACCGTTCTCACCATAGATCCTGGGGAGAGTGACATTGTCATTGTCTGTCCATACCGATCCACTGACGACAAGGTAGACGTAGTCGCCGATCATTCGAGAAGCGACGTAGTAGCCGTCAACAGACACTTCCCTCTCCAGAACCGGAGCCTTTCTGTCGCTGACATCGTAGATCTTCACTGAGGTCTTGACCTGATAGTTGGGATATGGCACAAACTCGCGGTAGATGCCGTACCAGGGTTCATTGCCCTCAATTACTGCCAGCCGATCCTGATTGATGAATAGTCCCCAGATGTTGCCCTCCAATTCCAGTTTGCAGAGTACCCGTGCCTGGTCTGCCGGATAGGCTCTGGCGATAACGAGCCTGTTGTCTGTGGCCAGGTAAATGTACTGTCCGTCGCTCTTGACGATGTCGGCCTCGTCCACTCCCTCGACCTGGATGTTGGTTCTGGAGAAGTCAGGTGCCTGTTTCGCCGAATTCGGATAACCGAAAGACCCCTCGGCTACCACGCCGAGGCGCGCATCAGACCAGTACATCCAGCCAGGGTACCACGGCGCAGTCTTGAGGAAGTCCTTCAACTCTTGATATGAGGAGAAGCGCTTCAAGCCACCCTCAAGCGAGGCCTCCGGTTTCCACTCGACCGAGGTGCCCGGCTCCTCTGCCGGTTGTTCCGCTGTCCGTGATGGGGCGGCAGCAAAGCAGCCAATGGTAATTGCCGCGATCATGGCCAGGATCACTACCAGGCCAAATACAGTGCCGATCCTGCTAGTCCTCATGTTCCTCTTCCTCCCTTGCCCCCGGGGATCGCCATTCTTGCCTATTGTGACGAAATCGGAGACGAAAAGGTTCCGCAGGCAGCCGTAACCAAAGCGGCATCGTGCGCGCTCGCGATGGCCTCGTGCCCGGCTGCACTCGCTGCCTCCCGGTGACAACGCCGTGGAAGGATGGCCGAAAATCCCACAGCATGCGGACATCTGATATGCTATAGGGCAGACGTCGGGTGCAAAGGGAGGTTGTTCAGCCATGGACACCGTGCACGTAATGTACTTGATCCTGGCGCTCATCTGTGTGATGGCGTCCGCGTTCTTCTCCAGCTCAGAGACCGCCTTCATATCCCTACAGAAGATCAGGCTGAAGCACATGGAGAGCCGAGGGGAAGAGAAAGCCGGCAGAATAGCCAAGATACTGGAGAAACCAGAGAAGTTCATCACCACCGTTCTGCTCGGCAACAACTTTGTCAACACAGGAGCGGCGGCGCTGGGCACCGCGGTCATCCTGCATCTCTGGACAGGGAGTGAAGAGGTGGCCGTGCTGCTTTCAACAGTGATGGTGACCTTCGTGCTCCTGGTCGTCGGCGAAGTCATGCCCAAGATAGCCGCGGCACAGCACAGCGAAAGGGTGGCGGCGATGTTTGTAACTCCGGTCTCCTTCCTGTCCTGGCTGCTGACACCATTCACAGCGGTGCTGGGATGGATCGGGACTGGCTTCAGCAAGATGCTGGGAGGGACTCCCACCCGAAGAACGCTGGTTACTGAAGAGGAAATCCGCACGATGATCACGGTGGGCAAGGAGGAAGGCGTGGTGGCGGAGGCGGAGGCCAAGATGCTGGACAAGGTCTTCGAGTTCGGCGATCAGACCGTTCGCGAAGCGATGATCCCAAGGCCGGACGTGGTGTGGCTGGAGAAGGGAACGACGCTGGAAGACTTCCTGACGGTCTATGCGGATCACCCGCACACCCGGTTTCCAGTTTACGAAGAGAGCCCCGACAATGTCGTAGGGGTGCTCTCCATCAAGGATGTGGTGCTGGCTAGAGCACGTGGCGAAGCCGACTTGGGGACGCCCATCGACCGCCTGATCCGGCCAATCGTCTTCGCACCGGAGACAAAGCGCATCGGCCCGCTCTTCCGGGAGATGCAGGCTTCAGGCAGCCAGATGGCGGTGGTGGTTGACGAGTACGGCGGGGTCGCGGGGATAGTGACGTTGAGGGAAATGCTGGCGCAGCTCGTAGGACGCTTCGGTGACGAGTTTTCCAGGGTATCACAGGAATTCCAGGCTATCGACGAACACACCTACGAGATTGACGGGAGCATGAGGGTAGAAGAAGTCAACGAGGAGCTAGGCCTGAACCTGCCGACTGGCGACTACGAGACCATAGCCGGTCTGGTGCTTAGTGTGCTTGGGCATGTCCCTAAGGAAGGGGAGCAGTTCCGGTTTCAGGACATGAAGTTCACGGTCAAGGAGATGCGTGGTCTCAGAATCGAGAAGCTGCGGATCACGAGGGAACGGAAGTGACCGGCTGCGGGTACCGCCGGTTGAGAATGAATGCGCCTCAGGCCGAATCTGCCCGGACTGACTGAAACAGCCTCCGCAGGAACTGGCCCACCTCTGCAGGGGATCGGAGGAAGTACCGGGCTGCCGTCTCCCGATCCGCTTCTCCAACGAAGACGGATATCCCGTTATTCTCGTTGACCACTCGGAATCCCCCTTCGTCGGTCAGGTCGTCTCCGAGGAACACTGCCAGGTTCTTTCTTCCGCGAGCAGACGGAGCCCATGCATTCATCAGCAGTACGATGGCGTCTTCTTTGTCCCAAATGACGCCCGGCCGTATCTCATAGACCTTCTTGCCCTCGGTTACTCTGATCTTCCCCTCTGCCTGCGGGGCGCTGGTAATGTCTTCGCAGGCCTTCCTAAGCGCTTTGACCCTGTCTCCTCTCACCAGACGATAGTGCACGCTCAGTGTCAGTCCCTTGTCTTCGACGATAGCCCCTTCGAATTCCGCCATAGCTGACCTCAGACGTTTGCTCAGGCGTCGGATGGCAGGCCTCAGAGATACTGCGGGAGGATAGACGAATTTGAGCCAGGGGCCCTCTATTTCGATGCCATGATTACCGGCGTATGTTATGCCGCGGATGCCCACTTTGTGCTTGATGTCACGCAGAGCCCGGCCGCTGATCACGACCACCGCCACGCGCCGGACGGACAGCAGAGCTTCCATGGCTTCTCTGGTGCCGCGAGGTAGTGTTGCCTTGTCCGGCCTTCCGGCAATTGGAGACAGTGTGCCGTCGAAGTCGCTCATTAGCAGAATCTGTTCGGAGGATGTGATGCGGTCGGCAACCGCCGGCCAGACAGCAAACAGGTGCTCCATTATGCTCCGAACTCAACCTTCGCCATTTCGGTCACGATGTCTGCTGCCCACTTGTAGATGTTGTTCTCCTGGACTATGGCGCGCATTCGGCGCATCCGTCGTTGCTTCTCCTCCAACGGCATCTCCAGAGCCGCCCTGATGGCTTCGGCGAAATAGTCAGTGGCGTATGGGTTCACCAGAATCGCATCGGTGAGTTCGCGGGCTGCGCCCGTGAACAGGCTGAGTATCAGTACGCCCCTTTCGTCCACTGAACTGGCCACGTATTCCTTGGCCACCAAGTTCATTCCATCGTGGAGAGAGCTGACGATGGCGAAGTCAGCCAGGCGACGCAGAGCCATCACCGTCAACGGCGGCAGCGGCCCGCGGAGGTCGATGATAGGCCTCCAGTGCTCTGTTTCGTATTTCCAGTTCACCTCTTCGATAAGACTGTCGATCTCATCGTTGATCCTGCGGTAGGCCGGGACGTGGACCCGGCTGGGAACGCCGGTCTGTATGAACACGACCTTGTTCCTGTAGTGAGGGTATCGCTCCAGGAACCGGTCGAAAGCGCGGAGACGGTCAGGTATACCCTTGGTGTAGTCGATCCTGTCCAGGCCCATGCCCACGAGCATGCCTTTGATTTCCAGGCTCAGTTTCAGCCTCTCCATCTCGGCCTGCACCGCTTCATCCTGGGCCCTTCTGGCAACGTCTTCGAAGTCTATGCTGATGGGAAAGGGGCGGATGGCTGTCTTCTCACCCCCGTGGATCGCCTCGTACCTGTCCCGGTCCACCCTGGCCTCGAGGGCCCGGTCCACAGTGTCCAGGAAGTTGTTGCAGTGGTACCTGAGGTGGAAGCCGAGGAGGTGGTTGCCCAGCAGGCCTGTCAAGATTTCGGCCTGCCACGGGCAAACGCGGAAAGCCTCCGGGTTTGGCCATGGGATGTGCCAGAACTGGGCGATGATGAGTTCAGGATTTGCTTCCCGCAACAACCGCGGCAGGAGGGTCAAGTGGTAGTCCTGAACAAAGACAAAAGCCTTGCCGGTGCCGACCTCTTCCAGGACGGCGTTGGCGAAGCGCTCGTTGACCGTCCTGTAAACGTTCCATTCGGCTTCGTTGAAGGTCGGGCGGGTGTAGGCTATGTGGCAGAGTGGCCAGAGCGCGTCGTTAGAAAAGCCGTAGTAGTAGGCATCCTCCTCTTCCTTCGAGAGCCAAACCCGCCTCAACGTATACCGGGGATCACCCGGCGGCACGCGGATTCGGTCGTTTTCGTCAACCGTATCCCTGTCCGCATTCCCGCCGCCGTGAGCCACCCAAGTCCCTCCGCACGCTCGCATAATGGGGTCAAGTGCCGTCGTCAAACCGCTGGGCGGCATGTCGCAGTGAATGGCGCCGGACACGTAGCTGTGAACATATGGCTCTCTGTTGGAAACCACCACGAAGAGATAGTCACGGAGCTTTTCCACCACAAGTTCATGCAGTGCCTCCCGCGTCCACATGTTTTCACCTCCCTTGAGCATCTCTTCGAAGGATCCGCGTGGATCAGGCTCACCCGGACGCTGCCGGGGATGTCAGAGGTGGATGACGTCCTCTGTGTGGTCGAGGTTTATGAAGAGCAGCAGGTAGTCCCGGACGTGCCTGGTGATCAGGAAATTATGCCGGACGTGCTCCCGGCCGTTCTCTCCCAGCCAGCGGGCGTAGTCGGGATTCGCCAATAGCTGCCGGATGCCGTATGCGGTCCCCTCGATGCCATGAGACAGGAGCCCGGTCAGCTTGTGCTTGACCTGGAGAGGTATGCCACCCACGCACGAGGCCACCACCGGCTTCCCCTTCCACAACGCCTCGCTCACGGTAAGAGCAAAGCCCTCCTTGAGGGACTTCTGCACGATCACCGTGGAAGCTCTCTGAAGGGCGTTGATCTCGATGTCCGTTCTTGCCTGACCTGAGATAATGTGTATGTCCGGGTTGCCGTTGGCCCTCTCCTTGACCTGAGCCAGGACTTTCTCGCCCTCCGGATCATCGGTGGCGCCGCCGCCGACCAACACGAGCCTCGCGTCAACGGATCTCCTCACCATCTCGAATGCCGTGATCACGCCCACCGGGTCCTTCATGTAGTCGAAGCGCGACACCTGGGTGATGATGGGCTTGTCGCGTGGTATGCCCAGTCTCTCCATGGCGGCATCGATCTGCTGCTTCGAGAGCTCCTTATTCTTGTCACTCAGCGGGTCTATGGACGGAGATATCAAGAACTGCCGGATGGGCAATGGCCGGGAGAATGCCGGGGCCGAAAACACTGTCGCATCATATTGGATCACGAAGCGCTCCAAGAACCTCCATACCCGTTCGTCGGGGTTGGAGACGTCGATGTGGCATCTCCAGATCCACTTTCCGCCAGCACCCTTCTTTTCGATCAACGCGGAAGGCTGAGGATCGTGGATGAACATGATCTGGCCATGAAAGTCCATCTCCGCCATGTTCTTCCGATTAATGTCCAGGAAGAGCGCGAAATCGTCGTCAGATATGGACTCCTTCCTGCCATGGAGCGCGTTGTGGAACTTCTTGGTGACTTCAAAGAATGCAGGATTGCCTTTGATCACGTTCCAGCGGGCGTCAATGCCCAGTCCCTGAAGGATTGGCACCATACGGTTGAGGATCTCGGCAACTCCGCCACCGACGTAGGTGGAGTTGACATTGACGACCTCTCTGCCTTCCAGCTTGGAGGCGAGCATCCGTATCTCTTCGATCGTGCTCTTGCCCACTATGGGCTCATAGTCGATTAGCTTCAACGATCTCCCTCTCAATGAGCTGTATCAGGGAATTCCTGAGGCCCTCAAGAGAATGGGTATAGGGATCGAGACGTGCCACTTTGTCCGCAAGCTTCTTCTCGCCCAGACTGTCTGCCAGCCAGGCCGAGAAGTCGTTGAGTCCCCTACCCAATCGCAGTCTCGATTCAAAGATGTGGTAGTACAAGGAACTGGGGCTCAGGCTGCGGATCGCCTCCACGAACTCCCTGATATCGGTGGCCTGATACGGCGTCTCAAAGATCACGCTGATGGACTTCACAAAGTGGAACTCGTCCCCCGGAATGGCCTCGCGCAGGCTCGTTGACTGAGAAAGATATTCTTCGATGAGAGAGACATGCCTCTCACGGAGGGCCTGCAGGCTGCTGAACTGGAGGGTATCAACGCTGGCCAGCCTCTCTGCCAGGACTTCGTCACCCAGAGCCTCGTCGACCCACATGGCCAGGTCGTTTGCCGGCTGTGGAGTCAAGTAGTGATGCTCTTCCAGGAAATGGTGCGTGTGGTAATAGATGACGGAATCAGGGACCACCTTCAGGATATCCACCAGCTCCCTGAGGTTCTTGGCTTTCAGCCCCGTAAGTTCCTTCATGTGGGAGCGGGAGTAGAAACGGAATGGCTCCTTCGCCTTCTTGACTGGACGGCCGTAATTGACAATAGTGGTACTGGTAATCTTCCTGTTCGGGATTATGGAAACGCTGCCGTTAGGTCCTCTGACCGTGGTGTTGCGCCAGTTGACCTCGGTCACGTAGCCCTCTTCGCCGGTGTCCGCCAGTCTGATGTAGTCGCCCACAGCATATTGACGTGACGAGCTCAGTTGAATGGCAGCCACAAGATCCGGACCGATGTCCCTCATCACCAGAATGGCGAGCAAAGTCAGAATGCCAGCAGCCAGGAGTATGAATGTGATAGGCGCGCCCCATATCTCAAGGAGCGTGAGGACGGTGATAAGAACTATGATGACGGAAGCGACATGTCGGGCAGCGGTGGTTGCCCTCTCACCCAGGCGTAGGTGCTCACCCCACAGCCGGATCGACCTGGTGGCCATGCCGAGCAGGGCGATTCCCAAGGAGAGCGCAAACAGCGTCCACAGCCCTTTACTGGCATATTCCTGCCAGTCCGATGGCATGGTGGACACGAGGACCGCGAACCAAGCTGCGATGGTGAGCGCCCAGATCAGTGACGGGATCCTCGTCGTCTGACGGAAGACATCAAAGCCCTGCCAGCCAGTCTCCTTATGCCATTTCTCGAGCCAGGCGCGGAGCAGTTGCCTCAGCCATATGCAGGCGATGAAGACAAGGACGCCCACCGCAGCCGGGACGATGATCCCGCGCCAGTTTTCGCTTAGCCAGTCGATAGTCTACCTCCTGCCATGGTCTTCTTGGGACTTCACGCTTGCCTAGCCTTCCTCGGCCTGTCCGCCCCTATCACGGATGCCATGATGTCGCTGTTCGTTATGGAACCCAGCAGTTCGCCGGTGGCCTTGTCCACGACCGGGATAACAGTCATGTTGCTGTCTGCCATGCGCGTCGCAACGTCGTCCAGGAGCTCGTCGGGCGACGCGACGATCGGCTCCAGTTCCAGGAGATCTTCCAGGGTGATGTTCCCCCAGCGTTCCTTGCTGATATGACGGACGTCCTTAAGGTACACGACCCCCGCGAGCTTCCTTGGTTCCCTGGTCACCACGTAGTCGGACTGGTCTGGCGATGCCCAGAAGTCGACGAACTTCTGAATGGTGATGTCTGCACTGGGGAATTGACGTCCCCGATCCATTATATCCAGCACCGTCTTGTTCTCCAAGGCATACTTGGCGAACGAAGGGACGACGAACTTTGGCAGATTGGCGCCTTTCCCGATTTGGACGCGCTCGGCTTGGCGGATGGCGTGCCCCATGATCGGAGGTATGGCCAGGAGAAAACAGATCATGATCAGGACGAGCAGGGAGAAAAGCTCCTGCGAGATGGCTCCCATGTTCAACATGACCACCAGAAGCGCGATCTCAACTACCCCCTTTCCCATCATGCCGGAAGCCACCGCCAATGGCTGGTTGAGACGGGCGAGTATGACTCCGGCGAGGGTGCCGAGGAACTTGCCCAACACCGCGACCAGGACTACAGCTACTATGGACAGGGCCGGGAGCAGCCGGAACGACGCGTCCAGGTAGATGCCAGCCGAAGCGAAGAACAGAGGGATGAACAGGCCGTGCGCCAATCCGCGCACGCCGGGCAGTATCTCGGTGCGCAGGCGATGGGGCAGCCCCGAAAGTGCCACGCCCAACAAGAGAGCGGCCAGAGAGCCGTGCAGCCCGATCCTGTCAAGGAGCCCGACCATGAGGAGGAGAACACCCGTAATCAACCCCATCCCCAGTTGGGGTGCATCGATAGCGCGCCGCAACAGGGCGACCAGTGGCGGAAAGACCTTCGCCGCCAGCAGCCAGGCCACGACAGCAAAGCCGACGATCTCGGCCAGCAATATAGGAACTGTCCAGAGAGTGAACGATCCATTGTTGGCGAGCTGCCTCAGCGAGAAGGAGACCACCAACAGTCCTACGATTTCCAGGATCACCACAGTGGTGAAGATCTCCAGGCCGAGGGGCTCTCTAAGTCGGCCTAGGTCGCTGAGGGTCTTGGCCACGACTCCGAGGCTGGACAGGGACAGGATCCCGGAAATGGCAATGGCGGTAGCCGGTGGCTGGTCCAGCACGTAGTAGGTGACGGTCATGGCGAAGGTGAATGACACTGCGAACGCCAGTATGCCGGCCAGGAAGAACCGGCCCCTCAGCGTTGCCGCGAGGCCCGATACGTCCATCTCCTCCACGCCAATGAGGAAGAACAGGAACACAACCCCGATGCCGAAGAAGAGCTTTAGTTCGTCGGTGGCTTCTACCAGGCCTAGTGCGGGGCCGAGTATGATTCCTGCTGCCACATAGGCGATGAGGGCGCTCTGCCGCAGCCGCGTGGCAACACCCTCAAGCAGCTTCGCTAGTATCAGAAGAAGACCCAGTGAGATCAGCAGTTCCATAGCATGAGCAGGTCGCACCCTTCTTCTGGACCTACGGAATCGAGATCGCCAGTTGCGTCAGGCTGCCCCTCGACCGAGGCCTGGGATTCCCAATGTGTAGATGACCGGATTGTTGTGAGCCCCGCCTCGCCGGCCCGAGGCATCGGCGGGGCTCAACAGATGGAGAGGAGTGCGCTTCACCTATGACTGAATTGCCTTCGCTAGACACCCCGCACTTTCTCTCGCGGGCCGACCATCAGGATGGGCAACGTGCTTGCTCTCAAGACCTTGTCGGCCACGCTGCCCAGGGCCCAGCGCGTGATTCCGGAGCGGCCGTGGCTGGCCATCACGATGATATCGCAGGGACTGTGCTCCGCCTCATAAATGATCGCCTGTGCAGGGTCGCCGACCACCACCTTGCTGTGGACAGCCAAGCCCCTCTCCGATAGCTTCTTGGCCATCCTGGTGATGTAGCTCCTGGCATCACGTTCCTTCCGGCTCACCGGTTCTGTGCTGACTTGCTCCTCCGGCGGTTTGCTGGGATCAACTACCTTGCGGTAGCCCTTGGTGCGCTCGACGACAGCCAGCAGCGTGATGTCCTGTGTTCCGCATCCTTTGGCCAGCTTCTCTGCGTGCGCTATGGCGGTCTCGGCTAGCTTGGAACCATCTAGCGGGATCAGAATGTGCTTGTACATCTTCAACCTCCCCTCAAGAGATAGTCTTGCCTTGGTATCCTGGTGCGGCCTTGTGGCACTCAGGACGAATCGCGCCGAGTCTCTCTGCATTCTCTCTTGCCAAGGTTCTGCGCAGAATGCCCCACAGGTGTCTGTAGCGTTCTTCAAGGTCGAACTCATAGTTGCGCAGAGACCAGGAATTGACTAACCCCTGTATCATAGAGGTGATAAGCAAGGCCGCCACCTGTGGGTCAGACTCCTCCTTGACTTCGCCAGCGTTGATGCCAGCTGCCACCAGATCCCTGATGCGCCTAGTGTACCTCTCCAGTGCCGCGGATGCCTGCCTGTTGAGCTTCCTGTCCCCGAGGCTCACTACCTCGGCGATCACCTGGAAGGAGGCTCCTTGCCTCTGTTTGGCGCCGGAAATGTGATTCTGCAAGGCCCGCTCCAGAACCTGCATGGGTGTTCCCCCAAGTGAAAGGCTTTTCTCGATGTCGTTGGACATGGATTCTTCGGCATGCTCCACCATAAGGGAGAGTATGTCACGCTTGTTCCGGAAGTGGCGGTAGATGGCGCCCTCCGAGAGCCTGATCTCCTTGGCGATCTCTCTAATGGTAATGTGCTCACTGCCGCGTCTGATCATAACAGCTCCGGCAGCGTTGGCGATCTCATCGCGCCTGATATCGGTCCTGTGACGTCTCTGGATTCTGGTGCCCATGATATGCGTCCGGGAGGGCAACTGCCGACTGCAATCGCATTTCCCGTGCGTGAGTGGTCCCGGCCTGTCCTGTGCTGCTATCCAGTCGTTGGAGTCAGTGGCCCTTGGTGGTTGACAATCCAGTGCGGTAAGTATACGCTTACTTACAAACATGGTACTGTGAATGGATGGCGTTGTCAATAGCTTTGTCCCAAGATTCCGGCACCAGCCACCCGTGAGATTGCCATGAGGTATCCAGATGGCTGAATGGGAAGACGAATTGACCCCAACCACTAAAGAGAGACTGGCAGGTACAGACGAAGCTGGGCCAAACGAGAAGGACTTGGCGAATCAGGGCGTGCAGGTGCAGTCCAGCCTGGCACAGTTCTATGCAGAGGAGCTGGATCTGGAGGGCTTGTGCAAGAGACTCGAATCCGGCACCGTGGAGGTCATCAGAGAGGCGCAGTCGAGGCTGGTCGAATCGCTCAGCCTCAGTTCCCGTCCCGCGTGGTTTAGGACCACCAAGGCGGCCATTCTGCAACTGGAGAGCCTGAAGAAGAACCAGCGCACGAAGCTTATCGAGCAGCAGTTGGGCAACATTGCGCGATTGCAGGCCGCCTACCGGGAGAGCCTAGAGAAGGCTCTGCACACAGCGACTGAGGAAGAGAACCGGAACCGCGAGCCAACGATTGCCCCAGGCCGGTGGATTTCCATACACGGCACAGTCGCGGCTGACACCGAGCTGGCGGAGAGACTGGCTGAGGCGGAACTCGAAGCCGAAAGGCAGTACGGCGGGGAATTCGCGGCGGTTGTGCAAACACTGCGACAACTGGTTGAGGAAGAAGATTGACCACCAGCCACATTTCAAGAGCGGAAGCGTCGGCGGCCGCTGATTCTAACGGTGGCGGGTTATGCTGTCACGCAGCAGGCGCCAAACGGACTCGTATTCCTGTTCCAGATCGAATCCGTAGTCGCTCAGTGCCCATCTGCTGACCAGCCCTTGAAGGGCCGCTACAATCAGCGCGGCGGCCTTCTCGGGATCCAAGTCCGTGTTCGTTTCCCCAGACTTCAGGCTGTCCTCCAGTATGTCCTGGATGCGCCCGGCATATTCATCCAGGGCCTGCGATGCACGCCTACTGAGCCTCTTGTCTCCAAAACTGATGACCTCGGCGATCACCTGGAAGGAAACGCCCCTCCTCTGCTGGATGGCGGAGACGTGGTTCCTGAGGGAGCTTTCCAGGATCTGCAGGGGCGTGCCGCCTGTCGCACTGCCTTTCTCAATGTCCGCTACCAGGTCCTCTTCAATCCGGTCCAACATCAATGCCAGGATATCGCGCTTGCTCTTGAAATGGCGATAGAGGGCGCCTTCGGAGATGCCTGTCTCCTTGGCAATCCTCCTGACTGTTATGTGTTCGCTGCCGTACTTGACCGCCACAGTCCTGGCTGCGTCGGCTATCTGCCGCCGCCGCACCTCTGTGCTTCGGCGCTTCTGTACTCTTCTTGGCATGGCTTGTGGCTCCGGTTGCGAGCCCGGCAGCGCTGGCCACTATCATACTGCGAGCCGTAGATGGGCCACAAGGTGATGTTCACGGGGACGTCGTTCATGTCCGTTCATTCCATGATCCTCACGCAGTGCTGACCGCCGCAATTCGCGATGGCACGCCCGCCCGGCTGAACGCTGATTTTCGACAGAGCCGCCACTTTTTGTCGCTACCACGGGACCGGTAGTATGCTATTCGTCCTGAAGGGTAATCACACTGCGGACGCGCTGGTCGGTCGGGGCGCAGGCAGCAGGGTGATCTGCTTTGAGCGTGTGCAGAAGCGTAAAGAGAGGCTTGGCCTCGCTCTGGGAACGGGTCAGAGGCTCGGAAGCAGCCATAGCCATGACGCTGGCTGTGCTCATTGGTCTTCTGGCTGGCCTTGGGGCGGCAGGATTCCGCTACCTGATCCGGGGGTTCGGCTGGCTGTTCTTCAATAGAGGGGCGGACCTCCTTGATTTCCTGGGCGAGTACTACGTCGTCATTCTGCCCGTCGTCGGTGGCCTGCTGGTTGGCCCGATCGTGTACCTCCTCGCGAGGGAAGCGAGAGGTGAGGGTGTTCCGGAAGCCATGGAAGCGGTCACCGTGGGCGGCGGGCGAATTCGCCAGCGCGTCGCGTTGGTGAAGGCACTGGCATCCTCAATATGCATCGGCAGTGGTGGATCGGCCGGCCGCGAGGGGCCGATAGTGCATATCGGCGCCTCCATTGGCTCGACCATCGGGCAATGGTTTAGGATGCCGGAGGACTGGACCAAGACCCTCCTGCTTTGCGGCGCGGCGGGCGGGATGTCGGCCACGTTCAATGCACCGCTGGGCGGGATCATCTTCTCGCTGGAGGTGGTCGAAAGGCGGTTCGTAGGGCGCAACTTCGCTTATATCCTGGTGAGCTCGGTCACGGCTGACCTCATCGCGCACCGGCTGCTGGGTTCAGACCCGTCCTTCGTCATTCCCGGCTACAACATGTTCAGCTACTGGGAACTGCCCGCGTACGTGGTTCTGGGCATTGTGGCCGCCGGAGGCGCCCTAGTCTTCATCCGCCTCTTCTACTTCAGCGGCGAATTCTTTGCGGTGAGATTGCGCAAGGTACCGTGGTACATCAAACCGGCTGTTGGCGGCATCGCCGTGGGTGTCATCGGACTCTACTACCCACTCATTCTCGGAAGTGGATATGGGCGAAGCTACGTGCCTGGGGGAGCTCTAAGCGAAACTGGAGGAGCTGATCTGGCGCTGTTCGGTGAGCTCGGTCTCTCCACGCTGCTCATACTCATGATTCTGAAGATGGTCGCTACGTCGGCCACCCTTGGGAGCGGGGGGAGTGGTGGTGTACTCGCTCCATCGTTGTTCATAGGTGCGATGATGGGCGGAGCGTTTGGGCAGGGGTTCAGTCAGCTTTTTCCAGCCGTTACCGCGCCGTCGGCAGAGGCGTCGGGCGCTTATGCCCTGGTAGGCATGGGGGCCTTCTTTGCTGCCGCTGTGCACGGACCAATGACGGCTATCATACTGCTCTTCGAAATGACCAGGAACTACAGTCTGATACTGCCGCTGATGGCGGCGGTCATCACTGCCTATATCGTTGCCAGAAGACTGAACCGCGAGTCCATCTACACCCTCGGGCTTCTGCGGCGCGGCGTGGACGTTCACCAGAGGGAGCGGGCGGATGTTCTGGCAGACATCAATGTTGGTGAGATCATGACCCGAGACTTCCCTACAGTCCCTCCCACCATGACCCTCCCAGAGTTGATGGAGCGGTTCCACGAGTCGGGTCACCACGGCTTCCCGGTCGTGGACAAGTGGGGAGATCTCTGCGGTGTCGTCACGTTGGAGGATGTGGAGCGGGCGCCTCCGAGCCAGGGGGCGTTGCTTACTGCTATGGATGTTGCCACCAGGACGCCGGTGGTAGCCTACCCCGACCAGCCCGTGAAGACGGCTTTGGCCCAGCTCGGCGGGCGGGACGTAGGGCGCATTCCGGTCGTCGACAGAAACAACCCCAAGAAGCTGCTGGGAGTGCTGCGCCGCCATGACGTAGTCGCCGCCTACGTGAAGGCCATGTCAGGTAGAGGCAAAGAGTGGACCCGCTGATCGGAGCACCGGAAATGTCCCCAGCAATGCTCGCGGGAGCACGATCTTGCGGGCCAGAACCAGGACGGCTGGCGATTTTCGCTATGGAGGGGCGTAGAGTGGATGGGGTATCCTACGCGTGCGTGACTTGAAGGGCGATCATCCTAGGAGTGACGCTTTCTACCCGGATCTGCACTCCAGCCACCGATATCACAAGCGCCCCGACAGGATAGGACAGGTTGTAGGCATAGTCGGCTCCGGCATCCCGCTTGTGCACGAGCGAGAATCTGGTCGAGGTTGGCATGGACTGCCGCCTGCCCTGGATAGGGAGGGCGCAGGAGAGGCCCAAGGCGTCGTGAAGCAGGCTGAAAGCCAACTCGATCCCCGCAGTGGGCTGTGTATAGTGCGACACAGCTCAACATCCGGCAGCTGCAGACTATGCTACAATAGCCACACGAAGCCCTCCGGGCATGAGGAGGGGGGCATGATACAGTCCGTTACCAGTGCGGGGACGACGGAAACCTGCGAGCGCTTCAGCCGCATAAAGCGGGAACTTCTTTCCACGCCCGTGCACCTCTGCGCGGAACGCGCCGTCCTCGTTACCGACTACTTCAAGCACGACGATGATCCCACGGATCCCATGGTTGTCCGCCGGGCCAAGGCTCTGCGCCATCTCCTGAGAAACAAGTCAGTGAGGATCTTTCCCGATGAGCTGATCGTGGGCAATATGGGCAGCCACCGCATCTCTGCACTCATCCAGCCCGAACTGGCCGGCATCTTCATGAGCACTGAACTTCTTTGGATAGACCGCAGGAAGACCAATCCACTCCGCATGGCATGGCGCGACCGCCTCAGGCTCCTGTTCCGTGTCTACCCGTACTGGCTCCGGCGCAACATGCCTTTCAGAGCTTTCTCGCCACATTACCGGCAATTCCTGCGCTTCGCCCTTGAGCAGTTAGACGCCACGTACTATCTCATCAACGAGGCTGGCGGCATCGGGCACTTCCTCCCCAACTACGAGAAGATGCTCAGGCTGGGGGTGAAGGGATACCTCGAGAGCATTGACGGCAGGGAAGGGGATCTCTACCAGGCAGTGCGCATCGCCTGCGAAGGGCTGGTCGATTTTGCTCACCGCCTGGCGCAGGAAGCCGAACGCCTGGCAGCCAGTGAGAAGGACACGGTGCGTGCCCGGGAGCTGAGGGAGATCGCCCGGATATGCCGCAAAGTGCCGTACCACCCGGCGGAGACTTTTCACGAGGCCCTGCAGTCACTGTGGTTGACCCACATGGCCGTGAACCTGGAGGGGCTCAACTCTGCCATCTCCTTTGGCCGCATCGACCAGTACCTCTATCCGTACTACAGACATGATGTGGAGCGCGGCATAATCTCCCGGGGTGCCGCCCGAGAGCTTCTGCTCTGCTTCTCGGCGAAATGCACGGAGCACGTCTTCCTCCTTTCCGAGAAGGTGAGCCAGTACCACGGCGGCTACTTGGTGGTGCAGGCGGCCATCGTCGGCGGCATGGGCCGCGATGGCCGCGACGCCGTCAACGATCTCACTTATCTCTTCCTCGATGTCATGGAGGAGGCGGGTCTGAGAGATCCGAATTACCAGGCACGCGTCCATGCTGGCTCACCGGCTGAGTACGTGGAGCGGGTGGCCCGGGTGGCCAGGAAGGGCAACGCCGTTCCGGCGGTTTTCGGCGACGAAGCCGCTATAGACTCCCTGAGGGCACATGACTACCCCTTAGAGGAGGCACGCGACTACGGCGTGGTAGGCTGCGTGGAGCTGGCGCTGCCGGGGAAGAGCTTCTTCTCCACTGATGCTGGCCTTTTCAATCTGCCGTTATGTTTGGAGCTGGCGCTTAACCAGGGCAAGCGATTCAGGCAAGGCCGCCAGGTCGGCGTCGCCACACCTGACCCGGCCGGCTTCGCCAGTATGGAACAGGTAGTTGAGGCCTTCCGCGCGCAGGTGTGGCACATGGCGAGCCGCATGGTTTCCGACCTGCAGGTTGTCGAGAAAGGAAACCGTGATTATCATCCCACCCCCCTGTCTTCCATGCTGGTGGATGGCTGTTTGGAGTCAGGCAAGGACGTAACCGCTGGGGGAGCACTTTACAACTCCAGTGGGGTGCAAGGGGTGGGCGTAGCCGATGTCGCCGACTCCTTGGCGGCTCTCGATCTCGTTGTATTTCAGCGGCGCAAGTACACCATGCCTGCGGTGCTGAAAGCCTTGCGCGCCGATTTCGGCGGATTCTCCGAGATGCAGGCCGATCTGCTGCAAGCCGCGAAGTACGGCAATGACCATGAATTGCCCGACCGCTACGCCTGCTTGGTGGCCCGTATCTTTCACGATGCCCTGGCCAGACACACCAACACGCGTGGCGGCCCTTACGTGCCGGGCTTCTATTCCGTGACCTGCCATGTGGCGTTTGGCAAGAAGGTTGGTGCCCTGCCGAGCGGCAGAAAAGCGGGCGAGCCCTTCGCCGCCAGCCTGGGGCCCTCCAATGGCCGGGACCGGTGCGGTCCTACTGCGCTGCTCAAGTCAGTGGCCCGCGTTGACCCCAGGCTTTCACCGAACGGCTACGCTTTGAACCTACGCTTCGACCCCGCCACGCTGGCCGGCGACGAAGGGATCAACGTGCTCGCGGGTCTGATCAGGGGCTTCTTCGCCTACGGCGGAATGGAGATGCAACTGAACGTGCTGGATCCCGAGATGCTCGATGACGCCCGCCTCCATCCGGGCAAGTACCCTGAACTCGTGGTGCGGGTCTCGGGGTATTGCGCCTACTTCGATGACCTTCCCGATGCCGCGAAGCTGGAGATCATCGCCCGGACGCGCTTGGGGTGCGACAGACCCTGACTTGCACCTCAGTGGATGGGAGGGATGAGGCCCCCTGAGACCTCGCTCACCGCCTCATCAGCTTGATGAATTCCGTGGCATTCCCCTTCTCGTTGGCCACGATGAGGCCCATCTCGAGGACAGTGGGCGGGGTGTGAGGCGGATTCGGCCGCGGCACCAGGTGAACT
The DNA here is from genome assembly GCA_030372995.1 of Dehalococcoidia bacterium. Classification (GTDB taxonomy): domain Bacteria; phylum Chloroflexota; class Dehalococcoidia; order UBA2247; family RBG-13-53-26; genus JAFGCL01. The sequence goes on from JAUCPZ010000058.1 coordinate 50,440, forward strand.
GCTTCTATGTCACACCCAGTGACACAAAGGCCGCACCCAATGCAACGGTCCGGGTCAACCTCTGCTACCGATCCGGTGACCTTGATGGCCTTCACTGGACAACGCTCGTCCTCGCATATCCCGCACGCGTTGCAGAGGTCCGCGTCAACCTGCGCCTGCCAGCGGCTGACCGCGAAAGCGTGCGGGATGTTCAGTTGCGTCAGCCCGCGCAGGATCGTGCAGCAGCAGGGGCAGCAGTTGCAGATGAGGTTGAGACGGTCCTGGCTGTTGTTGGTCATGTGGACAAGCCCCGCCTCTTCAGACCGCCGCACTGCATCCAGCGCCTCCTGCCTGGCGACCTGTCTGGCAAACCCCCGTTCGATGAGGAAGCTGTCTCTTATACACATCTGACGCTGCCGACGAGTTCCGAACGGTGTAGA
>JAUCPZ010000059.1 GCA_030372995.1 Dehalococcoidia bacterium
TCATAAGGCGGGTCGGTGGAATCCACCGACCCGCCTTCGTACAATCTTGAGCTGGATTGCCGCCTTTCAGTGTCAGGTTGTATAATGGATGAGCATCGACACGTGGCAGAATGCCACCGAAAGTGGCCTCAGCCATTGTCAGTTTGATCCGTGTTGAGTATGAGGCCTGCACTCATCTATAATAGATGCCATAACGTTTCCTTCCGCAGAAATTTCTCGAACAGGAGGTGGAAATGGTAGGCATTACATCTTATGGAGCCTACATACCATGGCACAGGATGAAACGTGAAGACTGCGTTAAGGCCTGGGGAGGCTTTGCTATGCCCGGAGAACGGGCGGTGGCCTACTACGACGAAGACAGCGTCAGTATGGCGGTGGAAGCGGCAATTGATTGCCTCACCGGTGTGGACCCGAAGAAGGTCGATGGCCTGTTCTTCGCCACGACGACATCTCCCTACAAAGAGAAGCAGAACTCGGCCTTCATGGCGTTTCCTTTGGACATGCGGCAGGATATCCGCACTGCGGACATAGGCACATCTTTGCGGGCTGGCACCACCGCAATGGCGTTAGCTTATGACACTGTCCGGGCAGGTTCAGCCGACAGTGTCCTCGTTGCCGCGGCAGACATGCGTCTGGGCGCTCCGGCGGGGATGACGGAGCAGCAGTTTGGCGACGGCGCTGCTGCGCTCCTGATCGGCAAGGAGAATGTAATTGCCGAGATCCTCGGATCCTACACCGTATCCGACGAACTGGCGGGAACGTGGCGTTCTGACGAGGATAAGTTTGTTCGGTCGGGTGAGGACCGCTTTGTGTTGGACGAAGGGTACTCGAAGTTTCTCCCGATGGCCATGCAGGGTGTGCTGAAGAAATGCGGTCTCACGCCGAAGGATATTACCAAGGTGGCCTTTGATGCGCCGGGAGACCCGCGGAGGCATGCCAGAGCGGGACAGCAGGCTGGGTTCGAAGCTGCGCAGTTGCAGGACCCCTTCGGACTGTTCCTGAACGTTGGCATAGCGGGGTGCGCCATGGCTCCCATGATGTTGATCTGTGCTCTGGAGGAGGCCAAGCCCGGAGACAAGATACTGGCGGCGGGCAGTGGCAATGGGGCAGACGCCTTTGTGCTCCAGGTCACAGATGCCATCAAGAAGCTGCCGCCGCGCCGGGGCATCAAGACCAACATCGCCTCCAAGACAGTGATGACGAACTACAATGATTACCTGAAATGGCGTGAGCTGGTTCCGCAGGAAGCTGCCAGGAGGCCGGACAAGCAACACATCCGCATGTCGGCGAACTGGCGCGAAAGGAAGCAACTGCTCGGTCTCTGGGGTGTGAAGTGCAAGAAGTGCGGGACAGTGCAATATGACAACGGAGCGGCGACCACGGGACCGATACGTGTGTGTGCCGAATGCCAGGCGCTGGACGATTTCGAAGACTACAAGTTCGCGGGGCGGAAGGCCAAGGTCTTCAGCTACACGCAGGATAACCTTGCTGCTGTGGTAGACCCGCCAGCCTCTGTGGTACTCATCGAGTTCGAGGGCGGCGGACGGGCGTTCTTCGATCTCACTGATCGCGATCCGGCCAAGGTAGAAGTGGGGATGCCGGTGGAGATGACGTTCAGAAAGCTGCAGTACGACCGGGGTCTCACCAACTACTTCTGGAAGGCTCGGCCGGTAAGGTAAAGGAGGAGACAGATGCCAGGAAGCATTAAAGATAAAGTTGCCATCGTAGGCATGGGCTGCACCCAGTTCGGGGAACTGTGGAACAAGGGCCCTACGGACCTTATCGTCGATGCGGTCAACGAGGCTCTGAATGATGCTGGCATAACCATGAAGGATGTGCAGGCTGCCTGGGGAGGCACGCTGTTCAGTGGGACCGGAGGCCGTACTGTGAGCGAGGCCCTGCGATCCCAGTACATCCCCGTCACTCGGGTTGAGAACGCCTGCGGATCGGGTCATGAGGCAGTCAGGGGCGCTTCCTACGCTGTGGCTGCCGGAGTGTATGACATCTGCCTGGCCGTGGGTTACGAGAAACTGAAGGACGAAGGTGCTGCCGGCCTCCCGGGCATGGAGAACCGGACCAATACCCATTACCAGTCCAGCATGCCGGGCGTATTCGCCATGATGGCCACTCGTTACTTCCACCGCTATGGACTCAGCCCCGAAGAGGGCAAGAGGATGCTAGGCAAGATCTCGGTAAAGAGCCACAAGAACGGCGCAATGAATCCAAAGGCCCATTTGAGAAGGGAAATCACCCTGGAGCAGGTCCTCAGTGCTCCCATTATTGCCTGGCCGCTGGGCCTCTTCGACTGCTGTGGGGTGTCTGATGGTGGGGCGGCGGCGATCATTGTGCGCGCCGACATGGTGAAGCAATTCAAGAACAGGCCGGTCTTTGTGAAGGCGCTGCAAATCTGCGCCAGCCCCACGACAGGCCGGATGCTGACCAGCTACGACTATACGCATGTTGAGGAAGCCTATCGCGCCGGCATAGCAGCCTACAAGGAAGCAGGCATCAAGAATCCGAGGGAAGAGATAAGCATGGCTGAGGTCCACGATTGTTTCTCGATCACCGAGGCCGTGACCATGGAAGACCTCCAGTTCAGTCCCCGGGGTAGGGTCAAGGAGGACATCGACGCCGGGACATTCGAGTTGACCGGAAAACTGCCCGTGCAGCCAGATGGTGGGCTCAAGTGTTTCGGACATCCTATTGGTGCGTCGGGCATCAGAATGCTGTACGAACCGTGGCTGCAGTTCCAGGGCCGGGCTGGGAAACGCCAGTTGAAGGATCCGAAACTGGCATTGGCCCACAACATGGGTAACGAGCCGTATGCGCCGGTGGTCAGCGTCTGCATAGTTGGACTGTAAGTGAGCGGTTACGCCTGAATGCTGAGCTGTGTGCGAGTTCGGGTGATGAAGGACCCGGAGAGGGTCGGGAGGACTCTGGTGATCCGGTCGCCGGGGAGCACGAAACTGTGCTCCCGGCGGCCTCTTATCTTGAGATCCTTGACCGATTGATCAGGCAGCTCGGGGCCGAATCTGAGAAGTAGGTACATGGACTTCGATCTGACGCCGGAACAGAAGCAACTAGAGAAGGAAGTCAAGGCGTATTTCGAGAAGAATGCGACCCTTGAACTGCATCAGGAGATAGACCACTTCCCCGAAGGCGAGGGGCCGCTCTGCAAGAAGTTCGTCCGGAAACTGGGCGAAGATGGGTGGATGGGGATCGGTTGGCCCAGAGAATACGGTGGACAAGGACGCTCGGCGTTAGACCAGTACATCTTCTTCGATATCGCGATGGGCTACTACCATATCCCCATTCCGATGCTGGCCCTGATGACGGTGGGGCCCACGATAATGAGGGTGGGCACCGAAGAGCAGAAGAAGAAGATCCTGCCGGCCATACTGAAGGGTGAATGTGTCATCGCCATTGCTTATACCGAGCCGGAGGCCGGCACGGACCTGATGTCACTGAAGACGACGGCCATCAGAGATGGCGATCAATACGTCATCAATGGGCAGAAGACCTTCACTTCAATGGGCCATTCCTGCGATTACTACTGGCTGGCTGCACGGACCGATCCCAGGGCGCCGAAGAACTACATGGGACTGTCGATATTCCTGGTGGATGCGAAGACGCCGGGCATCACCGTCGAGCCCATCAAGACTATGAGCGGCCTTCGGCTCAACCACGAGTTCTTCGAGAACGTACGGGTACCAAAGGAAAGCCTGATCGGTGAGGAGAACAAGGGGGCGGAGTATCTCTTCATGCAACTCGCCCATGAGCGTGTGATGCTGGTGCCGCATTCGTTCTCATTGCGCGCCCTCCATGACACCGCACGCTGGGCGAATCAGACCAAGTTCAATGGCAGGACGGTGCTGGATCAGCCTTGGGTCAGAGGTCGGCTTGTAGACATGGCGCTGGAGTCAGAGGTGCTTAAGCTGCTCAACTACAGGGTGGCCTGGATGCTGACGCGCGGAGAGCTGCCCATCGTGGAGTCGTCCATGATCAAGGTCTTCGGAAGCGAACACATCAGGAGGGTCACAGATGTATCCCTCCAGGTGATGGGCCTTTACGGGCAGTTGCAGACCGGCTCAAAGTGGGTCCCTGCCAGGGGCAGGCCGGAGCATGTCTACAGGATGCAGGTGCTCTTGACTTTCGGCGGTGGCACGAACGAGGTCCTCCGGGACATGATGGCCATGATGGGATTGAGGTTGCCCAGATCCCGCTGACGGAGGCATTGTCGGATGGATTTTGCGCTAACCGCTGAGCAAGAAATGCTGAGGAAGGAAGTCCGTCATTTCCTGGAGACCGAGTGCCCCAAGCCAGTTGTGAGAAAGCTGGAGGCCAGCGAGGTTGGGTATTCGGAGGAGATGTGGAGGAAGATGGCCCAGCTCGGCTGGCTGGGTCTGGTGCTGCCTGAAGCTTATGGCGGATTAGGTGGGAGCCTGCTGGATCTGGCTGTGCTGCTGGAAGAAATGGGCCGGGCGACAGCTCCCAGCCCTATCTTCAGTACGATCGTCATGGGCGTGCTGCCCATTCTGGAGGCCGGCACCGACGAGCAGAAGAAGCGGCTGCTCACAGGAGTGGCCAATGGCGAGATACTGCTGACCATGGCCATAGCCGAACCCGGGACAGACTATCAGCCACAGCACATATCTACGCACGCTACGCATCACAAGGATGGGTCTTTCACCGTTAGCGGTATCAAGCTCTTCGTTCACAATGCCCATACGGCGGGCTATCTTCTGGTGGTCGCGCAGACCCGCGCACAGAGCGCTGGCGGTGATGGCATCAGCATTCTGGTTGTCGACAGGAAATCGCCCGGGATCAGCCTGACCCCGCTCATCACGATTGCCGCGGACAGGCAGTATGAGGTGGCGCTGGACAAGGTACCTTGCGGTGCGGGTGATATCCTGGGGGGCCTGAACAAGGGCTGGCCGGTGGTGGAGAGCACCCTCCGTAAGGCGGCCGCGCTGCAGTGCGTGGAGATGGTGGGGGTGGCGCAGAAGGCGCTGGAACTGACGGCCAGTTATGCGGCTACGAGAATTCAGTTTGCCCGCCCGATAGGCAGCTTCCAGGCGGTGCAGCATCGTATGGCCGATATGCTGACGGATGTGGAAAGCGCCCGGTGGCTGAGCTATCAGGCGGTGTGGCGTCTGGACAGGGGACTGCCGGCGGTCAGGGAAGTATCCATTGCGAAGGCCTGGACGAGTGATGCCTGCCAGCGCGTTGTTTCCGGCGCTCATCATATACATGGGGGCATCGGATTTGACTTGGATTATGACCTTCACTACCATTTCCGCTGGTCCAAGGCGATGGAATTGAATCTGGGATCCGCGCCGATCCACAAGACGTTAGGGGAATCTGCAATAATCGAAGACCTTCTCACAGCCTAGGGGCGTGGAGGAGTGTCGATCAACTGGGGGGCTGCTAGGGTCGTCTTCTCCCTGCGGATTCGTGGGCGCAACCGGTCTTGGAGCGTCGTCGCGGTAGAGGTTGAACAACAGAAAAGGAGGTTTGTATGAGTGAACGAGTGGGGATAGTGGCGGTGGCGCAGACCAAGTATAGTGCCAACAGGGCCGACGTTAACGAGGGGGAGCTAGTCTATGAAGCTGTCAAACAGGTGCTCCAGGAAACCGGCCTGAAGTTCGCCAAGGATGTCACGGGCAGTGATGCCTTTGGCATCGATGCTACCGTCACCTGTTCGCAGGACTTCATCGACGGCCGGACCATCTCGAACTGCAACGTGATGTCCTATGTGGGTGCCCATCACAGTGACGAAGATAAGGTGGCAGAGGACGCGCTGAATGCGGTTTACACCGCACTTGCCCGCATTCTCTCCGGTCATCAGGACGTCGTTCTCGTGGCGACGCACTGTAAGGAATCCCAGGCGGACATGAAGGGCGTGGAGAATGCTGCGCTGGACCCCGTATTCATGCGAGTGCTGGGCCTTGATTTTCTGAACTCCGCGGCGATGCAGGCCAGGCGCTACATGTACAAGTACGGGATCACGGCGGAGCAATGTGCCAGGGTGGTGGTTAAGAACCGGGGCAACGCCCTGAAGAACCCCTTCGCGCAGGAGCGTGCCGCGGTCACTTTAGAGGAAGTGCTGGGTTCGCAAGTGGTGTCCTCGCCATTGAGGGAACTGGACGTGAAGCCTGTTTCGGATGGCGCTTGCGCTATGATTTTGGCCACGGAGAAGAAGGCGAAGAAGCTCTGCTCGAAGCCGATCTGGATAAAGGGCGTGTCGAACTGCTATGAAACCCACTATCTGGGGGACCGCGACTTGGCGGAATGTGATGCCCTCGTGAAGGCGGCGAAGAAGGCCTACAGTATGGCGGGGATCACCGATCCAGTGGCGCAGATCGACGTGGCGGAGATATCGGAGGAGTACAGCTACCAGGAGCTGCTGTGGATGGAAGGTCTCGGGTTCTGTGGCCGGGGTGAAGCCGGCCGGCTGCTTGAAAGCGGCGCGACCCAATTGGGGGGCAAGATCCCGGTCAATCCTTCGGGCGGCATGATCTCCGGCAATCCCACAGTGGTTGCGGGCATGACACGCATCGTTGAAGGCGTGCTGCAGTTGCGCGGCGAGGCCGGCGAAAGACAGGTGCCCGGGGCCAAGGTGGCTCTGGCCCATGGTTTCACCGGTGTCTGCGGGGCACTGCAGGGCGTCATGATTCTGGGGAAGGCTTAGCTGGAGGTACAGACATGGGTAATAGAGTCGCAATCGTTGGAATAGGTCAGACCTATCACAAGAGCAACCGCAAGGACGTCACGCAGCCGGAAATGGTGGCCGAGGCAGTGAGGGCGGCGCTGGCCGATGCGCAACTTAAGGCGAAGGACATTGAGGCCGTGTTCACGGCGAACATGGAAACCTTCGAGGGGATATATCTTCCGGATCACCAAATGGTTGACGAGACGGGGGCCTTCGGGAAGCCGGGCCTGAAGGTGTGCACCGGGGGTACGGCTGGTGCGTCTGTGGTGGAAGAGGGATTTCATTTCGTGGCCTCAGGTCTTTTCGATGTAGCCCTGGTGATCGGGTTTGAGAAGCAGGACTGCGGCGATACCACTGCTGCGATTACTGCGGCGGTGACGCCGGTATGGGGCAAGGGGGTAGCGACCGGGGCCATTGGTGAGTTCGCTAAGCAGGCCCTAACCTATATGCAAAGGTCCGGCGCCAGGGAGGAGCACGCGGCGATGGTCCGGTTGAAGGCGGACAAAGGCGCATGCCGGAATCCTTATGCTCACCTGAAGCTGGGGTTGAAGAGCATAAAGGAGGTTCTCGACTCTGGATACCTGGTGTGGCCGCTGCGGTTCCTGGACTTCTGCCCACAGTCCTCAGGGGCGTGTGCCCTGGTATTCGCATCAGAGCACAAGGCGAAGAAGATTCACAAGAAGCCCGTTTGGATCGCTGACATTGTCACGGTGCACCAGGAGCCATTCCGGGCGGGCTCGTTCGGTGATCCCACTGGGACAGAGGAGTACAGTCAGGACATTGCCGTCGAGAGGCTATACAAGAGGAACGGCATCACCAACCCTATCAGGGACATCTGCATGGCTGAGATCTACGAGCCGTCAAATTGGGAGGAGATGAGCCACTACGAGCACTACCACTTCTGTCCGAAGAACGAAGGATGGAAGATGGTGGAGAAGGGCATGACGGAGATGGATGGCGAGTTCCCGGTGAATCCCTCCGGGGGCGTCATCTCCACCAATCCCATCGGCGCCACGCCCACCATCCGAGTGGCCGAGGCGGCCCTGCAGATCCGCGGGGACGCTGGCGAGCATCAGGTGACCAGGGATGTTCACACTGCGCTGGCCACAGCCCTGGGTGGGCCAAACTGGACCGTGGCGACATTGCTCAGAAGGTCGCTGTAGGAGGAAAATGATGACGACCGAGAAAGCCGAGAAGAAACCGGAATTGATCAAGGTAGAGATAGCGCGCCCGCGGGTCTACAAGTGGTCGAGTGGCAGATACCTCGGCAAGCTCTACAAGGAAGCACTGGAGAACAAGAGACTGGTCACCAACCGTTGTCCCAAGTGCAAGGAGTTGCTCTGGCCTCCGGGAGCTGTCTGTGGCCGATGCAACGTGGAGGCAGGTGAGGATTGGGTGGTGATGAGCGACAAGGGGACGGTAATACAGTACACCTACCTGGTCTTCCCTCTGTGGGATCCTCACTATGGTGACAGGCTGGCCAACCCGTACCCGACTGCCACGATCAAGCTCGATGACGGCGTGTACATGGTGCACTTCCTGCAGGAGAAGGACCCGGAGAAGCTGAAGAACGTGAAACGGGTGCAGGCTGTGTGGAAAGAGGAAGGCAGAGGCCGTGGCCTGGGGGACATTCTGTACTTCAGGACGATTGACGAGTAGGAGGGACGGAAGATGGCTGAATTGATTCAAGACCGGGTTGAGAAACTGAAGGATCTCGATGTCTTCGTCTACCACGGCAAGATATACATACCCAACACCTACACTGCTGGCATTGTCGGCAGTCGTTTTCTGATCGAGCTGCGGGACAACAAGAAGATCATGGGCACGAGGTGTGCCGAATGCAGCCAGGTGTATGTCCCGGCCCGGTCCGTCTGCAAGTACTGCTATGCCCAGCTCGATGACTGGGTGGAAGTGAGCGACGTCGGAACCCTGCAAACCTACACAGTGGATGGACACAACAATGCTGTGCAGCCGGTCAAACCTCCCATCATCTACGGTATCATCCTGCTCGACGGGGCGACCACTGGTCTGGTGCATATGCTCAGCGAGGTCGATTTTGAGAAGCTGGTCATTGGGATGAGGGTCAAAGCCGTCTTCGCCGAGAAGAGGGTGGGAAGCATTCTGGACATAAAGTACTTCAAGCCGCTGGTCTAGAACGTCAGGAGTCTCCTTTTGGGGGCTGAACTGAGGTGAACGAGCTGTCTCTTATACACATCTCCGAGCCCACGAGACAGCG
>JAUCPZ010000060.1 GCA_030372995.1 Dehalococcoidia bacterium
CGCTGTCTCGTGGGCTCGGAGATGTGTATAAGAGACAGCAATAGTATCCCTCCGACCAACTACACCTTGCGCATCGGCAGTAACCTCTCCAGGTCCGTGACCTTGGTTTCCGGGATCCGCTCCAGGGTGTCCTTGAGCCATTCGTAGGGGTTGATGTCGTTGGCTTTGCAGCTCCCGAAGAACGAGTACATCATCGCGATCCGCTCCGCTGCGGCGTGGGAGCCGGCGAACAGGTAGTTCTTACGGCCCAGCGCCAGGGGGCGGATCTTGTTTTCGATGAGGTTGTTGTCCAGTTCCACATCCGCGTAGTCGAGTGTCCGGATCAGTTTCGGCCATTGCTTGCTCAGATAGGTGACGGCCTTTGCATATGGACTCTTGGCGCCGATATCGGTTTTCAATTCCTCGTCGAGCCACGTCCGCAGGTCGTTGAACAACGGCCGGACATGCGCATCCCGCCAAGCTTCCCGTTCCTGCGCTGGCAGTTCGCGACCTTCGCGCTCTTTCAAATAGATGTCGCGGAACAACGCCAGCGCCTCTTCGCTTTTCTTCGTGTGCGTCTCCCGCGCTTCGTTGAAGTATCTCCGGGCATGGGCCAGGCAACCCGTGAGCACGATGCCCGGGAGTCCTTCAAACTTGTCATACACCTGCCACCCATCCGTCTGCAGGATGCCTTGGTAGTCGGCCAGGATCTCCTTCGGGCCATGCTGCCCGCGCCCTTTCCGATAGTTGAAGTACACCAGGTTGGCCCGCGGGGCATAATAGACCCACTGGTATCCTTGATGGATGCCCTTGTCGTGATCCTGGTCTAACACTTTGATCGGCGACTCGTCCACTTGCAGATATCCGGATTTCAGGACAACTTCCCGATGCTTTTCATACAACGGATGCAGCAACGTGCACACGGCGACAAACCACTCGTTGATCGTGCTGTCGCTCACTTCCCACTGATAATCCCGCTTGAACTGTTGGATCTGCCGATGGAACGGAAGGTGATCGACGAACTTGGATACCGTGATGTGGGCGAGTAAGCTCGCCTCGGCGATGGCCTTTGGCAGCGGGCGCGAGGGCAACTTGCCAATGACCACGCCCTCACCATCCCGCTTCGCATACTTCGGACGGATCGTCCGCTTCTTCACCAGGCTGGCCGGCGTGTATTCGAGCGTCTCGGTGATCTCCTCGCCGATCCGCTTCATGCCGGTCGTGTCCGCTTCGGGCTCGATGACCACTTCCACGACCGGAAGGTGCTCCGGCAGTTCGGTCCGGCCGGGATGACTTTTGGTCACCTTGCGGTCGTACTCGATGTGCTGCTTTGCAGGCTCGGTCGATGACGCCTCCGTTAACGGCGTTTCGAACAGGGAGAGTTGCTGGGGATCTGCCTCGGCCGTGAAGCGCTCGCGCTTGCTACCGAAGATCATTTTCTTGAGCTGAGCCAGTTCTCGCTGGGCATCCAGGAGTTGGCGCAACGCGGCGTTATGCTCCTTCAATAAACTCCTGTGCTGCTCGAGGACTTCGATGTGGCTCTTTTGAAGCTGGGCAAAGCTCGCCTGTAAGGCCTGAAAGGCGGCTTCGCTAAATGCAGGGGTGGCTTCCAGCTCCATGCTGCAAACCTATTGCATCCTCCTGCATGTAAGAAGGAATGGGATCATTTATTACTCACATGGCACTATCCTTTTATCCACGATTGTGGATAACATGCCGTATCTTTTGCGTTGCACGACATGCCGCAGTGAGATCCCGCTGATCAGCATCACCAGATGGTCATACCGCATGGATACAGCGCTCGCATCACTCCCAGATGCCACTGCCTCAAACGCTCCGCGCTCGAGCCGCTTGTGGTAAAGCACATACCCGTCGCCGTCCCACACCAGGCACTTGACCTTGTCCCTGTCCTTGTTGAAAAAGATGAAGACCGCCCCACTCATCGGGTCGCCGTTCATCACCTGCCGTACCACGCCGCACAGCCCATCGATGCCCTTGCGCATATCCACCGGCCGCGTGGCCACGAAGAAGCGCTGGTGGGAGTGAAAGCCTAGCATCCCGCCAGCGTACGCAAAAACGTTGCATCCAGCGCACCCTCCAGCCACATCTCCGCGCCGGACGGGAACCGTATATGCGCAGCCCGATATCCTTCGACCTCCACAGGGCGGAGCACCTCCTCAAATACGATCTGCTCTTGCTGAGGGCGAAGCTTCCGCTTCCAGTATTGGAACGTAGCCGGTGATATCCGATTGGCGGTACAGTATGCCTTAATGCTCTTCCCGGACTTCTCCTGCCGGTCGATGTGGCGTTGCCAATACGCAGGTTTGTTTTTCATGCGGCCAAAGGACGGCCGTCAGATGGG
>JAUCPZ010000061.1 GCA_030372995.1 Dehalococcoidia bacterium
ACACCAAGTGCAAGGCCATCCGTGAAGCTGTGGATCGATAGCTCGGCCGCGCCAAACGCCCCGCCCTTTGGGTGGCGCACATTCCAACAACGATCCCCCTGGCAGACGCGGTGTACCGACACATAGCGTTCCATGAACAAGAGGAAGACGAAACCGAGAGCCACGGCGTACATGACGTATTCCGCGCGGACGTTGACTTCGCTGCCCAGCTTCAGGCTTTCGGGAAGCAGGTCAAACAGAGGCACCGCAATCAGAACTCCGGCGGCAAAGGCGCCAACCATGGCCAGCCTGGCCCTGAGTCTCATAGCGGTCAGGCCGCCCGCCAGCGTGGAGAGGAATGTCGCCAAGCTCAACAGTACTGCGTAGACATTCATGTATTACCTCTAGAACCGAATCCACGTCTATCGCCATGCCAATGCCGCAATCCTGAGGGATGTGATGATGCTAGGACCAATCATCTCCGGCATCCTGCTTCTCAGCTCCGCTGATCCTACGCCGAAGGCAATTCACTTCCACGGGCACATTTCTTGGATGGCTCCCGCGGTCGATTACTAGCTGAGGACCCGGTGGCGGAAACCCCTGATCCCGGCCCAGAGAAACAGAGCGCATAAGGCCAGGAGCACAGGGTAGATGACATAGAGGTGCATATGTCCCGCGGTGGTCAGAGCGGCTCGAAAACCTTCGGTCACGTATATCAGCGGGTTGATACACACCAGGGCCTGCAGCCAGGGGAAGCCGCCGATTTTGACAGCCGAGAGCGCCGTCCAGGGGTAATAGGTACCCCCCAGGAATGTAATCGGCAGGACGATGAACCCGAACATCACGCTGATGTTGCGGGGCGAAATCCGAGTACCCAGCACGAGACCTAGGCTGGACGTCATGATGCAGGCGATCGGGATAAGGGTAACCAGGACGGGCCAGTGGACTGCTAGATGCACCTCGATTTCCTTGGCGTGGACCACCCAGGCAATGGGAAATACGATTAACGCCGCAATCAGGCCCTGGATAGCACCGGCCACCACTTTCCCGATGGCCACCAGAGACACGGGGAGCGGGGCCAGCACCCTGTCCTCGATCTCCTTGGTGTACCCGAACTCGTTAGCCAGAGGCAAAGCCACTGCCTGAATTCCCTGGAACATGATCGACAGACCGACCACGCCGGCCACCAGTATGGTGGCGAAAGCGGATTCACCGCCCGCACCTTGGCTTCCGCCTACACCTTGTCCGATCTTGGGGAACACGTACAGGAAAACGAAGACGAGCAGGAATGGCTGGATCAGAGTGCGTGCAGCGAAGACACCGAAGTTCTTCCAGAGCACTGCCAAGTCGCGCAGCAGCAGTGCTTTGAACGCCGTTGCGCTGGCAGCGACTGTTGACCGAGTGCATTCCTTCGGGTGGCGTGCAATAGACGAGGCCGTGGTTGTCATTCCCGCAAGTCCTTTCCGGTCAGACTGATGAAGACGGTCTCCAGTGTCGGCTCAGTGACAGACAGGTCAGTGATATTTATGCCTGCCTGCTCTGCTGCAGCGAACACCCTGGGGAGCACGCCGTTGACGCCCTACACGTGCAGTTGGATGCTGTTGTCGACTCTCTGACTCCCGGTGATGCCGTCGATGTTCTTCTGCAAGACCTGGGTCAACGTCTCGAGATCGCCGTTCGCAGACACTGTGACAATACTGTCAGCGCTGACCGACTCCTTGAGAGCTTTGGGAGTGTCAATGACGAGGACGCGGCCATGATCCATGATGGCCAGTCGGTCACACAGTGAGTCCGCCTCCTCCATGTAGTGGGTGGTGAGAAAGATGGTCTGGCCTTGCGTATGAAGCTGGCGGAGGATATCCCAGAGGGCGATGCGGCTCTGAGGGTCCAATCCGGCCGTTGGCTCGTCCAGGAATAGCACTGGTGGGTGATGCATCAGGGCCCGCGCTACCATCAGGCGTTTGGCCATGCCGCCCGAAAGCTCCATAACAGATGCCTTGGCGCGTCCTGTGAGGCGGAACTGGACCAGCAGATGGTCGGCCGCCGCACGAGATGCCTTGGCATTCATGCCAAAGAAGCGGCCGTGATAGTATAGGTTCTCCCACACGGACAAAGCGCGATCCAGCGTGTTGGTCTGTGGCACAACGCCAATGACTTGCTTAGCAAGGGCAGGATGAGCCATCACATCTATGCAGGCGACAGTGGCTCTGCCGCTGGTCGGCACGACCAGAGTGGTCAGCATGCCAACGGTCGTGGTCTTGCCTGCTCCGTTGGGGCCAAGTAGTCCGAAGATCTCGCCGCGGTGGACCGACAGTTCCAATCGGTCCACCGCCAGGATTTCACCCGGGTAGCGCTTGGTCAGTTGCTCGCAACGGATGACCTCGTCATCAACATCCGGATGACCCGCGCCCGTGGCGGCAGCGGTTGGCATAGACATCGTTTCTCCTGCCCGTCGTCGAAGTCGTCTAATCCAAGTTGTGACACTCAGCTTGCTTCTGGGCGCTCCCTTGGCAACAAGTATCCAGGCGGAGGACCACCGAAGCTATCGGGGAATCTACTTAGCCGCACGATGTGGAGGTTACTTATTCCGCGGCGTGTTCTAGGTAGTCATGGCCTGACCCAGCGGTAGAACAACCACTTTGCCAGTTCAGCGCACACCACGTAGCACGCGAGAACGCCGAGAAGGAACAAGAGGAACGAGGCCGGGAGTGAAACAAACCCGAAGAGCCGCCCTAGACCAGTGAATGGCAGTGCCAGCACAACTGCGGCGACTCCGATCGTAGCCAGGACCAGGTACCTTCCAGGCCTACTCCTAAACAATGGCTTGCGGCTCCTAATCACGAGGACTATGACTGAGGCAGAGATCGCCGACTCTACAAACCACCCTGTCCTGAACTGCTCTGTCGTAGCATGCAGAGCGAGTAAAAGCACGCCAAAGGTGGCAAAGTCGAACAATGTGCTCAGAAGCCCAAAGGCCAGCATGAACCTCCGGATGAAGGTGAGGTTCCACCGTTGCGGCTTCTGCACCATTTCGTCGTCGACGTTGTCTGTGGATATGGTCATCTCCGGGAAGTCCGTCATGAGGTTGGTGGCCAGAACCTGCTTAGGCAACATGGGCAGAAAGCCGAGAAAGGCAGATGAACTGGCCATGCTGAACATATTGCCGAAATTGGCGCTTGTGGCCATGAACACGTACTTGAGCGTGTTGGCAAAGGTCCTTCTGCCCATTCTCACGCCTTGAAGTAATACTCCGAGATCCTTCTCGAGCAGGACGATATCCGCGGCCTCCTTGGCAGTGTCCACGGCGCCATCGACTGATATGCCCACATCCGCCGCATGGAGGGCCGGAGCGTCGTTGATTCCGTCACCTATGAACCCCACCACGCTCCCACCCTGCTTCAGGGCAACGATGATGCGCTCCTTCTGGTTTGGCTCGATCTCCGCAAACAACGCTACTTCGGCAGCACGCTTGGTCAGAGCTTCGTTGCTCATCTGCCGAATGTCCGGGCCGGTGAGAACCTCCTGGTGACTCAAACCGAGCTGCTCGCCGAGGCGTTGCACTACCAGCCTGTTGTCACCGGATATGACCTTCAACGAGACGCCGAGGTCATTCAGTTGCTCTATCGTCCTCACGATCTCCGGCTTGGGCGGATCGAAGAACACCAGGAAGCCCAGGAACGTTAGGCCCACTTCCGAGGACTGCGTGATAGTTGTGACACCGACGGCTTCTCGATATGCCAGCCCGAGCACGCGGTAGCCCCGGTCACTAAATTCCTGGAAGCGCTGCTGCAACACGTCACGCATCTGGTCCACGCCAAGGATTGCTCCATCACGCCCCTCCACCGAAGAACATGCCGCCAGCACGTTGGGCATCGCCCCCTTGGTGACCATCAGTTGGGAGCCACCGTGTGAAACGAGCACCGTCAACCGTTTCCGGACGAAATCATAGGGCACCTCGTCCAGCTTCGCATAGTCGGACACGTCGCGTTTGAGTTCGCTTCGCAGCGCATCGTCGATAGGATTGTTGAATCCCGTCTCGTAGAATGCGTTCAGGTAGGCCAGAAGGCGCAGCTTCTCACTCTCGTTTCCGTCAGCACCGACGGCCACATGCAACTTGACTACGCCTTCGGTGAGCGTACCTGTCTTGTCCGAGCACAGCACGGTCATGCTGCCGAAGTTCTCGATCGAGGCCAGTCTCTTCACGATGACCTTGGCCCGAGCCAGCTGCTGCGCTCCGTGCGCCAGGTTGACGCTGACGATGGCGGGCAGGAGTTGCGGGGTCAATCCTACGGCCAGTGCCAGTGAAAACAACAGGGAATCAAGCACGGGTCTATTGAGGTAGACGTTGATCCCGAAGATGGCGATCACGAGTACCAGTGTGACCTCCATCAACATGTAGCCAAAGCGGCGGACACCCCTTTCGAAATCGGTCTCCGGCGGTCTCAGTCTGAGCCTCTGGTAGATGTTTCCGAATTCACTCTCCCTACCCGTGTGTACCACGATTGCCTTCCCGGTTCCGCTGATTACGTGAGTGCCCAGGAACAAGCAGTTGCTGCGCCTTGCAAGCGGGGTCTCAGGCGGGACAATCCCAGGAGCTTTCTCTACGGGGTAGGCCTCCCCAGTCAACGGCGCTTCATCCACAAAGAGGTCTTTGGCTTCCAGAATGAAGCAGTCGCCAGGTATCGCGTCTCCGGCGGCGAGCATCACCACGTCGCCTGGGACAACCTCTTCTATTGGCACTTCCGCCGCCTGCCCATCACGAACAGCTCTGGCTGTGACCCGGACGATAGCGAGGAGCCTCTCGATGGATCTACTGGCCCTGTGTTCTTGCCAGAATCCAAGGAGACTGCTTAGAGCAACGATGGTGATAATGATGATGGCGTCGGTGGAATCGTGGAGGAAGAGTGACAGCACCGCTGCGAAGATGAGAATCAGGACTACAGGTGATTTGAACTGAGACAGTAGTATGGCAGGTGCATCTGAGCGAGCCTTCGGCTTCAGAAGGTTGGCACCATACCGGCTCAGTCTGACCCGAGCCTGCTCACTGCTGAGACCTTGGACGGAGGTGTGGAGATCCTGCAGCAGAGAGGCAGGCGGTGTGCTCCAGAACGGCAAGTTGGTGAGCCCATCTGCTGAGCTTTGACGTCCGCGTGGCCCCCGGCCCTTCATTGCGTTACCACCTCCGCGTTGGGATGCCGGCGGGCTTCCGGCCCTCTGTAATCTCTCAGTCACAGTCCCAACGCTTCACCTCTGGGCAGCACGGTCACGATATTGACGGCCACGTCGCATTGCCGACATGGCGAACGACTAGAAGCCCAGTCTCTCTTCGACGAGAATGGTCGATATCCGGTCCGGTATGCCTTCCCGCTCGTAGACCACCATCTTTCCTATGAAAGTGCCCGGAGCCCCGGTCTTCTTCATTCGGGCGTCTTCAAGCGGCACTGAGTGCTCATGCAGACGCCTGAATGCCATGTCCAAGTCAGAGACGATCTTGTTGACTCCGACTACCCAGATGACGTGCTTCGCACCGAAGACGTAACCGCCCTGCCGACTGCCGGAAGCGTCTACGCCCAGCACCTGTCCAGTCTCGGTGACGGCCTGTACGCTGCCCAGAAAGTACTCTGCTGTTGTACTGGCTCGCCTCAGGTCTGCCTGTTTGGCGGGATCCTTCTCGGGCAGGATGCGGTCCTTCCAGGATCGCCACGGATGCTTACCCTGTTTGAGCAGGTCGGTGAGGCCGATTTCCATCAGTGTGGTTGAGCTGCCCGTCATCACTTCTGACCCGGCGGGGATCATCTGTTGCAGCTTCCTCAAAGCTTCTCCTCTATCTGTCACCAAGACCGGATTGAAGTTACGCTCCCGCAACCCGGCCATTGTCTTGTCGATAACAGCTTTACCAGGTATCTGGTTCCAGTCCATGGTGCGTCCTTTGCTGCGGCCCGTAACGGTTTCTTGTCGACCGACTGACGGGCTGTTCTGAGACCGGGTTTTCTAGGCAGACCCCCTGGTCACCAAGGAATACACGGTGGATACGGCCGTGTCCGTGCTGATGGCAAAACCAATGTTCTCAGCATCTGAAGCAACCGCTGTGTTTATCCCTACGACCTGCCCCGCCATGTTGACTAGAGGGCCCCCACTGTTGCCAGCGTTGATTGCCGTGTCGGTCTGGATGAGATCGTTGAGCAGCGTGCCGCCAGGTTCCTCAACAGAGCGTCCCAGGTAGCTGACCACCCCCGCGGTCCAGGTTGGCCCTCCCTTCAACGCCAGGGCGTTGCCCACGGCCACTACATCCTCGAGCAAGTTGAGCTTCTTCAGCGAGTTGCTCAGAAAATGAGCGTAAGGCAAGTCTTCGTCAGCTCGGATCTGCACCACGGCCAGATCAGTGTTCTTGTCTCCGGCCCATTTGACGGCCTTGTAGCTGCCTCCGTCACTAAGCGTAACAGTCAGAGTAGTGGCATCTTCCACCACGTGATAGTTGGTCACGATGTATCCCTGCGGGTCTATGATGATTCCACTGGCAGCTCCGCTCTCGGGTATCGGCCTGTAGAACATGTCATAAGTCACTCCCTGTGTGGTGATGGACACCACAGCGTCCGAGACTGTCTGGACCAATTGAGCTTTGGACAAGGATACCCCCACGTCGTCCTGCACGTATTGAGGACTCCACGTGGGGTTGATGGGGCCAGTGGCGCCGCTTGCCTGGCTGTTCGCGTCATTGGCGCAGGCCAGAGCCAGGCCAGCTCCCAACAGGCACAGGGCCAACAGGATCAGAGCAGCATACGTTTGCCTCCTCACGGGATCACCTCCAGAACCAAGTCACTCACTTCAACCTGGGATCCCGGAGCCCATATCCATCCCAGGTTCGCGCTCTCGCTTCACGTCTCAACATGCGCCTGTGGCGGAGGGTTGGCCGGCACCGGTCCCCTGGGTGTCAAGGTCCGGACCATCTTGTCAGTCAAGTCAGTCAAGGCTCGCATGCGCCGACTCTCGTCGCTCGAACCCGTCGCAGCTGAGTCCTGCCCAAACGACGCGACACTGAAACCGACGGCCAGAGCAATGAGTACCGTCAGCGCCACTTCAATCAGTTCGTTGCTGTCCCCCACGCAACACCTCCAATGCCGGGCCTCTATCCTCAAGACACCCGATCACGTTCTCGCTACACCCAGTATTGCGATTCTGTCCTCGACTGCGCTATCCGCAAATCTACTTAGCCGATGGCTGTGGAAGATACCTAAGGTGGCGCATGCGGAGGCCCCTAAGTAGTCTCCACAAGCATGAGTTAAGTAGACTCACGAATGGTGATACGGGTCTGGAAGCCCCTAGACTGGTGGCGGTCAATGCTCCGGAGACTGCCTGAGGAGGCACCAGAAAGGAGGGTGTGACATGCCAACAGGACTGAGGCTTGAGATCTACACCACCATCCACAAGGGATGGCGCAATCGTCTCTTCCAGATGTCAACGAAGGCAGGAAGAACGGATTACACAGATCAGGTGTCTCTCGAGAGCCTCTACAGCGGGCTCCAATCCATCGCAGCAGGCATTCGCCTTCACCATCATGGCATGGAGGCGCTGTTCATTCATCCCTTGTTGTCTGCCCGGATGCCGGCAGCAGTCGAAAGGCTGGACAAGCAGCATCAACACGTGGACCATCTTCTCGACAACCTGCTCCTTCATGTCGATGCTATGCGGAAACAAGCTGCCGGTTTCGAGAAACGCCGGGAGCTCGGCCTGGAGTTCTACCTGGCATTCAACCGGTTCATATCATTCTTCTTGATACACATCGACCAAGAGGAAGAACAGATCCAACCGGCTCTCTGGAACCTCTGCACCGCTGAAGAACTGGAGACTGCTTGGCAGGCAATACTCAACAACCAAACGCCGCAGGAAGCTATGGAGAACCTGGGGATGATACTATCTTCGGCGGATGTGGATGAACTAGGTAACCTGTTGGCGTTTGCCAAGGCCAGTCTGCCGGCGGAACGATTCGACGTCGGGTCGAAGTACGCCCAGAGCGTGCTGGATGATCACGACTGGTCCACGCTGAGGGATCGCCTTGGTGCCAAGTAGGGGGAGCGGCGCGGGATCGTTGTATATCCTGGACCAAGACCGGGCAGCGAGTGCCGCCTATTTGAAGTCAGAAGAGAGGAGTGTAGAACATGGTAACAGAGATGAGGCAGACGTTGTGTCCGGCATGCGGATGCCAGATTGGCGAGGGCGGGTATGAGAAGAACGGCGTCCGATACTGTTGTGAGCAGTGTGCCACTGGACGGACAACTGTCTGCAGTTGTGGGTGCTGACACCCGGATCCGGAAACCTGAGGGATTGCCTCACAAAGCAGGGAATGAGAGCTGACATGTTCCTCTGAGTTGCGCTGAACCGGGCAGTTTCAGGTCACTCAGACGAGGGGATAAAGGAGAGATATGAATCATCTCGAGATTAGCGGGTTGGTGGGCGGGATCATCAGCATCGTCGTAGGCATCCTGGTGATCGCGTGGCCGCGCATCATCGCCTACATCATCGGCGGCTACTTGCTGATCGTGGGCATCATAGCTGTTGTAGCAGCCTTGCGATGAGTGCAATTGTTCCTCACCTGCTCTGCCCCTGCGGGTTAGCGCGGCGCCTCGCCTGGGGACCCGGTGGAGCTGAGGTTACAGTAGGCAGAACTTATCTCTTGGACTTTGGCCCGGCATAATCGCGCTGCTGCGACCTTGGCAAGGCCTTGGGAGTACAGAGAGGAGGGCACGATGAGCAACGAACAGGTAGCACCTGAGACGAGAGGTGTTACGGTGAAGTCACTTGCAGCGGTGGACCTTGGTCCTGAGATCGAGGGCATGGCAGGGCGCCGACTTCGAATGCGCATAGTGACTATCGAACCTGGAGGCGTCTTCGGCCCGATTCACGACCATAGAGACAGACCAGGCGTTGTCTACATACTGCAAGGAACGATTACCGACCATCGAAATGGAGTCGCTACGGATTATGGGGCGGGAGTGGGTTGGCCCGAAGATAGGAACACCACACATTGGCTTGAAAACAGAGGAACCATTCCGGCAGTGGAGATATCGGTCGATATAGTCAGGCAAGAGTAGGCTCACGCCCGCTTGAAGTACCGGTATACGGCCCGCTGAGATGGCTGTGTGAAAGGCACCCGCGTTTCTTTGGCGCCTTTGCCAATGACGCGGATGGTGGAAGCATTCCAGCCCAGATCCGAGAGCTTCAGCCCGGCCAGCTCACCCTCTCGCCATCCGGTGGACCAGAGCAACCACAACCAGGCAGCGTTTCTGGCTCTACGGAAGGTACTCCGGGCGCACAGATTTTGCATCTTCCTGAAGTCCTCTTCGCGCAGGAAGTCCTTGGCGTATCGCGGCAAACGCGGCGGCTTCAGGCCACGCATGGGTGAGCGTTGGATGATCTCCTCTTCTACGAGCCAGGAGAGACATGAAGGTTGCGGTAGCAGGAGCGGACATAGTGGGAGCTGCGTCCCTTTTCCCGCGAAGACAGCAGTTACAGCTGTACATCTGATTTGAGGACGGCCTTGACTGTCTTGCCAGTGAATCTGAGGAAACGCCCAATGTCTTCTTGATAAGTTTCGACTGTCCTAATCTGGCAATTGTGTGCCTTCCGGTTGAGCACGAAAGGGCCAATTCCGGAGAATCTGTTAGGCTGGAGTCACGTTTGGGTTGAGCGTGGGGCTGCCAAAATCTGGGAGCCTGGAGCCGTTCTTGACCGCGGCTTCCACCGGTCTTGTTACGCTTGGCTCCCTCACAACTTGGCTGCCGAGCCAGGGTTCGAACCTGGGCTAACGTATCCAGAGTCCCCGCACCCTTGTCAAGGTTGCGCCAGTCCTGGTCCCGCAGCCCCAGCTCGGTGGTGCTGTCGCCCCCAGACAAGTCTTGGCCCAGGAAGTTGCCGAATCCCATGCCACTAAGGCAAGCGACCGCACTCCGACGACGACCCCCTGTATGTGTGGCAAACGGGCCATGGCAATCCATATGGCAAACCACATGGCAAACGTACCTCGCAACATCATCGCCAGCCTGGGAGAACAGGATCAACCGGGACCTCTATCCAACTCTGTCATTGCACCGGTATCCACGCGCTACTCAGCATGAGGCGATTTCCTGCCAACCAGTCTTTCCCAATTAGGAAAATGAACGCCCCGAGGGATATTGGCAACCATTGCCACCTGGGGTTATGATGAATCGCCGGACAGGCATAAGAGAGGAGGATTATGGCATGAAATCAATCGGACATGATGCAACTGCCAAGAGGAGGCCCACTGCTTTTGGGGAGAATTCCCAAGAGCTGGCGTCCCTGCCGAGACTCGAACTCGGAACCTACTGCTTAGAAGGCAGTTGCTCTGTCCAATTGAGCTACAGGGACGCAACGTCAATTCCACACCGCCCACCCACAAACAGGCCCTTCTGGCCTGTCCACCCCGAACGGGATTTCTTCGTGACCATTGTAACACCTACCTCATGCCTCAACAAGTTCAGCATAGGCCTCTTCTAGGCTTGACCACACGACGGTCACGGGTGTTGTTGGAAAGCGCCCTGGAGAACCGGATCGGCCTGGCCCCTGCAAGCCTCAGATGAACAGACTATGTCCGCCCGCGGAGCATCGACGCCAACTCGGCCCCGTGGTCATTGAGCCATCTCTTGTTTTCCCGCCATGAAGGACACCACTCGGCCACGAGTTCCCAGAACCGCCTGGTGTGATTCATCTCCCTCAAATGAGCCACCTCGTGGATGACCACGTAGTCCAGAACCGGCTCGGGAGCCATGATCAGCCGCCAGTTGAAGCTTAGTGTACCCTTCTGCGAACAACTCCCCCACCGCGTCCTCTGCCCCCGGATGATGAGGCCCTTGTATCGCAGGCTCAGCGCGGCCGCCAGAGCGTCCACTTTGCGCTTGATGACCGCGGCAGCCTGGTTGCGGTACCACGCCTCTAACGCGCTGCCCAACGGCTCGTCCCCCTCTTGCGCCCAGACCAGCAACTCATCACCCTTCACCTCAACGCGGCCGCCGGCTGCTGAATCCCGGCATGACACCAGGCGCAGATCACGGCCCAGATACCGCACCACGCTGCCCGAACCTAGCGGCGCCGCAACCGCAGACCGCGCCTTCTCCACATATCGCACGTACTTGTCCACCACCCACCCCGCCTTCGCCGCCACCATCTCATCCGCGGCTGCCAGGCTGCAGCCGCGCGGCACGATCACCGCGAGACCAATGCCATCGTGGACCTCGATGCGCACGCGCCGTGCCCGTGAACTCCGCTTCACCGTATAGGGAACGAGGCGACCACCGAGCCAGGCCTGGCGTTCGGCTATGACGACTGGGCGGGAATGATGAGCCATGTCTGCAGGTTTGGAACTACTCATGCTTGAGGAAGAGATAGGCCTCCCAGCCCAGCACGCAGAAGGCGGTCACAATGATGGCGGCCATGATGACCCCTAGAAATATGGCCAGCAGTGCGCGTCTGTATTCGATCCCCATCAAGTAGGCCAGCACTGAGCCAGTCCAGGCGCCTGTGATCGGCAGCGGGATCCCCACGAAGACTGCCAGGCCGATCCACCCGTACTTCTCCACCAACCCTCCCCGGCGCCGCGTGTACCTGAAGAACCACTCGGCCAGCCGCTTGATCCAGCCGATCCTGCTCAGGAGCTTCACGACCGGATCATACAGCGCCAGCAGAAACGGGATGGGGAGTATGTTCCCAGCTACGGCGATGATGAACGCCCAGTACCACTCGAAGTCATAGCGGAAGTAGGCCACCGGAATACCGCCCCGGAGCTCCGATATCGGCGTCGCCGAGATCAGGATGACATTCAGAATCTCTGTTAGCTCCACTCCCGAGCCTTCCTTGACAGAAGCGAAACTGCCGCTCCTAGGTAGTGCTGATATGAAGCCACTCGAGTACGTACCCCATTCCCCAGTGCCCCAGATAGGCCACGTAGGTCCCCTTTACGATCTTGCCCGCCGCTGATGCCAGGTAGTACTTCCAGGGCGCCATGCGTGTCGCTCCGGCCGTGGCGCCGAACAGCATGTAGAAGGGATTGAAGACGGCGGAAGCCAAGAAGACAGTGACGTATCCCCTCTTTCCCATCCAGCCGTCTATCCGCGAATATATCTTCTGGAAAGCGCGCTGGATTCTTCCATTGGTCTGCGGCTCTTTCAAGTAAGATTCACCACCCCGCCCCAGCAGGTACCCAGTGAATCCACCCAACGCCTCACCCAGCCCCGCGACGATGCCCACAGCAAAAGGGAACTGCACTATCCCGCCGAGAGCAAACACCGTCGGTACTCCCGGCACATAGACAATCACAGTGGCCCCCGCCATGAAGTTGACTACGAAGGCGATGATGTACGTGTACTTCTCGTAGCGCTCAATGTTGTCGACAATGCTCTTCAGATCTTCCCTGAAGACTACGGCCAGGATGCCGATAGCGATGATCAGGAGCGCTGACAACAGAATGAGGCGCCATCCGCCCCTGCGGGGCCTTGCTGCCTCCTCGCCTGGCGCGATTCCTTCGCTCATGTCTTGGGCAATCAGAATACAGGCAAGCGCAGCTGAAGTCAACGAAGGCTCCGCTTCATGCCCCGAGATGTTGTCGGCAGGGGTCGACTTCGAGAGAATAGACCTGGTGGAATCCCGAGGCACGCCTCAGCGATGTTGACTTTTGCCGAACAACGCCTGATAATAGCAGTTGTTATGGTAAGAATAAGACTGCAGAGAGTAGGCGCCAAGAACCAACCCAGCTATCGTGTCGTCGTCGTGGATTCCCGGGCTCCGAGAGACAGCGCTTGCATCGAGAGGATCGGACTCTACAATCCGCTGACCAACCCAGAGACCGTAATGATCGAGCAGAGCAAAGCCGAGAAATGGCTCAAGCGCGGCGCTCAGCCGAGTGAGGCCGTCGCCCGGCTTCTGTCCAAGCAGGGCTTGTGGGCCGCCCCCACCAAGTCCCCCAAGCCCAAAGAATCACCCGTTCCCGAGGCGGCAAAATGAAAGGCTTGGTCGAGTACATCGCCAAGTCGATCGTAACCGTGCCTGATGCCGTCGTAGTCACCGAAGAAATCACCGCCGACAAGAACGTCATCCTGAAGCTGCAAGTCGCCCCGGAAGACAGGGGCAGGGTCATCGGAAAGCAAGGGAGAGTGGCTGAGGCAATGCGGACCTTGCTAAGAGTGGCAGCGATTCGGGGAGGCGTCCGGGTCCAACTGGAAATCCTCTGATTTCGCAGGCTTCCGCTCGAACCCTTCCTATGTAATAACCCTCTCTCCCCTCTTCTTTCTCCGTTCGCTCACCCTCAAGCGAGCCAGAGATCTCCTCAGCGCGGCTTCCGCAGCCGCCAGTTCCGGCCCGGTGAGTGGGCGCCTCATCTGTTCCTGGGCCCGCTTCTTGGCCGCCTCGGCGCGCGCCGCATCAATGTCATCAGCGCGTTCTGCCGCATCGGCCAGAATGATGACTTTGTCCTCGTTCACTTCAAGGAAGCCACCGCTGACGGCCATGAAAGTCTCCTGGCCGCCTACCCTCAGGCAAAGTTCGCCGGGCTCCAGCATCGTCATGAACGACGCATGATGCGGCAGCACTGTGAATTGCCCCATCACTCCAGGGGCAACGATGGCATCGACTTCCCCCGAAAAAACCGGGCTCTCAGCTGTGACAATCTCCAACTTCAGCGATGCCATGACTACATCCCCAGGCGTCTGGCCTCTTCGACCGCATCATCAATCGTGCCCACCATGAAGAATGCCTGCTCTGGCAGAGCATCGTGCTTTCCTTCCAGGATCTCCTTGAATCCCCGGACGGTCTCTTTGATCGGAACGTACTTGCCCTTGCGACCCGTGAATGCCTCTGCCACTGACATCGGCTGGGACAGGAACCTCTGGATGCGGCGGGCACGCGCTACCGTAAGCTTGTCCTCTTCAGACAGCTCTTCGATGCCCAGGATAGCGATGATGTCCTGAAGCTCCTTGTATCTCTGCAAAACCCGCTGTACGCCTCTGGCGACATCATAGTGCTCCTGCCCCACGATCCTCGGGTCAAGGATGCGGGAAGTGGAAGCCAGCGGATCCACTGCAGGATACAGACCCAGCTCAGCAATGGAACGCTCAAGGGCGATGACGGCGTCGAGGTGACCCATCGTGCTCACGATGCCGGGGTCAGTGTAGTCGTCAGCCGGCACATAGATAGCCTGGAAGGAGGTGATGGAGCCTTTCTTCGTGGTGGTGATCCTCTCCTCCAGTTCGCCCACTTCCAGCGACAGCGTCGGCTGGTAGCCCACCGCCGATGGCATTCGTCCCAGCAGTGCCGACACTTCCATGCCGGCCAGCACGTAACGGTAGATGTTGTCGATGAACAGCAGCACGTCCTGACCTTCCACGTCGCGGAAGTACTCGGACATCGTCAGGCCTGTCAGAGCAATCCGCGCTCTCACGCCCGGCGGCTCGTTCATCTGACCGAACACCAGTGCGGTCCGGTTGATAACGCCGGAGGCCTTCATTTCTGCCCAGAGGTCATTACCTTCACGGGAACGCTCGCCCACGCCGGCGAACACCGACACGCCTCCGTGGACCGTCGCGATGTTGTGTATCAGCTCCTGGATGATGACGGTCTTCCCCACCCCGGCACCACCGTACGCCCCGACCTTACCGCCTCGGGTAAACGGTGTGATCAAGTCGATAACCTTGAGGCCGGTTTCCAACATTTGGATGCTGGTCTCCTGCTGCTCGAAGGTGGGAGCCGGCCGATGGATCGGCCACCGCTGTTCTGCCTTGACCGGGCCCAGGTTGTCAAGTGGCTCGCCAAGCACGTCAAACAGCCGTCCCAGAGTCGCGTTGCCTACGGGGACCGATATGGGCGCTCCGGTATCTATCGCCTCTACGCCACGTTCCAGGCCCTCCGTGGGCGCCATGGAAAGGCACCTCACCCAGTTATTGCCTATGTGGTGCTGCACTTCAAGTACGATCTTCCCGCCGTCACGCGGGATCTCGATGGCATTGTAGAGTGCCGGCAGCTCATCCGGAGGAAACTCAACGTCCACTACGGTACTGATTACCTGAACGACTTTGCCCTTGCCCATGTTGTCACTTCCCTCCTAGGCTATTGCCTCTGCACCACCAACGATGTCGAGGAGTTCCTTCGTAATCATCTCCTGACGAGCCTTGTTGTACATCAGGGTCAGATCTTGGATCAGTTCCTTCGCGTTGTCCGTGGCGTTGCGCATCGCTACCATTCTAGCCGATTGCTCGCTGGCAATCGACTCCAGAACAGCGTGGTAAACTTCCATCTCCACGAACCGCGGAAGCAGCTCGGCCAGGACATCCTTCCGTGATGGCTCGTAAATATACTCGATCTCGGTCTTGCGCTCCCTCCTGGTTGGTTCAACAGGCAGCAGCTGCTGGAGCACCGGCCTCTGGCTCATCGTAGTGATGAACTTGGAGTAGGCCAGATACACCACATCGCACTGCTTGCTCGTGTAGTCATCGATGACGATCCTGGATATAGGCAGAGTATCCAATAGCGTGGGCTTGTCGCTCATCCCGGTAAACTCCGCCCTGATCTCACGGCCATACCGCAGCATGTAATCGCGCCCTTTCCGTCCTACGGTGATGAGAACCGAAGGTACCCCCCGATCGGCCGTGTCTACCACAAAGTTGCCGGTGCTGCGGTTCATATTGGCGTTCAGACCCCCGCACAAACCGCGGTCGGTCGTGATGTGGATGATCTCTATCTTCTTGACCTCACGCCGCTCCAGAAGGGGATGGGTGCTGCGGCCCTGCTCCGCCACGAGGTCGCCAAGGACCTGCTGGATCTTTTCCGCATAAGGCCGTCCCGCCAGATCGCGCTCCTGAGCCCTCTTCATCTTGGAGGTAGCCACCATCTCCATGGCCTTGGTGATCTTGGCCGTGGACTGCACGCTCCGGATCCGCCGCCTGATCGCGCGTATGTTAGCCATTTTCCGTCATCTGCTCCGGTGCCTGACTATCCTTTCAAGAGAACCTGCATTCGCGCTGGAATCCCCGTCTACTTCCTGCTCTGCTTGAATTCCACGATCGCCTTCTTGAGGGCTTCCTCGGTCTCCGGGCTTAGGTCTTTCGTAGCAGCTATGTCCTTCCCTATCTCAGGATGGTTGGTCTCCATGAACTTCTGCAGTCCTATCTCGAACTCTGTCACCTTATCTACAGGCACATCATCCAGATATCCGTTGGTGACCGCATACAGAATGATGATCTCTTTCTCCAGCGGCAGCGGCTCATACTGTGGCTGCTTGATGATCTGGGTGCTCCGCTGACCACGCTCCAACTGTGCCCTGGTGGCCTTGTCGAGGTCGGCGGCACCGAACTGGGCGAAAGCAGCCAGTTCGCGGTACTGCGCCAATTCCAGTCGCAGCTTGCCGGCCACCTTCTTCATGGCCTTGGTCTGGGCCGCTCCGCCGACGCGGGACACCGAGAGACCGACATTGAGGGCCGGCCGGATACCGGCGTTGAACAGGTCCGTCTCCAGGTAGATTTGACCGTCCGTGATCGATATGACGTTCGTGGGGATATAGCCCGACACATCGCCCAACTGCGTCTCGATGATGGGCAGTGCAGTGAGCGAGCCGCCGCCGAACTCAGGCGCGAGCTTCGCTGCCCGCTCCAGCAGTCGGCTGTGGAGATAGAACACGTCTCCCGGATACGCCTCACGGCCCGGGGGCCGGCGGAGGAGCAACGAAATCTGGCGGTACGCCCAGGCATGCTTGCTCAAGTCATCGTAGATGACCAGGGCATCCTTGCCCTGCTCCATGAACTCCTCGCCCATGGCACAGGCAGCATACGGACAAATGTACTGGATCGGCGCCGAGTCCGAAGCGTTGGCGGCGACGACGATGGTGTGCTCCATCGCCCCGTATGACTCCAGCGTCGCCACTATCTGCGCCACCTTGGAGGTCTTCTGGCCTATGGCGGCATAGATGCAGATCAGGTCCCCACCCTTCTGCCTGATTATGGTATCGATACATATCGCCGTCTTTCCGGTGAAGCGGTCGCCGATGATCAGCTCACGCTGGCCACGCCCGATCGGTATGATGGCGTCAATGGCCTTGATCCCGGTGTGTACCGAGACATTGACTGGCGCACGGGTCACCACGTTGGGCGCCACCCTCTCCATGGGGCGGACTTTGTCATACTTGATCGGACCCTTTCCGTCCAGCGGCCGCCCGAGAGGATCAACCACCCGGCCTATGAGGCCGGCGCCGACCGGGACCTCCAGAATACGCCCGGTGCACCGCACCTCGTCGCCCTCTTTGATAGCCAGCGGATCACCCAGGATGACCGCGCCTACGCCGTCCTCTTCCAGGTTGAGAGCAAGCCCCATGATGTCATTCGGGAACTGCAGCAGCTCATTGGACTTGGCGCCCGAGAGCCCGTGGATGCGGGCCAGGCCATCGGCCACTTCCACCACCGTGCCCACGTCCACCATGGCCACCGCCGTCCCAAACTGTTGTATCTGCTGCTTTATTACCGAAACGATATCATCACTACGTGTAGCCATTCATCTCACCTCCAACCCGGATTCGCTAGGTGCCGTCGGGGCAGACTGATCCTCTTCCACTCAAGCAATGCTCTTTCTCAGCTCCTGCAGTCTGGTCCGGGCGCTCCCGTCGATCAGCTTGTCCCCAAGTCTGGCGATAAAGCCACCCAGTATCTCTGGCTTGACGCTTAGTTCCAGCGTCACCCTCTTCCCCGAAATGGCGCTGAGGCCTCTGCCAACCTTCTCGCCTTCTTCGGGCTCCAGGGGTACCGCTGTCGTCACTTCAGCCAGCTCCACGCCGCTGTACGCGTTCATCAGGCGTTTGTACTCGACTGCCAGGCTCTTTACCAGGTGGAGACGGTTCTTTGACACCAGCAACTGAGCCAGTTTCATGGCCGTCGGTGATATCCCCTTGAGGCCACGGTCCAGCAATTCCTTCTTCTTTTCCGGACCGACCTTGGGATTAGCCAGCACGGCGGCAATGTCGGGATCTCCCAGCACCGCGGCAATCTGATCGAGATCAGCCTGCCACTTGTCGAGCTGCCTCTCTTCCAGAGCGATCTGGAAGACCGCCTGTGCATGCCGCTTGCCGGATACACCCTTTGCCATGGCTCTAGTTGAGCTGGCTCTTCCTCGAAGCCAGACCTTCTTCCAGCACCTTTTCGATCAGTCTCTCGTGTGCCTTCTTGTCCAGTGATTGCTCTATGACCTTCTCCGCCGCCAGGACCGCCAGATCAGCGAACTCCCGGCGCAGCTTGTTGAAGGCCTCTTCGCGATCGCTCTCGATCTGCGCCTGAGCCTTCATTATCAACGCCTCTGCTTCCTTGCGTGCCTCGGCTTTGGCCTCTTCCTTAACCCTTTCCGCAGCCTGCTGAGCTTGAGCTATGATGGCTTGCCCTTCCTTGCGCCCGGCTTCAATCTGAGCCTTGACGGATTCCTCAGCCCGGATGGACTCCTGCTTGATCTGCTCGGCCTTCTCGAGGCTCTCCTTGATCTTGGCTGCCCGCTCATCCAGCGTCTTCGTGATCGGCTTGTACAGAACAAAGGTAAGCAGCAAGGCCAATAAGCCAAAGTTGATCATGAAGGCTACCAGATACTGCCACGTTATTCCGAGCATTTCACATCCTCCTCAAGGCTCCTGGCCAATTCCGGCCGTTGCGCCGCGGGACTCTATGCGGCTGGGGGGCCGATCAGCAGGACCGTTATAGCCACCGCGCCAGCGAACACAATCGACGTGACGAGTACCATCAGTACAAAGATCACCAGCGGGATCGGCAGACTCTCATTACCCATGGTTCCTCCTTACAACCTGTCGACAACTATGCGACCATGCCAAGAATGATCGACACGATCAGGGCATAAATGCCGACGGCTTCGCAAAGGGCGGCCACCAGGATCATGTTCGTGAGGATGGCGCCTCTTGCCTCGGGATTGCGCCCCAGGGCAGTAACGGTGGCATAGCCTATCAGGCCGAGCCCCAGCGCCGGTCCCAGCAGACCTATGCTCCCCGTCAATCCCACCGCCAGGAACTTTACACTCTCTGGATCCATTGATACGTCCTCCTTCTATTCCTACAGAGCTGCTAGTGCTCTTCGCTTCCGTGTCCCACTGCTATGCTGGCAAACACCAGTGTCAGCCCGCCGAAGATGAGCGCCTGAATGAAGCCAATCAGAAGCTCAAGACCGTAGAACGGCATCGCCATAATCCACGGAATCAAGAATGTCGCTGACAGCACCAGGATCTCGCCTGCCGTCATGTTGCCAAAGAGACGGAAGGCGAAGCTGATCATGCGGGTCATGTGACTGATGAACTCGAGGAAGCCGATGATGACGTTGATCACACCGGTCACTGTGGCCATGATCCCATCGACCACCTTGCCCTTCAAGAACAGCTTGATGCCCCGGACCAGCTCGCCGACATTGATGTATTCGCTGATGTAGTGCTTGAACCCTCGCCCGGTCAGCCCCATGAGTTCGACGAAGACGACTGCTATCAGAGCCATCGCCAGAGTCATGTTGATGTCTGTGCTCGCCGAACGAAGCAACGGCGGCTTGGAGACTATTTCGGCGGCTACGGTGTCCTCTTCGACCGTGTCACCCACAGCAACGTGATATTCGACGTGACCCTTCCCCGGAGCCTTCACCTCTTTCACGCCGTCGTCGGTCTGAATCCAGAGGATCGGGGCATCTTCCTTGTGCACTTTGGGCTCCACCGTCAACTCTTTGATCGTCCCCGCCACTGGCGCCTCCACCTCTACCTCGACTCCCTCCTTCTCAATGACCGCCACCACGTCCCCTTCTTCCACGCTCTCGTCCACCGCCACGTGATAGTGCACCTCACCCTCTAACGCCTCGTCATCGACCAAGGGCGTCTTCACCTTTACATGTTTTCCATCCGCTGTTTCTATGAGGGCAACGACCTCTTCGTTCTCCTCAACTTCAGGAAGCACGACCGCCGTCACCGTGCCCGCGTACTTTGCCTCGACTTCGTCCTTCACAGTGACGTTGAAACTCGGCCCGTAAACGGGCAGGAGCGCCAGGTAGGCATTGAACATGACGAATATGAAGATAGTGGCAATCACCGGCAGGAACCTGCGCCCGTTCTTATGCCCGGCTACGCTCTCAATGAAGTTTATTAGCGCCTCCATGGCCATCTCAACGAGTCCCTGCAGACGACCGGGAATGATTTTCATCTTGCGCGTGGCAGCAAAGGCGAAAAGGGTGGCTACAATGATGGTGACCCAGGAAGCGATCAGGGTATTGGTGATGGGGAACGGACCGTCCGTCAGGAAGATCGCCTCTCCGCGGAAGAAGGACTCGATCTCCAAAGTGGGTACGTCGAGGAGAGATATGTACGGCAGGCCCATACCGCGGCCGATGGCGCCGCCGGCGAGACCAATGATGAAGAGGATGAGGACTACGAGGCCGACTAGACCACAGCCCCGGCGCGACACTAGTGCTTGCCTCCCGGAGTCCTGTCGCCTTGCTCTTTGATCAGAGGTTCGATCATTCTGTATGTTCCTAGAGCCGCCACCACCAACCCCAGGACAACACCAGCTAATGTAAATACTATCGATGTGCCAAAGTGTCTGTCAAGCCAGAGGCCACCCCAGATCCCCCCGCCAATGCATATCGCGATGTACCACCCGATGCCGATGAATCTGAACGCGTAAACCCATTTCTCCATCCCACCCCTGCCTCTGCGCTCTTCCTTGCCATGGTCGAATTCCAGTATACAATGCGGCTTCGTGCTGAGTCAACGCAGAGCCTGACCGTCCTCGGGTCTCCTCCACTCCATCATGATCGGTACTCTTTCGCCTTCCCCCGCATACGCAATATTGACACCAATGGTCGTTTATGATACTGTCTCGGTCAAAGCAGGGCCGCCACGCTGCCGTTGTCTTCAGGTTCACGATCGGCACACGAGGGATCTGGATTGCCTGCGTGACATTATCTGGAGAAAGCAGGCACCGGGTCCGGCAAGCGGTCTCAGAAGTTCTGAATACGGGGATTTCGCCCGCGGCTCCGGCTTCTACTGCAGGCGCGGCGCGAAGCAGGCCTGACGATCAGCCGGTCGGTAGCGGAAGGACTGATTTCCGGCAATCCACCGCGTGTGCCGGATCTGAGAATAGTCGGCGATAGAGCTTGTGCAAGCGACCCCTAGGCTGCAGGGGGACAGGCATCGACTTAGGCAACAGTAGCGAGAAAGGAGGAAGGACCATGTCTACCTATGTGATCCTGGCCAATTACACTGAGCAGGGCGCAAAGAGAATCAGGGAGATTGGCAAAGCCACCGAGCAGTGGAAGGACGATATCGAGAAAGCCGGGGGAAAGCTGGTCGCCTTCTATTCGCTAATGGGATCATACGACTTCGTGGTCATCGTTGAGTACCCCAATGACGAAGCAGCTCTGCAGCGGCTGCTCACGCTCGCCATGCGCGGTGACTTCAGGACAACCACGTGCAAGGCCTTCACCAGCGAGGAATACGCCAAGATCGTCAAGAGGATATAGGGGACTTTGTACCGCAGGCAGAAGCCTGGACTGGCACGCTGACACATTCTGCCAGAGTGATTCCCAGCGGCGCCAGAGGTGCCAATTCTGGGCTGTGCAGTCTATCTAAGTAGCAGACTGGTGCCGGCCCAGACGGCGCTTCGCCTCAGGCAGCTAGGGTCACGCTAAGAAGGCGGTTGCCTCTGTATCACGCACCAATCCAGCTCCCGGCCTCATCAGTTTGCCTGAGCAGGAAGGCTAGACATGGGAGGCGTGGCCCCTTCTATGACTTCCGGCAGGGCGCCTCACGGATGGTACCCGCGATTGAGGAGAGAAGACGCTACTTCAGAAAACAGCCCACCAATGTATCCTGGCCTATCGGCAGTGGCTGTTGCGTCCCTAGCCTTTGACGGTCGGGAGGGGCGGCCTCAGGAGCAGGAGCGGCCTTGTCGACCCCTCAAGGATGTCAATGGCTACGCTGCCGAAAGCCCATTTGCTGATCCCGGAGAAGCCGTGGGTTGCCAGACCCGTGAGCCCGATCGGGTTGTCCTCTATATACTTCAGTATCATTTCGGAAGCGGGCTTCCCCGTTAGAGACACCGTCTTTACCTTGACTCCTTTGGCGGACAGTTCCTTCTCCCGCTCACTCAGGTAGAACTGGGTTGCGGCAACCCTGGCCTCATTCAGCTTCTTGACATCCTTCTCATGCTTCTCCGCGTCCGCTGCGTCCCGGCCTACCGAAGGATAGCCTATGGGAACCGTGACCTGCAGAAGGATAACCTCGAGCCCGGTTGCCAGCGCCAGGTCCTGGATATGGGGAAGTATGCTCTCCGCCACCGGAGAGCCGTCCAGCGGAACGAGGATGCTGCGGACGCCTTCTTCCAGGCGGGCCGCGTGGCGCTCTGCCGTGCGCACCAACAGGATCGGCGTATTCGAATGGAGCACGACCTTGAGGGCCACCCCGCCCAGTGACCAGCGGCTGGTCCCGCTGGCGCCCCGGGAGGTCATGACGATCAGCCCTATCCTGTTCTTCTCGGAAAGCTCCAATATCTCCTCGGCGATGTCACCGATGACGCATACGTAGTCCACCTTGGCGCCAGCCTTCTCCATCTCCTCGGCTTTCTTTTCGAGATAGACGGTAAGAGGCCGTACCACCGGATCATTCTGCGGACAGGCTGTCATTAGGGTTACCATGCTGTTGAGCCGCCTGGCCAGCCATTCAGCATAAGGCAAGGCATGTTCAGCGCGTCCGGAACCATCCAGCGGAACCAGTATCCTCTCATACATTAGCGAACCTCCCAAGAACGCGGTAGGTCATCCAGTCAGGCGTTGCTCTCCAACTTAGTGCCCAGAATTCGTGCCCCCACTGACAGCACCCTGCCATGCTCGCACCCGAGCAAGGCGTCTCCCGATGATCGTTGTGCTCGGCAAGGATGATACCTTGGTTGCTATCTTTCGTCAACCCGCCGAACAAGCGCTCACCATATGTGCGGTGGGCTGCCCGGCCGGAGCGTTGCCGAAGCTGTCCTTGACAATCGTGCCTAAGGTGTGTTATACGGTATCCGACACTATCTCGGTACTCGTAAGTATCGTATACCTCGCGACAGTCCTGGCAGATGGCGTTCTAGTAGCACAACGAGAACAAGCTACCATCGGGCGGAGGGGGTGATGGGCAATAGGCCCAGTGCTGTCAAGTCGAACGCGGGCGACCCGTTCTTCGATCCCGGGCGGATCAGCAATGCGTGCGCTCCAGTCGAAGCCAAACGGCGACGTTTATCAAGTCGTAGCTGACAATGCCAGAACATAGAGCACGGTTTCAGCTCCCCAGGTCAGAAAGGAGGATCAAAGTATGCAACCCGAGATAGTAAAATGGCTGGCTACGGCGGTGGTGGGTGGCCTTGGTTTTCTAGGCGCGACACTTTCACTTGGGCTCATCGGCTTCTCTGCCATGCAGGGCTTGGGACGCAACCCCGAAGCCAGAAACGCCATCATGACGAACATGATCCTGGTGGCCGCCCTCACCGAGGCCGTCGGCATCTATGCTCTCGTCTCGGTCATCCTGATAGTCCTGGTGGCCTAGTGGCAAAGGCGGTTTGTTTCACAAGGAGGGATCATGAATGACTCGTCGTTTCCGACTCCGCTCTTCGCCATCGGCATAGCACTGGTGCTGTCGGTGTTGTTCCTGCTCGGATCCCTGGTTTTGGCGATCGTGGTCCTGGGTTTGCTCTATCCGCCTGCCGGGTGAGCCGGCCCGGAGAAAGGGCAACGTGGGACGTTCATCTGACTCCGCACTCGTGAGGGAGCTTCTATCGCGCTACCCGCGCCATTCAGCAGCATTGCTGGTGTTCACACACATCGTGCTCATCTTGCGACTCAGATTGGAGAATGCCTAGCATCAGTTGGCGGGATCACGAGCGCAAATGCGGCGAACACACAGGCCCGGGCAATCACCGCTGCGTTCCACGCTGCGAAATGAGCTGAGTGTTCTGCAGTGTATAATATGTTCCTGATCAGGATGAATGGAACAGCCGGGAGGAGTCCCTAATGCAGTG
Source organism: Dehalococcoidia bacterium (assembly GCA_030372995.1). Lineage (GTDB taxonomy): Bacteria > Chloroflexota > Dehalococcoidia > UBA2247 > RBG-13-53-26 > JAFGCL01. The sequence goes on from JAUCPZ010000061.1 coordinate 24,041, forward strand.
GCCGGCATTCGTGGCCATTGTCACTGCAGTCATCGGCTCCTATTTTACGGTAGGCCTCGTCATCATTGCATGGCAGGTCCACCAGTTCGAACAGCGGCTGAAGCGCCTCGCCGCGTATCCCCAGCAGATCCGGGCTAACCTCGGGCCGAAGTCGGAGCAGATCATGCATGACGTTCAGGACTGCATCCGTATACAGGGCTGGGTGCGCAAGCGTGACATCAGGGCACTGAGAGCTTGCATCAGAGAGATCAGGGACGCAATGAACCAGTTCAGGGACACCGAGAGATGGGAAGAACTGGGTTACGACAAGCTATATCCCATGCTGGAACTGGTGGAGCTCGAGATACGCGGCAAGGCCAAGGACCGTGAGCCGGGATACGACGGATAGAACCACCTGCCACCTTCCAATTGATTCCTAACTTGCTCCTTCCTCCGCACCTCTTGGTGTTTCCGCCCAGTGAAAACGCTTCCTGGCTCGTCTGAGACGGCTCTTCCAACCGCATGAAACCAGTCATCTCCTGCCCGCAGGCATGTTTCCGCTTGTCTAGCGTAATCACACGGCACCTCATTGTCGATTCCGATCTTTGCAGACCGCAATCGAGACGCCTATAATAACGATCGCGAATCGCAGAGAGCAGGCTGATGGGGAAGAGACTGGAGATCATAACGCAGCAGCGCCTGGAGAAGGTGCGGAGACTGCGCGAACGGGGCATCAATCCGTACCCCAATTCCTATCACAGAACCCACACTGCTCAAGAGGCCAGATCTCTCTTCGAGAGTGGCAAGGCTGATCCAGCCTCCAGGGTCAAGGTAGCCGGCCGGGTGACTGCCCTGCGGCACATGGGCAAGGCAACCTTCCTCGACCTTCGCGACGGGTCAGGCAAGATCCAGGCGTACTTCAACAAGACCGAGCTTGGCCCGGAGAGACATGAGCTCGTCAGGGATTTCGACCTCGGCGATTTCCTGGGTGTCGAAGGCGTCCTGTTCAAGACTCACACAGGTGAAATAACGGTGAACGTGTCCGATTTCACCATTCTGGCCAAGTCCCTGGAGCCGCTGCCGGAAAAATGGCACGGGCTAGTGGACGTGGAGAAGCGCTACCGCCAGCGGTACCTCGATCTGATCTCGAATCAGACCGTCAGAGACACCTTCCTGACGCGCAGCCGCACGATAGCCGCGATACGCCGCTTCCTGGATGAACGGGGCTTCATCGAGGTGGAGACACCCGTCCTGCAGCAGATGGCGGGAGGTGCAAGAGCGAGACCGTTCGTTACCCACCACGAGGCACTGGACGAAGACTTCTACCTTCGCATAGCCACGGAACTCTACCTCAAGCGTCTCATCGTGGGCGGCTTCGACAAGGTGTACGAGATCGGCCGCATCTTCCGCAACGAAGGGATCTCGACCAGGCACAATCCGGAGTTCACCACTCTGGAGTCGTACGAAGCGTACGCGGACTACAACGATGTAATGACCATGCTGGAGCAGATGGTGTCTCAGACGGCCCAGGCGGTATTGGGAACAACGAAGGTCACCTACGCAGACTCAACGCTCGATTTCACGCCTCCGTGGAAACGAATCACTCTGCGCGATGCCGTTCTTCAGACCTGCGGAATTGACTTCGAGCTCTGCCTGAAGGGGGGGCCGGAAGGTCTGCGCAGCGCCATGCAACAGAAGGGAATGCAGCTCGATGCCACTATGAGCCCGGCATATCTCATCGACAAACTGGTGTCGACGTACGTGGAGCCGACCCTGGTTCAGCCCACATTCCTCATTGATTACCCGGTAGAAACCACGCCGCTGGCCAAGACTAAGAGCGACAACAAGGCCATGGTGGAACGCTTCGAGGCGTTCGCCGCCGGCATGGAATTCGCCAATGCCTTCACGGAGCTGAATGACCCGGAGGAACAGGCTGCCCGGTTCGCCATACAGGAAGAATGGCGGAAGCAGTTCGGGGACGAAGAGGCAGAACGGTACCAGGAGGACTTTATCCGGGCGATGGAATACGGTATGCCCCCGACAGGCGGCCTGGGGGTGGGGATCGACCGCCTGGTGATGCTGCTCACGAACCAGCAGTCGATCCGCGAAGTCATTCTTTTCCCGCAGCTCAAGAGAACCTGAGTAGCCGACGGCAGGAGAGCGACATGCTGAGCATTCAATTCATCCGGCAGAACCAGGAACTGGTCAGGCAGGCGCTGGCCAACCGCCAGGATACCACCTCCATCGACGAGGTGCTGGCTCTCGATGAGCAGCGGCGCAAGCTCATTGCCGAGGCGGAGTCGCTGCGGGCCCATCACAAGAAGGAAAGCAAGAAGTACGGAGCGGCCAAAGCCAGCGGTTCTGAGCCAAGCCAGGCCGGAATAGCGCAAGACCTGGGCAAGATCCGGGACCGCATCAAGGCCATCGAGGCCGAGTCCGCGGCTATCGAGGAGAAGCTTCAGGACAGGCTGCTGAGGATACCCAACATCCCCCACCCCAGCGTTCCCGTTGGCACTCCCCCGGATGACAACGTGGTGGTCCGCACTTGGGGAGAGCCGCGCCGGTTCGATTTCGAGCCTAAGGCTCACTGGGACCTGGGCGAGGCGCTGGACATCATTGATTTCGCGCGGGGCGCGAAACTCAGCGGAACGCGGTTCTACCTCCTCAAGGGCGCCGGAGCGCAGCTCCAGCGTGCTCTCATAGCTTTCATGCTGCACTGCCACATCAAGTATCATGGCTACACCGAGATCTACCCGCCGTTCATGGTGAAGCAGGAGTGCCTGATTGGCTCGTCCAACCTGCCCAAGTTCGCCGACAACCTGTATCACGATGCTGAAGAGGACTTCTGGTTCGTGCCGACGGCGGAGGTCCCTCTGACGAACATACACAGGGACGGGATATTGGAGGCGAACTCCCTGCCGCGCAACTACGTGGCCTACACGGCCTGTTTCCGCCGCGAGAAGATGGCTGCGGGCAAGGACACCCGCGGCATCAAGAGGGGTCACCAATTCGACAAAGTGGAGATGTACAAGTACACCACGCCGGAGACTTCTCTTGACGAACTTGAGAGGCTGGTGGCGGACGCCGAAGACATCTGCCAGAGGCTGGGCTTCGCTTACCGCGTGGTGCAGCTTTGCACGGGAGATCTGGGCTTCGCCTCCGCCAAGACCTACGACTTGGAGGTCTGGGCACCCGGATGCCAAGAATGGCTGGAGGTCAGTAGTTGCAGCAACTGCACCGATTTCCAGGCCCGTCGGGCCAATCTAAAGTACCGGCCGCAGCCCGGCGCCAAGCCGCAGTTCCTTCACACCCTGAACGGATCCGGCCTTGCTCTGCCCCGGGTGCTCATCGCGGTGTTGGAGAACTACCAGCAGGCGGACGGCAGCATACTTGTACCGGATGCCCTGCTGCCGTTCACAGACGGGCTGAGCCGCATAGAGAAGGCAGCATAGCCGGGCGGCTATGAGGCCGGGTGGCCCTCCTGCAGATCCTGGCCAGCTCTTATGATTCGGGCCAGCTCCACGGTGCGCTTCGCCAGGGCGCGTGCCGAGGCCAGGCCCACCTTGTCCTTCAGCACCCCAAGCTTCTCTTCCGGTGTGAACCGGCCGCTTCCGCCATCGCTGGACACGCCGACGGCGCCGAACTGGCAACCGCCTTCACCTGGAGCTGCGACCACCATCCCCCACATCAAGTAGGCTGAGACGATGCTAAGCAGAGCAGTCTCCGGCCCTGCATTGCGGAACCAGGACACCGTCAAGGCCCCACCCACCTTGTTGCGGAGCACTCCCCGATAATGCTTCCCGAGCACCAGGGCACGCCAACGGTCAATGAAGACCGCCGAGTACCCGGACAGACGGCCGCCGTACGTAGGCGTGGCCATTAGAATGGCATCGGCGTCGATGATCTTAGGGTAGATCTCCAGCATGTCATCCTTCAGGCTGCAGAAGGATCCTTCGGTCTGCCTGGACAGGCACCAATTGCAGTGGCGGCAGTCACCGACGCGCTTCTCAACCAGGCGGATCAACTCGGTGCTGACGTCCCCCATGCTTTCGGCGTGCTTCAACCCCTCGGCAAGGAGGGCCTCGGTGTTCCCGCCCTTCACCGGGCTACCGGATATTCCAAGTATCTTGACAGGCATCGATCCTCCTCACTGCAAACAGGGCCGGCGGCCCCCGATTGGGCCCCCGTGCAAGGGCTGAGCGCCATCACCGCTTCGCGGCCCGGCAGACCGGGGTGAGGCTGCACTCGATGTACTCTCTCATCATCCGGCGCGTATTGAATTTGGGAGCCAGCGTCCTGATGGACTCCTTCATCATGCGCACCCAGCCATGAGGAATGCCCTGACGGTCCCGCATGTAGAACAACGGTACGACGTCCCTCTCCAGGATCCGGTACATCGACTCGGCGTCCGCGCGGTCCTCTTCCTCGTTCGTAGGAGGTTTCACCACCTCGCCAATCGCCCAGCCGTTTGAACCGTTGTAGCCTTCGTCCCACCAACCATCCAAGACGCTGAGGTGAAGGACGCCATTCAGAACGGCCTTCATGCCACTCGTGCCACAGGCCTCGTTGGTCCTTCTTGGCGTATTAAGCCATACATCGACCCCATGAGTCAGATAGTGCGCCATGTGCATGTCGTAGTCCTCCAGAAACGCCACGCGCCCCATGAATTCACGGTCCATGGCCATGCCGAACACCCTGCTCACCAGTTCCTTCGACGCGAAATCGGCCGGATGGGACTTGCCAGCGAAGACAAACTGAACAGGACGGAAAGGGTCCCTCACGATCCGCTTCAGCCGCTCCACATCCCGGAATATCAGTGTCGGCCGCTTGTACTCGGCAAACCGCCGCACGAATCCGATTGTCAGTACCTCCGGATGGAGAAGGGCACCCACAGCCGCCAACTGGTTGGCTTCAACATCGTTCGTCGCCCACGCCCTCTGGGCGAGCTCGTCCACACCATTGATCAGCTTGTGGCGGAGAATGCGCCGCGCATCCCACAATTCGGCATCGGGGATGTCCATCACCTTCTCCCACAAAGCAGGATCGTCATGCCTTTCCAGCCAGTCCATCCCGAGGTACTTCTCGTAGAGTTCACGCATCTCCGAAGCCACCCAGCTTGGCGCATGTATTCCGTTGGTGATATGGCCGATGGGAACAGCGTCTTCCGGCACATCAGGCCAGAGAACGTGCCACATCCTCCGGGACACGCCCTCATGTATGCGGCTGACGCCGTAGTGCTGTTCGGACATCCGGAACGCCAGCGCCGCCATGTTGAACAGTCGTCCGTCAGAGCCCGGCATTTGACCCAGTTTGAGGCACTCCTTCAGATCGACACCGAGCAGACGCGAATACTCAGACAAGTACCCTGACACGAGATCGGCCTCAAAGATATCCTGGCCCGCCGGAACGGGCGTGTGGGTGGTGAATATGGTGCTCGATCTCACCTTCTGCACAGCCTCCCGGAACGGCAGGCCGGCTTCAACCTCCTCCTTGATCCGTTCCAGGGTCATGAAGGCGGTGTGACCCTCGTTTGCGTGCCACACCGCCGGATGGAGCCCCAGTGCCCGCAGCACCCGGACGCCCCCCATGCCCAGCACTATCTCCTGCTGCAATCGCACCTCCGGATCCGCAACATACAGGCGTGCGGACAACTGACGGTGCTGCACGGAGTTCTCCGGCAGATTGGTGTCGAGAAGGTACACCTCCACCCGGCCCACCTTCACCACCCAGGCCGCAAGAGACACGGTACTCTTGCCGAGCGGAACCTTGGCCAGAAGCTTCTTCCCATCCCGCGTCAAGACACGTTTGATCGGGGCCTCGTCAAAATCGATTTGGCGGTAGATCTCCTCCTGCGTCCCCGCGGCCGATATGTGCTGGCGGAAGTACCCCTGTGGATACATGAACCCGACCCCAACAAAGGGAACGCCAAGATCGCTCGCTTCCTTGCACGTGTCACCAGCCAAGATTCCCAGGCCGCCGGCGTATATCGGCAGGGAACTGTGAATAGCGAACTCCATCGAGAAGTAGGCTATTGGACCTTTGAGCATCCCCGCATACTGCGCCTCGAACCACGTCTTCTCGGCCAGGACCTCGACATCGAACCTGGCTGTGACGGCATCGTAGAGGGCCAGAAAGACCTCGTCCGCCGCCAGCTGCTGCAGCCTCTCGGGCGCGGTCTCCCGAAGTTGCTTCACCGGGTTGTGGCCGCCGACACGCCAAAGCACGTAGTTGAGGTTGCGGAAGAGCTCGCGCGCCTCCGGATGCCAGCTCCACCACAGGTTGTAGGCCAACTCCTCCAGCCTGGCTATCCGTCCTGGAATCTTCCAGCTCAGATCACCCAACTGCACCACCCCCAACGTCCACTACGGACCGTCTGCCTGGATCCTCGGGAGCCTGCTCAGAGCAGAACTGATCTGCTCCGTTGGAGGGCCGATCGCCTCCAGCTTGCCAGCGAGGTGTGATTCATACGCGCTCAGGTCGAAGTACCCGTGCGCGTGAAGCGCGAACAGGATGGTCTTCTTCTCCTTCTTCTGCCTGCATTCCAGCGCCTGCTCCGCTACAGCCTTGACTGCGTAGGCCGACTCGGGCGCTGGGACAACGCCCTCACAATGAGCAAACTGGATCGCAGCTTCGAGTACGGCATCCTGCGGGTAGGCCACCGCCTCGATCACCTTGTTGTCGTACAGGGCACTGACAAGAGGCGACATCCCGTGATAGCGCATCGCGCCAGCCCTGATGTGCGCGGGAACGAAATCATGGCCGAGCGTGTGCATCTTCAGCAGCGGGAGCAACCCATCGGCATCCGGGTAGTCGTAGGCGTACGTGCCGGCTGTCAGACTGGGAGCGGCCTCGGGCTCCGCCGCGATGAAACGGGTC
>JAUCPZ010000062.1 GCA_030372995.1 Dehalococcoidia bacterium
GTGCCAGTACTGCGGCGCCAACAAGGGGCCGATGACGGTCGACCACGTCATTCCCCGGACCGAGGGGGGCAGCGACTCCTGGTCCAACCTCGTGTGCGCCTGTGAGCGGTGCAACAACCTGAAAGGCAATCGGACGCCGGAGCAGGCCGGGATGGGGCTGCTGCGAAGACCGACCCGCCCGAGTTACATCACGTTCATCCAGCGCAACTACGGGGTCGCCGACCAGTGGCGGCCTTACCTGTTCCTCGACTACAACAACGGAACCACGTACACGACGTAGGGGGTGCCGATCAGCGTGCATCTCGAATCGCCGCGATCGGATACCGCCTGTTATAGCAAATTCAAACACGAGGGAGGTAACGGTGGATTCTGTTACGGTGATGACCACCATGTGGCCCGAGTTTGCACACATTGTCCTGGGCCCGGTGCTTGCATTCGTCGGTGTATTCGTAACCGTGTTGGTGATGCATGCGCACCACCGAAAGGACGTGCAGCAGCGGGAGGCGCATCATTCACAGATTTTGAGCCAGCAGGCCGCACTGTTCAGACGTGAACTTGAAACACGCATGGCGGAACGGGAGTTGGCCGTTGGGCAGACTATTCTGGCACGGTCGCTGGAAGCATTGCAGGGGGCCTTCTGCTGGGTCATGCAAATCAACTCACTTCTTAATGAAGCATCTTCTGTAGCTGCGAGCGAGGCGAAGACGGGCGACGAGAAGGTGGATGCGTATTCGGAAATGCACGATCATCTGAGAAGGGCGCGTGTGTGGTACGACCAGAACTGCGTATATCTGCCGAGGGATTTCCGCTCATCCTTTCTCAGACTGCTGAACTTGGGACACCACCACGTTACTGATTTGTCTAGCTCCCGCTCCTCGTCTGATATCTACGTCTGGTCCAGCTTTCAAGAGGCACTAGACATCCTGTTGAAGGGCATGGAAACCTTCATGGCTCGCTTTAGTTTGATCGAGAGAGCCTATTCGGACCTGACGGGTCTTTCTGTGCGGGAGTCTTGATGCCCCGCATTATTCATTAACCCGCCAGGACACGCCGAAGGTCCGCCAGCAAGGCAATCCCTGCAATTGAAATCTAGTAGGGCAGGAGCCCCCGCTGCCCTCTTTCTGCACATTCGCCCGGACCCCGCCAAAATCGCCGCGCCGACCGTCCGATAATTCGGGAAAACAGCATTCCTTTTCACGATTGAGGATAGAGGTATGACGCACCCGCAAGGC
>JAUCPZ010000063.1 GCA_030372995.1 Dehalococcoidia bacterium
TTACATTGTGTAGTAGCAGACCGCCGCGGCACCCGGGGGACGAAGCGCTCCGGGTCCCGCGGCAAATGAGCTACGTGGCTCAGTTTTCTTGGCCATTCGGGCCTTCTCTGACCTCAGCGGCAATGGCAAAATCAACGAGTGATATGGTTGAGATCGTACCGCGAGCTGCGGTAACATGGCATGCATCCCGTGGTGGCCCCGCCAGCGGCGGGCGCTAACTTTGTGGCGGAGTTGAGAGAATGATGCAATCAGAACCAAAGGAATCAGAAGACAAGTCAAAGGCGAAGAAGTCCTGGAAGTCCGCTAATGTGAACCTCTCGTTTTCAGTGTCTCCGATGACCAAGTGGATCTTGACCATCCTCGTTCTGGGCGTCGGGGTCGTGCTGGTGGTGGTCTTCTACGCCCGGGAGCAGTCTCGGAACACCGACCTCAAGAACGAAGTGGACAAAGCTTCTACGACCCTGGTGCAGAACAGCCTGGCCAGAAAGGATGCCGAGAACAGACTGGCGCTGGCTGACCTGACCGTGGCTGAGCTGGCCACGCAGTTCCCGTCGGCCAAACAGTCCATGGATGTCGAAATCGCCGTGTTCAGCGCTGCCGCCGACGCCGGGTTGACCCTGGAGAGCATCAGTTGCCCGGAACCGAGAGCGAAAGAAGTGAACAAGAGCACCTATCAGGCTTTCGCAGTATCTGTTTCACTGTTGGGCGATACCGAGCGCTTTCTGACGTTTATTGGCAGGCTGGGCTACTGGTTGCCTTCAGCGAGCATTGAGTCGGTCTCGATGAGCGGTGAGAGCATGAGCATCACGCTGCAGGTCTATGCTGGGGTGGGAGAGTAGGAGGCGGCAGACGCGGCACGCCGGCGCTGGCGGCGCCGGGGGTGTGCGGGATGGTCAGGAAAGTGTGGAATCTGGAAGGGACGGGGTTAGGGGCCAGCATAGCGCTGTTGGACTGGGGATGAAGAAGGTCCCGGAAAGAGAAGAGTAAGAAGATGGCAAAGCAGCAGGTGAGTCTCTACTTAGACGATGCATCGATCTCGGTACTGGCCAGCAAGGGGAGGGAGCCGCAGAAGTGGGCCACGCTCGCTTTGGACCGGGGACTGATCAGGGAGGGGGTTGTCCAGGACCAGCAGGCCTTGGCGGCCAAGATCAAGGAGCTGTGGAGCGCCTCGCGTATATTGCGGCGGCGGGTGACGGTCGGCATCAGCGGGCTGAACTGCCTGTATCAGATGCTTCTGCTTCCTGAACTGCCGGAGAACCTGCGCGGCGAGGCCATAGCAAGAGAAGCGGCCCACAGCTTGGGGATACCTCTGGAGGGCGTTTACCTGTCTTGGCAGGTGCTTTCCATTGAGCATGGCCAGATGAAGGTCTACCTGTGCGTCATACCCAAGGACAAAGTGGATTCAGTCATGGGCGCCCTGAAGGCAGCGGGCCTGAGGGCCGTGTCTATGGATGTCAAGCCGCTCTGTCTGGCCAGGCTGTCAAACGAGCCAAGGGCCATCATTATCGATACGTGCCAGGAGTCCATGGACATAGTGGTGCTCGGTGAGGGCATACCAGAGGTGGTGCGCAGCCTGCAAGTGGCCCCTGAGATGAGTCAGGGTGAAAGGATCGCGGTGCTGAGGAGTGAGCTGGAACGGTCCGTCTCCTTCTACAACGCCGCTCACCTCGACAAGCCCATCGATCTCACGGTTCCGGTGCTTGTTTCCGGAGATCTGGTGGAGCAGGAGAGTGATAAGGCTTCCTTGGCCGGCCCGCGGGAGAGGCCGGTGCGTGACATGGAGTCGCCGCTGACCCAGCTCGAGGGCTTTAACTACAGCAAGTACGCTGCCTGCATCGGCCTGGCTATGAAGGACGTCCTGCTGACGGAACCCGGCGCGGTGGCCTACTCCGTGGTGAATTTCAACGCCCTGCCGGAGATCTACCAGGTGCGGAAGCGGCCGTTGTCGGAGGTCCTGTGGGTGCCGACCGTGCTCGTAGGTGTGGTGCTGATAGGCATGGGCACATGGGGCATCTTCTATTTGAAGGGCGAGAACAGTAGCCTCGCGGAGCGACGGGACAATATCAACGCGATGATCAAGGAGCAGCAGCTCACGGCTGCTGACCTGAAGAAGCTTGATGATGCGGTTAAGAGTGCTGAGGCGCCCGCGGCGAACCTGAAGAGCCTCTTGGATGGCCTCGATGCCTCCAGGGATTCGCTGAAGGCCGATCTTGACGTGATATACGGGTATGCCCAGGAAACCGGTGTGGCTCTCGACTCGGTGAACACAGAGTCCAAGGGGACCAGGGTAAGCGGATACGCTCCAACCGAGGATCAGGTTCTCAAGTACTACGGCCGGCTGCTGTATGACAGCGAAAGATTCTCGACAGTGATGATAACGTCCATGGATGCGGCCGATGATGGCGGCGTCAGTTTTAGTATGAGTTTGAGCGGGTAAGGGCGGCGGGCACCGCTGGCCTTCGAAGTGGGGGAACAAATGAAGGGTAGCATACTGGATCTGATACGATTGGCAGACAAGCGCAAAGCATCGGACCTGCACCTGGTGGTGGGGTTTCCACCCTTCCTGCGGGTGCTGGGTGAAATCGATCCTCTGATCGATATCGAGCCGGTGCAGCCTGAGGATGCCAGGGCGGCCCTGGTGGATCTGACGACTCCGGAGGAGCGCGAGGAGTTTTACCGCACGCTGGAATTGGACTTCGGTTACAACGTCCCCGGCGTGGGGAGGATCCGGTGCAACGCCGCCCAGCAGCGCGGCAGCATCAGCCTGGCGATCCGTTTGTTGCCGCCCAAGATACCGACGATAGACGAGCTGGAGCTGCCGGCGATCTGCAAAGAGCTGGCCATGAAACCGAGGGGCCTGGTGGTCATCTCGGGGCCAACGGGCAGCGGCAAGAGCACGACCCTGGCAGCCATGCTGAGTCACATTAACGCCAACAAGATGTGCCACATACTGACGATAGAGGACCCCATCGAGTACGCGCACGTGCCGCTGCGCTCGGCTATCACCCAGCGCGAAGTGGGGTCTGACACGCTGAGTTTCGCCCAGGCGCTGAAGCATTCGCTGCGGCAGGATCCGGACGTGATCCTGGTGGGCGAGATGAGGGACCTGGAGACAGCCGCCGCGGTGCTGACGATCGCTGAGACCGGGCACATGGTTTTTACTACCGGCCACGCCCCCAGTTCGTACCAGGCGATGGAGAGGATCATCGACATGTTCCCGCCGGAGCACCGCTACCTGGCCCAGACGAGGCTGGCCTCGCTCCTCGTTGGCGTGCTGTGCCAGACGCTGGTGCCGAGAGCCGATGGCTCGGGCAGAATAGCCGCGGTCGAGATCATGATGGGGACGGCGGCGGTCAGCAACCTCATCCGCGAGGGGAAGATATACCAGTTGCCCAATGTGATCCGGACGAGCGCCCAGGACGGCATGGAGAGCCTGGATCAGTCGCTGGTCAATCTATACCTGAAGGGTATCATCACCGGAGAGACGCTGACCAAGTTCTGCCAGGACCGCGAAGAGGTGGAGAAGCTTATCGGCAGGGTGCCGCGCGTCCTGATGTCGTCGGGGCCGGGCGTCAAGCAGACGCCAGGTCATGAGAAGCGGTAGCAGCCGGGATTCTCCAGAGACGGGTACGGGCTTTGTACTCGTGAAAGCCGGCCGTTGCCATGCACAAGTGATGGAGACAATGGTCAGGGGATCTTAAGAGATGCAGACAATGGATGTCAGCAAACCCGTATGGCGCGACGAGAAGGCCGCCAAGCTACTCGGGGCGCTGCTCGCGGGGAGCGTTATGGAGCTCAAGCCCCAGATAGACCCCGACAGGGAGATGGGCTACTACTACCCGGAGGCGGCGAAGATCGTCAGCATGCCCGACAAGGAACTGCTGGCGCTCCTGGAGAGCCTGGCCAAGGCCGGGATACTGGAGAGGGTTTTCTCCGAGAAGTATATCTACTGCCCCCAGTGCAAGTCTCTCAATCTGACGCCGGGGTACTATTGCGTGAAGTGCGCTTCAGGGCGAATTGTGAGAGGGAGGGTACTGGTGCACACCGTGTGCCAGTATGCCGGGGTGGAAGAGGAGTTCACCAGAAGCGG